>NZ_JAFCLY010000043.1:0-74887 GCF_018130185.1 Bradyrhizobium sp. AUGA SZCCT0182 | reverse complement strand
GAGCGCGTCATAAGCCGTAAAGCCACTGCGCAGGGAATGTCGGATGTTCTCCGCTGCCCTGTATGCTCATGTGCAGCTTTTTTAGCACAGAACGCACATGAGACCGCGGGTGCAGCGCGCATCCGGCATTCCCTGCGCCCTCTGAATTTCGGGGGCGAAGATTACCTGCAAACCTCGGGCGCCATGTGCCGCGAGAACGCGAAGCTATATCCACGTCGTCCCGGCGAAGGCCGGGACCCATACGCCGCGGCCTATCGGTGAGATCGCCGGCCTTAGTGACCTTCTGCAACAACAACCGCCGCGGAGTATGGGTCCCGGCTCAAGGCCGGGACGACGGCGGAGAATGGCGCGAGACCCCTACCCCACCTTCCCCATCAGCGCAGCATTGAACGCGGCGACCCAAATCTCCGTAGTTTCACTGAGTAACTCGCCCGATGGATTGCTTCGCTTCGCTCGCAATGACGGTGAGAGGCCGGCCCAACACCCTGAATTTTACCGACTGTTCAGCTATTGCCCATACGCTTTTTCCCTGTGCCAGAATTGGCTTCGAACGCTCAGGACGAGCGATGCTAGAACAATCCATCGCCGACGAGGTCGAGGCCGCCATCAAGGCCGGCTCGGCGCAAAAACACCTCGAGACCTTCCGACGCGTCACGGACCTGTTCCTGACCTCGGCCGACGGCTTCAATGGCGAACAGATCGAGCTGTTCGGCGACGTGCTCGAACGGCTGATCAGGACCATCGAGCTGCGCGCCATCGCCGACGTCAGCGCACGCATCGCGCTCGCCGAAATGAGCAGCCAGCTCGCATCGGTGAAGCAGGCGCCGCAGGCCGTGATCCGGCGCCTCGCCCACAACGAGGATATTTCGGTCGCAGCGCCCGTGCTGACCGAATCCGCGCGGCTGTCGGCGGAGGATCTGGTCGAGCTCGCGCAGACCAAAAGCGAGGCGCATCTGCTCGCGATATCCGGCCGCTGGTGGCTCGCCGAGATCGTCACCGACGCGCTGCTGGCGCGGCATTATCCGAGCGTCAGCCGCAAGCTGGTCGCCAATCCCGGCGCAAAGGTTTCCACGAACGGTTTTGCGGTGCTGCTGGCGCAGGCCGAACACGATCCGGAGCTGGCGATCGAGACCGGCATCCGCGTCGACCTGCCGGCGGATATCAGGCGGCAATTGCTGCGCGACGCCACCGAAGCCGTGCGCACGCGGCTGCTGTCGCGCGCGCCGCCGCATCTGTTCGAGGAAATCCGCGGCGCCATCGCGGCCGCCGCCGACGGCGCCAGCCGCGAAATGTCCCGCGTGCGCGATTTTGCTTCCGCCAAGCGCTACGTGACGCTGCTCGCCAAGAACGGCCAGCTCAACGAAGGCGCGCTGATGAGCTTTGCCAGGCAGCGCAAATACGAGGAGACGGTGGCGGCACTCGCCGAACTGTCGCGCTCCGGCATCGACGTCATTCGCCCGCTGATGCAGAGCCTGCGCGACGACGGCCTCTTGATCCCCTGCCGCGTCGCGGGGCTGAGCTGGGAAACCGTGGCCGCCGTGCTCGACAGCCGCTTCGCGTCCGGCAACATGGGCCCGCACGAACTGGCGACGGCGAAATCGCAATACGCCAAGCTGACGCTGGACAATGCGCAGCGCATGCTGCGGTTCTGGCAGGTGAAGGCGACGGATGCGCCGCCGGGAGTGAATTGACGGATGCGCCAAAGCGCATCCGTCATCCCGGGGCGATGCGAAGCATCGAACCCGGAATGACGACGTTAGAGATGTACTTACTTCCCTTCTCCCACAAAAGGAGAAGGAAGAAAGTGCTACCGCGTGCCGAATGTGGTCGCGCCGAACAGCGCCTTCTGCGTCGAGGGTTGCGAGCGCCAGTATTGCGGCGGCGCAAACACCTCGCCGCCGAGTTCGGCGGCGGCGTGCCAGCCCCAGCGCGGGTCGTAGAGCATGCCGCGGGCCAGCGCGACCATGTCGGCCTTGCCGGACGCCACGATCTCCTCGGCCTGTCCGGCTTCGGTGATCAGGCCGACCGCAATCGTCGTGAGGCCGGTCGCCTGCCTGATGGCTTGCGCGAATGGCACCTGATAGCCGGGGCCGAGCGGGATTTTTTGCAAGGGGCTGACGCCGCCCGAGGATGCGTCGATCCAGTCGACGCCGCGTTTTTTCAGTTCTTTGGCATATTCGATCGTCTGCGCCAGATCCCAGCCGCCCTCGACCCAGTCGGTCGAGGAAAGCCGCAGGCCCACCGGCTTGTCGTGCGGGAACGCCGCGCGCACCGCGTCGAACACTTCGAGCGGAAAGCGCATGCGATTCTCCAGCGACCCGCCATATTGATCGGTGCGCTGGTTGGAGATCGGCGACAGGAATTGATGCAGCAGATAGCCGTGGGCGCTGTGCACCTCGATGGCGTCGATGCCGAGCCGCTCGGCGCGCTTGGTGGCAGCGACGAACGCATCGCGCACGCGGGCAAGACCCGCCGCGTCGAACGCCAGTGGCGGCGTCTCGCTCGCCTTGTGCGCGATCGCCGACGGCCCTTCCGCCTGCCAGCCGCCTTCGGACACCGGGATCAGCTGGCCGCCGTCCCAGGGCGTGTGGCTCGACGCCTTGCGGCCGGCATGGGCAAGCTGGATCATCACGGCAGCCTTGGAGCGCTTGCGCACCGAGGCCAGGATCGGCTTCAGCGCGGCCTCGTTGGCGTCGTTGTAGAGGCCAAGGCAGCCCGGCGTGATCCGGCCGATCGCCTCCACCGCCGTTGCTTCGATGCAGAAGATCGAAGCGCCCGACAGCGCCAGCGAATTGATATGCGTGAAGTGCCAGTCATTGGCGTCGCCATCATCAGAGGAATACTGGCACATCGGCGCCACCATGATGCGGTTGGCGAGTTTCAGGCCACGCAGCTGGATCGGGGAGAACAGGTTGCTCATGGGGATTCCTGGGGACCGAAGGGGACGACGCTGGCCTCCTCTGTAGCGAGCCGCCCCCTTCCCCTCAACCCGCCGCCAGCGCAACCCTCCCCTTACGGTTTGATTCCGGCGGCCTTGATCAGCTCAAAATTGGCCGCGATCTCGCGCTTGAGGAGTGCGTCCATCTCGCCGGGGGTCATCGGCATCGGCTCGATGGCGAGCTTTTTCAAGCCCTCCTGCGTCACCGGATCGGCCAGCACCTTGGTGCCCGCCGCATGCAATTTGTCGACGATCTCGCGCGGCGTCTTCGACGGCACCAATACGCCAAACCAGATCGCGCTGTCGGCATCCTTCAATCCGACATCGACCGGGGTCGGCACGTCGGGCAGCTCAGTGGCGCGCTTGGCCGTCGATACCACGAGCGCGCGCACCTGGCCCTCGCGGATCAGCGGCAGCGCGGTTGCGAGCGGACAGAAATAGAAATCGATTCGGCCGCCAAGAATATCGGCGATCACCTCGCCGCCGCCGCGATAGGGAACGTGGATGGCCTCAAAGCCGGCGGCGAGGCGGAATTTCTCGGAACTGATATGGACCGCGCTGCCGATGCCGACCGAACCGTAGGAGATCGATCCGGGCTTGCCCTTGGCGTCCGCGATGAAATCCCGGATGGTCTTCCACGGACGCGAATTCGGCACGATCATCACATTGGCGGTGGAGCCGATCATCAGCACCGAGGCGAGGTCGCGCGCGGCATCGAAGGCCAGATTCGGAAAGATCGCCGGTGCAATCGTCAACGCGTTGGAGTTGGAGAGAATGCTGTAGCCGTCGGGATCAGCCTTCGCCACCAGTCCCGAACCGACCGTTCCACCCGCACCGGCGCGGTTCTCGATCACGATCGGCTGGCCAAGCTCGACCGCCAGACGATCGAACAGCAACCGCGGCACGACGTCGGCCGCACTGCCCGCGCCAAAGGGGATGGTCGCCTTGATCATCCGGGTAGGCCAGGTTTCGGCCTGGGCGGCGAAACCCGCGAAAACGATCGAAAGGATGAAAACTACCCGAATGGACCTGGTCATCAAATGCTCCGGTTTCACTGCCCGGATCGCTGCAAGAACCGTTCCGAAAACAGCGTTACGCAGTGCCCCCGCCTGCCTCAATCCACCAGCGTGAACTGCAGCAGCAGATTGCGCTGGATCATCGAGAAATTGTCGTCGGAGATCAGCGTCAGCACCGTATCGCCCTCGTCGGTCACATGGGCTTCGATGCCTTCCAGATTGTCGATCTCACTGCCGAGATCGGCGTTGAAGATCGTGGGACCGTCGATCACGGCGCCTGAGGCGATTGAATTTGGCGCGATGCGCCGGATCCGGACGCCGATGCCGCCGAGCATGGAAAACTTGCGCTCCAGCAACAGCAATTGACCCGAGGGCAGCAACACCGCGTCGCTGACGTCGAAATTCTCGGTGCGGCGGATGCCGAACTGGCCGGGCGTCTTGCCGCCAATCATAAAGCCGATGATGTTGCCGTCGGCGTCGAGCCCGCGTTCGGAGATTGCGACCAGCGTCCCCGCCAGGGGCTGGCCCTTCGGCACCATCACCAGCGCCTCGAGCCCCTTGTTGAACGGCAGCTTGCGCGCCGCCGGCGGCAACGGCAGCGGCTCGCCGAGCGAGCGCGTAAAACCCTTGGCGAAATCGAACCGCAATATCTGATTGACGCGTTCGATGCCGACATAGACGTAGGAACCATCGAGCGCGATCGACTCGGTGTCGAACCAGCCGCGCGCGGTGATCGGCTTGCCATCGGGACCGAGTATCGGCGACGCTTCGACATCGTCGAGGCCGGTCATCTCGCGGCCCTTGTAGGCAATGCGGCCGGTAAACCAGCCGCCCTTGTCGCTGATGGCGATGAAGCGCTCGCCCTTGGCGTCGAGCCGCAGCCCCGACAGGCCGCCGAAGCCGCGAAACCGCGAGGTCAGAATCAACCCGCTGCGATATTCCAGCGAGCCAAACCGCACATGTGAGCGGTCGCGGGTATCGAACGACGGCAGCGGCCTTGCATTGACCTCGATCGAGACCGGCGCGGTGACCGAATATTCATCCGGGCTTGCCGGCTTCGGCGGCCGCTGAACTGCGGTCTGCGCACGCGCGATCGCAGGCAGCGCCGCGGCCGAGAGCCCCGCCGCTGCAGTTTTCAGAAAGCGACGGCGGCTCACCGGTGCGCGCATACTCTCAGGAATGCAGACGGCGTGGCCGGCGCGTTGTCGTGGGCGCGGCACCGTGGGTCTCGCTGAAGAGCTCGGCAAGCTTTTCGGTGATGGCGCCGCCGAGTTCCTCTGCATCGACGATGGTAACCGCACGGCGATAATACCGCGTGACGTCGTGACCGATACCGATCGCGATCAGTTCGACCGGCGAACGGGTCTCGATCTCCTCGATGATATGACGCAGATGCCGTTCGAGGTAATTGCCCGGATTGACCGACAGGGTGGAATCGTCGACCGGCGCGCCGTCGGAAATCATCATCAGGATCTTGCGCTGTTCGGGACGTCCGAGCAGGCGCTTGTGCGCCCAATCCAAAGCCTCGCCGTCGATGTTTTCCTTCAAAAGCCCCTCGCGCATCATCAGCCCGAGATTTTTCCGCGCGCGGCGCCAGGGGGCATCGGCGGATTTGTAGATGATGTGGCGCAAATCGTTCAGCCGGCCGGGATTGGCCGGCTTGCCGGCGGCAAGCCACGCCTCGCGGGACTGCCCGCCTTTCCAGGCGCGCGTGGTGAAGCCGAGGATCTCAACCTTGACACCACAACGCTCCAGCGTGCGCGCCAGAATATCGGCACAGGTCGCCGCCACCGTAATGGGACGGCCGCGCATCGAACCGGAATTGTCCAGCAGCAACGTCACCACGGTGTCGCGGAAGGTCGCTTCCTTTTCGTGCATGAACGAGAGCGGATGATAGGGATCGGTGACCACGCGCGACAGCCGCGCCGGGTCAAGGATGCCTTCCTCGAGATCGAACTCCCAGGCCCGGTTCTGCTGCGCCATCAGGCGGCGCTGCAGCCGGTTGGCCAGCCGCGCGACGATGCCCTGCAGGTGCGCCAGCTGCTTGTCGAGATAGCTGCGCAGCCGTTCCAGTTCGTCATGGTCGCAGAGATCCTCGGCCGCGATCACCTCGTCGAACTTCGGCGCAAAGGCGTGATATTCCGGCCCGCGTGGTTCATTGGCGCCGCGCGAATTCGGCCGCGTCGCCTCGCCCGGCGTTTCGTCGTCGCCGAGTTCGCCATCGTCGAAGGTGTCTGACGTGGAAGCCTGCGCGCTTTCCATCGCGCTCTCCGACATCTCGTCGGTCGAGGCCTGGGCCTGATCGGCGCTCATTTCCTGCGCGGCGTCAGAGTCGGGCGAGCCTTCGGCGCCGGACTGATCGTTCTCGCCGTCCTGATTCTCCTCGTTGTTCTCGTCGTCATCGGCATCAGCGTTGCGGTCGTCGCCAAGGTCGAGCGCCGACAGCAGATCGTGCACGAGGTCGCCGAACTTGGCCTGGTCTTCGGTAACGCGGCTCAACTGATCTAGCCGTGCGCCGATCTTGTCCTCCAGCACCGGCCGCCAGAGATCGACTACTTTTTTAGCAGCGGTGGGCGGCGCCAACCCGGTCAGCCGTTCACGCACCAGCATCGCCAGCGCATCCGACAGCGGCGCGTCGGCGCGGTCGGTGATCTCGTCGAATTTGCCGCGATGGAAATGATCGTCGAGCATCGCGGTGAGGTTTTTCGCGACACCAGCCATCCGCCGCGAGCCGATCGCTTCGACGCGGGCCTGCTCCACCGCCTCGAACACGCCGCGCGCCTGCGGATTGCCCGGCATCAGCTTGCGGTGGACCTTGGGATCGTGACAGGCGAGTTTCAGCGCGATCGAATCGGCGTGGCCGCGCACAATCGCGGCATCGCGTTTCGTCATCTTGCGCGCAGGTTCGGGCAACCGGGCCTTGCCCGGCGCGAGACCCGGACGTTCGGCCGCGAACGTCACTTCGAGCTCGGGTGCTTTTGCGATCGCGCGCAGGCACGACGTCACCGCGCGCTTGAACGGTTCGGTCGGCGCTTCCTTGGATCCGGTGCGGAATTTGGAGTTGGATGTGCTCATAGCGCTTTCGTGAACCAATGGCGCGTCACGCCTTCAGGATAACCTTCGATCGAACCGAATTCCTCATAACCGCAGGCGCGGTAGAAACCCGGCGCCTGAAAACTCATCGTATCGAGATAGGACCGCGTGGCCCCAAACCGTCTCGCTTCGTCTTCAATCGCCTTGATCAGCTTTGTTCCAAAATCCTTGCCGCGAAGTTTCTGCTCCATCCAGAACAACTGTATGAACAGCACCGTGGTCCAGACCTCACCGACAATCCCGCCGACGATCTTGTCGCCTTCGCGTAAGGAGATGGCGAGGCGCTTGTATTTCTGCCTCCCCATCTTCTCGTTGTTGTAGCCGATGAGTCCGCCGAGCACCGCCTTCTTGGTCTTTCCAATGGTGCGCTCGACGGAAATGGTTGGCATGGGCTAGCTGAGCGCCACGTTGACCGAACTCTCGGCCAGCTCCGCGTTGAAGCAGCGCTGATAGAATTCAGCCACCAGCGGCCGTTCCAGCTCGTCGCACTTGTTGAGGAAGGTAACGCGGAACGCAAAGCCGATGTCGGAGAAGATATCGGCGTTCTCCGCCCAGGTGATCACCGTACGCGGGCTCATCACCGTCGAGAGGTCGCCATTGGCGAACGCGTTACGGGTGAGGTCGGCGAGCCGCACCATCTTGTTGACGATGTCGCGGCCTTCCTGCGTGCGATAGTGCTTCGCCTTGGCGAGCACGATCTCGACTTCCTCGTCATGCGCCAGGTAATTCAGCGTGGTGACGATCGACCAGCGGTCCATCTGGCCCTGGTTGATTTGCTGGGTGCCGTGATAGAGCCCCGACGTATCGCCAAGACCGACCGTGTTGGCGGTCGAGAACAGGCGGAACGACGGGTGCGGCTTGATCACCTTGTTCTGGTCGAGCAGCGTCAGGCGGCCGGAGACTTCCAGCACGCGCTGGATCACGAACATCACGTCGGGGCGCCCGGCGTCATATTCGTCGAACACCAGCGCGATGTTGTGCTGCAGCGCCCAAGGCAGAATGCCGTCGCGGAATTCCGTGACCTGCTTGCCGTCACGCACGACGATGGAGTCCTTGCCGACCAGATCGATACGACTGATATGGCTGTCGAGGTTGACGCGCACGCAGGGCCAATTCAGCCGCGCTGCGACCTGCTCGATATGGGTCGATTTACCCGTGCCGTGATAGCCGGTGACCATGACGCGGCGGTTGTGGGCGAAACCCGCCAGGATCGCGAGCGTGGTGGCACGATCGAAACGGTAATCCGAATCGACGTCCGGCACGTGCGGGTCAACTTCGGAATAGGCAGGCACTTCGAGATCGGTATCGATTCCAAATACCTGCCGGACCGACACCTTCATATCGGGCAAACCGACGGGCTCAACAGTTTTGTGCATGGCGGCGGTCGTCATCAATCCTCCGAGGTCCCGGGCGCTCCCGAAACCAGATTTGTTGAATGGCTGCGGATGGGTGTTGCCGCAAACCTAGCAGAGTGCAACGGCCGGCAGAAGCCCGCCGCGCAATGAAAGTTCCGCTGCCTTATCATTGAGATAGGCACTGAACTCGATTTTTGGAGGGCAGCCCTGCGAATCACGCCGTACTTTTGCCCGGCGGCCGGGCCAGCCCGCCGCGGAACCGACGCCTCGGGACGGCCCTTCCCGCCCCCTTGGCGAGTTGTTAGGTCTGGGAAACAGGCAACCCACGCGGCTGAAACGGGAATTTTGTGGCCTCCTTCCTCGATCCTCTGATCGCATTTGTCTCGGCCCATCCGTGGCTTGCTTACCTGACGCTATTCCTCGCCGCCCTGCTGGAAGCTGTTCCGGTGGTCGGCTCGCTGGTGCCGGGATCAACCATCATCCTCGCCTTGAGCGCGCTGGTGCCCGGCGGCGAACTGAAATTGTGGGCGGTGCTGGCGGCAGCGATTGCCGGGGCCGCACTCGGGGACGGCACCGCGTTCTGGGTTGGCCATCGTTCGCAGCGCGAGATTCTCAGCGTCTGGCCGCTGAAGAACTACCCCGCCGTGGTGGCGCAAAGCGAAGCCTTCTTCCAAAGCCGTGGCGCGCTTGCGGTGTTCTTTGCGCGCTTTGTGCCGCCGATCCGCGCCTTCGTACCGGTCACGGCGGGCGCGCTGGGCATGCCGCCGCTGCGGTTTTACGGCGTGAATATTCCGGCCATCCTGGTCTGGGCGATGGCCCATGTGCTGCCGGGCGTATTCGCGATCTCCGTGCTGCACGAATATTTCGGGCTGCCGCATCATCACGGCACGGCCAAGCATCTCTGGATGCTCGCGGTGCTGGGCGGTGCGCTGGTTGCAGCGCTTGCGATCTGGATCATCCGCCGCCGCCAGGGCGGCGGCGTGATCGAGCCGGCCAAGCCGGTCAAGTAATCCGGGCGCGTCCCGGGGCGGGGCCGACATAGCGCGCACGCGGGCGAATCAGCCGCTCTTGGCGCAATTGTTCGCTCGCATGCGCGATCCATCCGACCGTGCGGGCCATCGAAAACAGCACCAGTTCATGGCCCGGCGGCAGGCCCAGCGTGTGCACGAGCACCGCCAGCGCATAGTCTATATTGACGAATTCGCCGGTCGCTTCCGCAATGCGTTCCGGGATTTCGTGAGTCAGTTTGCGCTCTGCGCCCGAGCGCGCCAAAGCCTCCAGCAAGGCCTGCGCGCGGGGATCACCTAGCTTGTAGACGCCGTGGCCGAAGCCCGCGAAACGCTCGCCCAACGCCACCCGCTCGCGAATCAGGGGCGCGACGTCGCCCTTGGCCAACGTCTTGAGCAGCTGCGCCGCCAGCACGCCGGCGCCGCCATGCTTGGGACCTTTCAGGGCAACGAGGCCTGCAATCATCGCGTCATAGAGGTTTAGGCCGGTCGACGCCGCGCAGCGCACGGTGAAGGTCGAGGCGTTCAATTCATGATCCGCCAGCAGCACCAGCGCGCGGCGGATCAGATCGGCGGCGTGCTTGTGATCGGGCGCCCAGGCCCTGGCGATCTGCAGGTGCAGCGGTTGCGGCGAGGTCTTCGCGTTCAGCATGGTCGCGACCACCAGGCGCAGGATGCGGCCGCCGACCATCGCGCGTCCCTCGGGCGCGCGGGTAAAGGCGCGCGGATCGGCAACGGCCGAGAGCGCCAGCACCGCAATGGCGCGATCGATCGCGTTGGCGCCGCGGGCGGCCTCGGCCACCGCGCGCATTTCATCCGAGATCGACGGGCAATTGTCCGGAGCAAAGGGATCGACGCCGGTGACGTCCCACAACAGCGTCGCGGCGTGTTCGAGCGTATCGCGCTCGGCGAGATCGACGCAGTTGACGCCGCGATAGATCGGGCCGTCCTCGGTGATGGTCGCGATCGCCGAATCCATGACGGGCAAATCCGCATCGAAACTGCGCATCCCGCGCGGCTCCGGCGCCGGCGCCCGCCGCTCCTTGAGCGTGCGGACGTCCTCGGCGCGGTAGCGATGGCTGCGCGAATCGGCCGACGGCTCGGAGCGGATCAGGCCGCGGCTGACATAGGCGTAGAGCGTCGCCTGCGAGATCGCGAGTTCGGCGGAGGCCTCGCGGGCCGAGAGATAAAGGCCGGCGGATTTTTTCATATTGATTTACATAATCAAGATTGATCAATCTGTCGAGAGGATCCACCTTTGCGGTGCACAAAGGAGATCCGACCATGAACATTCAGCTTTCAAAGACCCCGATCGGCCTCGATGGCGTCCCCGCCGCCGAAACCGTGCTGAGCCACGTCGATGGTGAGCGCGGCGAACTGATCATTGCCGGCGAGCGCGTCGGCGAACTGGCCCGCAAGACCGGGTTCGAGGGCGTGACCGCCCGGCTGTGGAGCGGCGGTACCGGCCAGCCGGTCGGCGAGGCCGCGGTGCGTGCCGCGCTTGGCGCCGGGCGCGAACGCGCCTTCGCCCGGCTGCCGGAGTTGCTCGGAATCACACAAGGCCTGTCGATCGTCGATGGTTTTCGCGCAGCCATCGCGGGTCTGCGCGCCGAAGCAGGACTGCAGCATGAGGCCACCATCGTCGGCGCGTTTCCGGTGATCGCAGCCGCGCTGGTGCAGCGCGCCAAAGGCAACGATCCCGTGATGCCCGATCCAACCGCGAGCCATGCCGCCGACACGCTGTCGATGATGCTCGGCCGCAAGCCAAACGCGCGCGAAGCGGCGGCGCTCGACGCCTATTTCGTCACCGTGTGCGACCACGGCATGAACGCCTCGACCTTCACGACGCGCGTCATTGCCTCGACCCATGCCGATCTGTTTGCGGCGGTGACGGGCGGCTATTGTGCGCTGACGGGGCCGCTGCATGGCGGCGCGCCGGAGCCGGTGCTGGAAATGCTCGACGCCATCGGCTCGAGCGAGCGCATCAAGCCGTGGGTCGACAGCGCACTGGCGCGCGGCGAGCGGCTGATGGGCTTTGGTCACCGCGTCTATCGGGTACGCGATCCCCGCGCCGACGTGCTCAAGGGCGCGATCGAACGGCTCGCCGGCGGCGGCATGGATCTGCCGTTCGCGGGCGAAGTCGAGGCCTATATCCGCGACGCCTTGAAGCGCAAAAATCCGGACCGGCCGCTCGACACCAATGTGGAGTTCTTCACCGCGATCCTGCTCGACGCGCTGAAAATCCCGCGCCAGGCATTTACGCCCATATTTGCGGTGGCGCGCGCCGCCGGCTGGACCGCGCACGCCCGCGAGCAGCAGCGCGGCGGGCGGCTGATCCGGCCGAGCTCAGCGTATATCGGGCCGATGCCGGGGTGAGGTTCTGGTTTGTGAGAGTGAGACACTCTCCACACGTCGTCCCGGCCTTGAGCCGGGACCCATACTCCGCGGCTTCTGTTGTTGGAAAAGGAAGGTAACGACCAGCGCGCAAACCAACGACCGTTGGTGGCTATGGGTCCCGGCGTTCGCCGGGACGACGATAACTATGCGCCGCGCACGACCGTCTTGAGGTAATTATACGCCTTGATGATCTCGATCAGGCGATCCTCGGTGGAGCGGTCGCCGCCATTGGCGTCGGGATGGTGCTGCTTCACCAGCGCCTTGTATTTTGCCTTCACCGTTTCCAGCGTCGCGTCGGGGCCGAGCCCCATCACCTGCAGCGCCTTGCGCTCGGCGTTCATCACCTTGCGGGTCTCAGGTTTGACCTCGCCGGCCGCGCCGCCCGGTCCGGGCCGCCAGCGGCCGCGGCCGTTGAGCTCCGAGAACATGCTGAACGGATCGGACGCGGCGTCGATGTCCGGCTCGGTGCCGGCCTTGCCCTTCTTGCCGCCATTGGCGCCCATCTTCCAGGTCGGGCGGTGGCCGGTCAGCGCATCCTTTTGATAGCGCGCGACGGAATCGGCGCTCATGCCCTGGAAGAAATTGTAGCCCTGGTTGTATTCGCGGACGTGGTTCAGACAGAAGTGCCAGTACTCTTTCGAGTTCTCGCGGCCCTTGGGCGCGCGGTGCGGGCCCTTGTTCTTGCACTCCGGCCATTCGCACATGGCGGATTCTTCGCGCGCCGCAGCCTGCTGCTTCGCGCTCAGCTTGTTGGGCTTGATGCGAATGGAGTCGAAGAATTTGGATGAATCGATTGGCATGGCTGACTTTGACTACGCAATGCCCGAGGCTTCAAGTCTTGACATTGCGAATACCTCTGTTCCGATCCGGCATTGACGAAAAACGGTCCCGGACGTAATGCCGCCGTCATGAGCACCAAGGACGATATCATAAACAAGTTGAGTGAAGCTTTCGTACCCGAAAGCCTCGACGTAACGGACGAATCACATCTGCATGAGGGCCATGCCGGCCACAGGCCGGGCGGCGAGACGCATTTTCGGGTATATATTGTGTCGCCGGCCTTCGAAGGGAAGAGCCGGATCGAACGTCATCGCATGGTCAATGCGACGCTCGAGGCGGAACTGAAGGGGTCCGTGCACGCGCTGGCGATCAAGGCGCAGGCACCCGGGGAAACTACGGGCCGCTGATTTTATCACCCCTGCCACAGATATAAGCGTCCGATGACCACGCTGAAGCTCGTTGTTTTGGCCGGGCTTCCCGGTTCCGGGAAGAGCACGCTGGCGGAAGGCCTTTCCCGGCATTTTTCGCTGCCGCTATTGTCGGTCGATCCGATCGAGGCGGCGATGTGGCGCGGCGGCCTCTCCCGGGATCAAACGGGGATCGCGGCCTATGAGGTCGCACAAGCCCTGGCAGCAGAACAATTGCGGCTCAATCATTCCGTCCTGATCGACGCGGTCAATCCGGTCGAGGCCCCGCGCGCGGCGTGGCGAAAGCTTGCGGCAAAATATCGCGCGGATTTGAAGATCATCGAATGCATCTGCGTGGACCAGGCAATCCACCGCCGCCGTATCGACGCCCGTATCCGCAATATTGACGGGATGGCCGAGATCGACTGGGCCAGGGTCGAACAACGGCGCGCCGAATATGAGGCGTGGACCGATGCAAGGCTGACGCTGGATACCTCGGCGGAGCCGCCGGAACGGTTACTCGCGGAAGCGATCCGCTATCTGGCCTGAACGTACGCCATGCCGACGCGAAGATCGACGCAGGACGGTGGCAGCACATTCATCTTTGTGAGACAATCAGTCGCGCGGTGGTGCGGTTTCCATGAGAACGCGGGGTCGGACTGACCCCGATGCCATCGCCATGTGATGGGGTCGTCCGATGCGCTATTGGGCACATCAGGGGTTGGCGGCAGCCGTTGCGGCGTTGATGGCCACGTGTCCCATCGAGGCTTTCGCGCTCGACATGCCCGGTCCCGCCGCCCAGGAGGTGCTGGTGAAAAGCATCCTGGTGACGCTGAACGACGCGGTCGCCGCTGACAATTTCACCATTCTCCACGCCAAGATCTCAAAACCGTTTCGCGAGCAGTTCCCGCCGGAAAAGCTGCGGGCCGTGTTCAAGGACCTGGTCGAAAAGCACGCCGTGTTCGACGCCGTGGTGGCGCAAAAGATGGTTCCCGACGAGGACGCCAGGATCGACGAGCAGGGCGTGTTGAAACTGAAAGGCCGTTTCCAGACGGCGCCCAAGCAGGTCAAGTACCAGCTTGGCTTCATCGAATCCGAAGGGACGTGGAAGCTCAGCGGCGTTGCGATCGATATTGAATAGGATTTTTCAATAATGCGCAGCCACCATGCGGAATGAATACTCCGAAACCGCAACGGGCTTCGTGCCGGGACAATAAGCGGTGTGAAACTCGAACTTCATTCCCCTTGGCCTGCGGGGGAATGTTATTCGAACGCTCACGGCTGAAAGCGGTGACGGCATATTCTTCCGGAAAGACAATCGATGGACGCTCCTTCATGGATTGAACTGGTCGAGCGAAACGTTGCCAGATTTGGCGATCTCGTCGCCGGCATCGACCCGTCGCTTTCCGATATCCCTGAATTCTTCGGCCACGACAGCGGCTGGATCGACCGCTTCGTCAATTTCACCATCGAAACCATCGAGGGACGTATCGGCTTCGTCAAATTCCAGTCGGCTTATTTTGAAGCATGCGGATTGACGGGCCTCACGGCACTCGCTTCCGGGATCAAGAAAGCAAGGGCCGCGGGCATCGGCGTCATTCTCGACGCCAAGCGAGGCGATATCGGTGCCACCGCCGCCGCCTACGCCCGCGCCTATCTGACCCCGGCTTCCGCCGGTGGCAGCGGCGACTTCGAAGCCGACTGCCTGACCGTCAATCCCTTGATGGGCCCGGATACGCTCGAACCTTTCGTGGAATGCGCGAACCGGTTCGGCAAGGGGCTGTTCGTGCTCTGCCGTACGTCCAATCCCGGCGCGGGCTGGCTGCAGGACAAGATGACGGGCAATCGCCTTGTTTCCGACCGCTTCGCCGATCTCATTGCTGCGATGGGTGTCAACGCCAGCAGTGCCTCTCGTTTGAACGCGGTGGGCGCGGTGGTCGGCGCGACCGTGCCGCATGAAGGCCGGCGCCTGCGCCAATTGCTGCCCCGCTCGATCATCCTGGCTCCCGGCCTTGGCGCGCAAGGCGGCGATGCCGCGGCCATTCACTCCTTGCGCGGCAACACGGCAGGCGACCTGCTGATCCCGGTCTCGCGCGGCCTGACGCGGGTAGCGGATCACGGAATTTCCGCGGAAGATTATCGAGCACTCATCATTGGCAGGATCGACGACTTCAAGACGGCGATTGCCTATGACTATCGCGGAAACCGCGCCATCCCGGCTTGATCGCCATTGCGCGGGCGGCGCTCAGAACGCCGTGCCCGCCCGCCTCGGCTTCTGTTCTTCGGCCTCGCGCGGCACCGGCACGATCCGCAAGGCGGTGATGCGGTTGCGCTCGCGGCGCAGCACGCGGAAGCGGAAGCCGTGGAACGTAAAACTCTGGCCGCGCTCGGGGATCGAACGCGCCTCGTGAATTACGAGACCGGCGATCGTGGTCGCCTCCTCGTCGGGCAGATGCCAGTTCATGGCACGGTTGAGATCGCGGATCGGCACGGAACCATCGACCACCACGGAGCCGTCGGGCTGGGCGCGGACGCCGGCCACGACCACGTCGTGCTCATCGGAAATGTCGCCGACGATTTCTTCCAGAACGTCTTCCAGCGTCACCATGCCTTCGACTTCGCCATACTCGTCGACGACGAGCGCGAAGTGGGTTTTGCGGCGGCGGAACGCCTTGAGCTGTTCGGACAGAGGCCGCATCTCCGGCACGAACCATGGCGGCAGCATGATGGCCGCAACGTTGATACGCGAGGTATCGCCGTCGGAGGCGCGGATCGCGCGCAGCAGATCCTTGGCGTGCAGCACGCCGATGATGTTTTCCGGCTTGTCGCGCCACAGCGGGATGCGGGTGTATTCGGTCGCCAGCACCTCGCGCACCAGTTCGTCCGGCGGCAGATCGGCATTGATCATCACCATGGCGGTGCGGTGCACCATGACGTCAGACACGGCAAGATCGCCAAAGCGGAAAACATTGTGGATGTATTCGGCCTCGCCGCTTTCGATGCCGCCGTGCACGGCCGATTCCTCCACCAGCCCCTCGATCTCGGAGTCGGTGAGGATTTCATGCTGTGAGGATTCCTGCACGCCGAGCAGGCGCAAAATTCCGCGTGACGCGCTGTTGAGGAGCCAGTTCAGCGGCCAGAAAACCAGATAGGACAAATAGAGCGGATACGCGATCCATTGCGAAACCGGCATCGGTTGCCTGATCGCCAGCGTCTTCGGCACCTGCTCGCCGATCACGATGTGCAGCGAGGAGAACACCAGGAACCCGGCGATGAACGACACGAAGTGCAACGTGGCTTGCGACATTCCGAGCGGGATCAGCAACGGCTCGAGCAGCGCCGAAACGGTGGGCTCGCCGACCCAGCCGAGGCCGAGCGAGGCCATGGTAATGCCGAGCTGGCAGCACGCGAGATAGGCCTCGATGTTGCCCATCATGCCCTGCAGCAGGCGCGCGCCGAACCGGTCCTGCTCGACCATCGCCCTGATGCGAAACCCCCGGCTCTTCACCAGCGCAAACTCGGCCGCCACGTAGAACGCGTTGGCGGCGAGCAGGAGGAACGCAAGCAGCAGATTGAACGCGGTCGAACTCATGACTGCCTCGCGACGGCACCAAGCCCGCGCGACGGCTCCATGATGCGCCCTGACAGTCCCGTTCTCATTCCGACAGCTTCTGTTGCAGGAAGGCGCGAACCGATGCCGGCTCGACGTCGTTTGCGATCACCGCGCGCCCCACCGCCTCCAGCAGGATGAAGGTGAGCTTGCCGCGCTTGACCTTCTTGTCCTGCGCCATCAACGCCATCAGCGTATCGGCATCCGCCAGCCCTTCCTGGGTGAAGCCGGCGATGTCCTGCAACCGGGTCGGCAAGCCAACCGAAGCCAGATGCCGCTCGACGCGTGCGGCGTCGGCTGGCGAGATCATGCCGAGGCTTTCGGAAAATTCCGCCGCCAGCACCGTGCCGATGGCAACGCCCTCGCCGTGGAACAGGCGATCGGAAAAGCCGGTTGCGGCCTCCAGCGCATGGCCGAAGGTATGGCCGAGATTGAGCAGCGCGCGTTCGCCGGTTTCGCGCTCGTCGCGCGACACGATCGCGGCCTTGGCGCGGCACGAAGTGGCAATCGCATGCTCGCGCGCCGCGCTGCCGGAGAAGATGCCGGAGTGATTGGTCTCGAGCCAGGCGAAGAAGGCTTCATCACCGAGCACGCCATATTTGGCGACTTCGGCATAGCCGGAGCGGAACTGGCGCGGCGACAGCGAGTCCAGGACTGAGGTGTCGGCGATAACGAGCACCGGCTGATGAAACGCGCCGAGCAGATTTTTTCCCTGCGGCGAGTTGATGCCGGTCTTGCCGCCGACGGAGGAATCCACCTGCGCCAGCAGCGAGGTCGGCACCTGCACGAAATCAACCCCGCGTCGCAGGATCGCCGCCGCGAATCCCGCGAGGTCGCCGACGACGCCGCCGCCGAGCGCGATCACGAGGTCGTTGCGCTCGATCTTGGCTGCGACCAGCGCCTCGGAGACCTTCTCCAGTCCGGCATAGGTTTTCGACCCCTCGCCCTCCTCCACAATGACATGCGACGTCGGGATGCCGGCCGCGGCCAGCGACGCTTGCGCTGGTTCGAGCCAGTGTTTGGCAACGGTGCGGTCGGTGACGATGGCGGTCCGCACGCCCGGCCGCAGCGCGGCGATCCGCGCGCCCAGAGTCTGCAGTACGTCGCGGCCGATGATGATGTCATAGGCGCGGTCGCCGAGCGCGACGTCGACGGTGATGGGGTCAGAGTGTTTCAGTGGTGCCGTCATGAGGTAGCGCTTATCCCGTCCGTTGGTGCCGTCGTTGCTGTCGTCGTTGACTCCTGGGCTGGCGGCGCGGCGTGGCCACACAACCTGCCGCGCAGGGCGTCCATGCATTCATCGACAATCCGGTCATGCGGCACGTCGCGCGACAGAATCGTCAGATCAGCCCCCTGATAGACCGGCTCGCGGGCTTCGAGCAGGCGGGCGACCGTCGCAACCGGATCCTCGGTCTGCAGCAGCGGCCGGTCTGCGCGACGCTTGACGCGCTTCATGATCACGTCGATGTCCGCCTTGAGCCAGATCGACACCGCCTTGTCGGCGATCCTCTTGCGGGTTTCCTCGCGCTCCGTGAAGGCGCCGCCGCCAGTCGCGATCACGGCCGGCCCACTGTCGAGCAGCCGCGCGATCACCCGGGCCTCGCCATCCCTGAAATAGAGCTCGCCATGGGCCGCGAAAATGTCCGGTATCGACATGCCGGCCGCGGCCTCGATCTCGATATCGGCATCGAAAAACGGCAGCCGCAGCCGCGCCGCCAGCCGACGGCCAATGGTGGATTTGCCGGCGCCCATCATGCCGACAAGCACGATCGAACGCCGCCCCAGCGCCGCCGCGATCTCGGCCTCCTGGGGGGTGCTTGCTTGTGCCGGTATGGCGGTCTCGGGCATCCCAAACTCTGTCAGCTGCGGATTTTCCGCGTTTCTGCGCCACCTATACTACCCCCGCCGATACCCATGCCAGAGACTCTTGCAACGCCAAGGGGAACATGTAGGTAGTCAGGTGCGTCCAACCCCGATGATTTCAATGGTTAATTCGCGGCCCAAGGTCACTCTCAAGCCCGCCCTCAAGGCGCCCTGATGCCCAGTCTGTTCCGCTTTTTGACGGTCGTCGGCATTATCGCCGGGATCGGCTATGGCGTGGTCTTCGCCCTGGCGAATTTCGTCAATCCGAAGCCACGGGAAATGATCGTGACGATCCCTCCGGATAAGTTCCTCAAGAAATAGGCGCTATGGTCTCAAGGATGGGCCCCAGGAACACTTCCAAGACTACTTCGAACAAGACCACTTCGAAGACGAATTCAGACCCAAAGCTGACCAACCTGTTCCTCGACATGCTCGCGGCGGAACAGGGGGCGGGCGACAATACGCTCGACGCCTATCGCCGCGACCTCACGGATTGTTCCGAATTTTTGGGCCGCGCCGGCCAAAGTTTTGCCGGTGCCGAGACCCAGACGCTGCGGGACTATCTCGCTGATCTCGATTCCCGCGGCTTCAAATCCACTACCGTCGCGCGGCGTCTCTCCGCGCTGCGCCATCTGTTCCGCTTCCTGCTCAATGAGCGAATCCGCAGCGACGATCCCGCGGCGATCCTGTCCGGCCCGAAACGCGGCCGCAGCCTGCCCAAGGTACTGTCGATCGCGGACGTCGACCGCATGCTGACGCGGTCCAAGGAGCTCACCGAAACCGACGCCTCGCCTCAGCAGCGGCTTCGCGCGCTGCGGCTGCATTGCCTGCTCGAAGTGCTCTACGCCACCGGCCTGCGCGTTTCCGAACTGGTGGCGTTGCCGCTGTCGGCGGCGCGCCGCGACGCCCGCATGATCGTGGTGCGCGGCAAGGGCAACAAGGAACGGCTGGTACCACTGAACGAGGCGTCGCGGCAGGCGATGGCCGATTACCTCGCCGCGATGGAAGCGCTGAAGCCCGAGAAGAAGAAAAACGCCCCCGCCTCGAAATGGCTGTTTCCCTCCTTCGGCGAAAGCGGACATCTGACGCGACAGCATTTCGCGCGCGACCTCAAAGAGCTTGCATCCGCCTCGGGGCTGGCGCCGCGGCTGGTCTCACCGCATGTGCTGCGTCACGCCTTCGCCAGCCACCTCCTGCACAACGGCGCCGACCTGCGCATCGTGCAAACGCTGCTTGGCCACACTGATATTTCGACCACGCAGATCTATACCCATGTGGTCGAGGAGCGGCTCAAGAGCCTGGTGCGCGACCTGCATCCGCTGGCGGAGAAGTAGACTTCCGCGTATCCAGCAAGTATGCCGCCTTGACTTCGACGCCTTCTCCCCCGAAACAGCCTCACTCTATCGCTACCCGCCATGGGCCTCCGCCCAGAACGTCAGCTAAATCGTTGAAGAGACTAATCTTCTTTCTCAAAGACGAAACCACTTCGCCCGCAGCTAAGTTCCTCCCTATATTGGTTTGATGCCGGATCAGATGCGCAGCTACCTCGACTTCGAAAAACCCGTCGCCGAACTCGAGGCCAAGGTCGACGAGTTGCGCGCGCTGGCTGCAACCGGCAGCGACATCGGCGATGAGATTGCGCGAATCGAGGACAAGGCGTCGCAGGCGCTGACCGACCTCTATGCCAGCCTGACGCCATGGCAGAAGACGCTGGTGGCACGCCATCCGCAGCGGCCGCACTTCACCGATTTCATCAACACGCTGATCACGGAATTCACGCCGATGGCGGGCGACCGCAAGTTCGGCGAGGACGAAGCGCTGATGGGTGGCTTCGGCCGCTTCCGCGGCGAAGCCATCTGCGTGGTCGGCCAGGAAAAGGGCGCCACCACCGAAAGCCGCATCAAGCACAATTTCGGCATGGCGCGCCCCGAAGGGTATCGCAAAGCCGTTCGCCTGATGGAGCTGGCCGACCGGTTCGGCATCCCCGTGCTGTCGATAGTTGATTCGGCCGGCGCCTATCCCGGCATCGGCGCCGAGGAACGCGGACAGGCGGAAGCGATCGCGCGGTCCACCGACGCCTGCCTGTCGCTCGGCGTGCCCAATGTCGCGATCATCACCGGCGAAGGCATGTCCGGCGGGGCGATTGCGATCACCACCGCCAACCGCGTGCTGATGTTCGAACATGCGATCTACAGCGTGATCTCGCCTGAAGCGGCGTCCTCGATCCTGTGGCGGGACGGCACCAAGGCCCAGGAAGCCGCCACCAGCATGAAGATCACCGCCCAGGACATGCTGCGATTCGGCGTCATCGACCAGATCCTGAAAGAGCCCCCGGGCGGCGCCCATCGCGACCCCGCCGCCATCATCGCCTCCACCGGCGATGCCATCGCCCAGGCCTTCAACGACCTCCGCAACCTCGATGCGGATGCGGTGCGCAAGCAGCGGCGGCAGAAATTCCTCGATATCGGCCGCAAACTGGGCTGAACGGGCTCGATTCCCTGCCTTTTGGGGAGATCAGGTGGCTGCGAGCCGCTAACGCGGCAGGCCCGATCGCAAAATCGCCGATTTTTCGCCAAATCGTTGAATTTGGCCGCAATTATGCCCCGACCGCGTTCTTTAAGGTCTGTTGACCATGCCCGCCAAGGTACCGGCTTGTGCGGCGGGTTCGAGTTGCGACAAATCGGCCTAAAGGGTAAGATTTTATACATCGGCTTCAGGGCATGACGCTGTGGTTGGGGTGCGAAAATTGCCCGATGGGTGTGGAGCTTAGCTTTTGATTTATCGCTCGCTGGTTCGCGCGCTCATCACGTCGGCTGCCCTCGCGGCCAGCGTCATGCTGGCCGGCTGCAACAGCGACGAGATTTCGCTGGCCAACAATGCCAAGGCCAACCAGCCGGTTCCGCCGAAACTGATCGCGGACATGGTCGCCAAGGATATGGACCTGAATTCGCCGATCCTGGTCCGGCTGTTCAAGCAGGAAGCCGAACTCGAAATCTGGAAGCAGGATCGTTCCGGCCGCTTCGCGCTGCTGAAGACCTATCCGATCTGCCGCTGGTCGGGCGATCTCGGACCGAAGATCAAAGAGGGCGACCGCCAGGCGCCGGAAGGCTTCTATTCGATCTCGCCGGCGCAGATGAATCCGCAGTCGGCCTATTATCTGTCGTTCAACACCGGCTATCCCAACGCATTCGACAAGGCGCTCGGCCGCACCGGATCGCAGCTGATGGTGCATGGCGACTGCTCCTCGCGCGGCTGCTACGCGATGACCGACGAGCAGATCGCGGAAATCTATTCGCTGGGGCGCGAGTCCTTCTTTGGCGGCCAGAAGTCGTTCCAGCTGCAGGCCTATCCGTTCAAGATGACGCCGATCAACATGGCGAAGCATCGCAACAATCCGAACATGCCGTTCTGGAGAATGATCAAGCAAGGCTACGATCATTTCGAGGTGACGAAGCACGAGCCGAAGGTCGATTTCTGCGAGAAGAAATACGTGTTCGACGCCATCAGGGCGCCCAACGCCACGCGCGACCCGGTGTTCGACGCGTCAGGTAAATGCCCGGCCTATGCAATCCCCGAGGGAGTCGCCGACGCTGTGCGCGAGAAGCAGCAGACCGAGGCCGCGGAAACCGCCAAGCTGATTTCGAAGGGCACGCCGGTCGCGCGGCTCAACACCGGCATCGACGGCGGCATGCACAAGGTATTCGCCGCGCGCGTTCCTGAAGCCAGCACCGGGCTCTCGGAAGGCGGCGACAGCCAGGGACTGGCGGCGCTCTCGCTGGCCCGCGCCCCCGGCACCATCCCCTCCCACGTCAATCCGCCCCGCGCGCCTTCCGACAATCTCCTGCTCGGCGCGCCGCAGGAGCCGAAGCTTGCTGCGGTCGCCAGCGCGCCAACAGCCGGACCGACAGCCTCGACCCCGGCCCCGACACGGGTCGCCAACGCCGCGCCGGCCGCACAATCCGACGGATGGTTCTCCAGCCTGGCCCGCAAGGTCGGCATTGGCGGCGGCGATGCAACCGCGAGCACCTCAAGCACACCGCCGGCCGCACCCGTGAAGCCGAAAGTTATCGAGGCCAAGCGGTCCGAGCCAGCGCCGCGCGCAGAGGCTGCGGTACCGAAGACGTCAGCGCCGAAGGCCGAACCAAAGCAAGCCGCAACCCGGCCGCCGCTGAAACCGTCGGTGACCGATACCCCGGCTCCGGCCGCTCCCGCGCAGGTCGCCGGATCGGCGCCGATCGTCTCGTCGAACTCGTTCGACAGCCGCTTCGGGGCAGTGAAGTAAATCGCTGTCGTCCCGGCGAAGGCCGGGACCCATAGCCACCGATCTCAATGTTGCGCGAAATTAGTGGGGCTTTGGTCCCATCCATAACCAACATTCGTGGTTATGGGTCCCGGCCTTCGCCGGGACGACGATAGAGTCGCCGTCAACGCACGATCACGAGCAGCTCAGCCGTACTTGCCGTGGCAGTGCTTGAACTTCTTGCCGGAGCCGCAGGGACAATCCTCGTTGCGGCCGACCTTGCCCCAGGTGGCGGGATTTTTGGGATCGCGGTCGGCGGCGCTGACCTCGGGCACCAGCGAGGCATTGGCGAACGCCATCTCGTCTTCGCCGGTATCCGGGTTGAGCTTGTGCGCTTCCATCACCGGCAACGCCGGCTGTGCTTCTTCCGGCGGAACGATCTCGACCCGCATCAACTGCGCCGTCACCGCCTCGCGCAGATGCGCGATCATCGCCTCGAACAGGCTGAAGGCTTCCGACTTGTATTCCTGCAACGGATCGCGCTGGCCGTAGCCGCGCAGGCCGATCACCTGGCGCAGATGGTCGAGCATCACCAGATGCTCGCGCCAGAGATGATCCAGCGTCTGCAGCAGAATGGTCTTTTCGACGTAGCGCATCACGTCGGGGCCCCATTGCGCGACCTTGGCCGCCATGCGCTCGTCGACATGCTTCTCGATGCGCGCCAGCAATTCCTCGTCGGCGATGCCCTCTTCCTTGGCCCATTCATCGACCGGCAGGTCGACGTCGAGCACGCGCTTCAACTCGTCCTTGAGGCCGGTGACGTCCCACTGCTCGGCATAGGCATGTTCGGGCACGTGCTTGGCCACGACGTCCTCGACGAAGGCGTGGCGCATGTCGGCGACGGTCTCGGCGACGCTGTCGTCCTTCATCAGGTCGACGCGCTGGTCGAAGATCACCTTGCGCTGGTCGTTCTGGACGTTGTCGAATTTGAGCAAATTCTTGCGGATGTCGAAGTTGCGCGCCTCGACCTTCTGCTGCGCTTTCTCCAGCGCCTTGTTGATCCAGGGATGGATGATCGCCTCGCCCTCTTTGAGGCCGAGCCGCGTCAGCATGGTATCGAGCCGGTCGGACCCGAAGATCCGCATCAAATCGTCTTCCAGCGACAGGAAGAATTTCGAGCGTCCGGGGTCGCCCTGACGGCCGGAGCGGCCGCGCAGCTGGTTGTCGATGCGCCGCGATTCATGGCGTTCCGAACCCATGATGTAGAGCCCGCCGGGCTTGGTGATGGTCTTGGCCGGCTTCGAACCCTTGGCGGGTTCGATTTCGACGACGTCTTCGGCCTTCAGCACGATCTCGCGGAAACGCTCGATGTCGGCCTTGATGAGTTCGATCTTGGCAGCCTTCTCGGCCTCGTCGGTGATGTGCGCGGTCTCCTGCAGGATCCGCATCTCGAGCGAACCGCCGAGCTTGATGTCGGTACCACGGCCGGCCATGTTGGTCGCGATCGTGATCGCGCCGGGGACGCCGGCTTCCGCGACGATATAGGCTTCCTGTTCGTGGAAGCGCGCGTTCAGCACCGCGAACAGTTTCGCAGGCTTGCCCGCGCGCGCCGCGGCATAGAGCTTCTCCATACCGGATTCCGAGCCGAAATCGATCTGCTTGTAGCCGTGGTTCTTCAGGTACTCGGCCAGCACTTCCGACTTCTCGATCGAGGCGGTGCCGACCAGCACCGGCTGCAGCCGCGCGTTGGCGCGTTCGATCTCGGCCAGGATCGCGGCGTATTTCTCGGTCTGGGTGCGATAGACCTCGTCGTCCTCGTCGAGGCGCGCCACCGGCACGTTGGTCGGGATTTCGACGACCTCGAGCTTGTAGATGTCGAACAGTTCGTCGGCTTCGGTCAGCGCGGTGCCGGTCATGCCGGCGAGCTTGGCGTACATCCGGAAATAGTTCTGGAAGGTGATCGAGGCCAGCGTCTGGTTTTCCGGCTGGACCTGGACATGCTCCTTGGCTTCCAGCGCCTGGTGCAGCCCTTCGGAATAGCGCCGGCCCTGCATCATGCGGCCGGTGAATTCGTCGATGATGATGACCTCGCCGTCGCGGACGATGTAGTCCTTGTCGCGGTTGAACAGCGAATGGGCGCGCAGCGCCTGATTGATGTGGTGAACCACCGAGACGTTCTCGACGTCGTAGAGCGACTCGCCCTTGAGCTGGCCGGCGTCACGCAGCAGGGTTTCGATCTTCTCCATGCCGGCTTCGGTCAGCGTCACCGTGCGCTGCTTCTCGTCGACGTCGTAATCGGTCTTGTCGAGCTTGGGCAGGAAGGTGTCGATGGTGTTGTAGAACTCCGAGCGGTCGTCGAGCGGGCCGGAGATGATCAGGGGCGTACGCGCCTCGTCGATCAGGATCGAGTCGACTTCGTCGACGATGGCGTAGAAGTGGCTGCGCTGGACCATGTCCTCCAGGCGGTACTTCATGTTGTCGCGCAGATAGTCGAAACCGTATTCGTTGTTGGTGCCGTAGGTGATGTCGCGCGAATAGGCTTCCTTGCGCTCGGCATCGTCGAGGCCGTGGACGATCACGCCGACGCTCAGTCCGAGGAAATTATAGATCTGCCCCATCCATTCGGAGTCGCGGCGGGCGAGGTAGTCGTTGACGGTGACGACGTGGACGCCCTTAGCCGCCAGCGCGTTGAGATAGACCGCAAGCGTCGCGACCAGCGTCTTGCCTTCGCCGGTCTTCATCTCGGCGATGTCGCCCTCGTGCAGAACCATGCCGCCGATCAGCTGGACGTCGAAATGGCGCTGGCCGAGGGTGCGCTTGGCCGCCTCGCGCACCGTGGCAAAGGCCGGAACCAGGAGTTCGTCGAGCGTCTTGCCGTTGGCGAGTTGCTCGCGGAATTCGGCGGTGCGGGCCTTCAGCGCCTCGTCCGACAGCGCGGCGAGCGTGGGCTCGAGCGCGTTGATGGCGTTGACGCGGGACTGGTATCCCTTCACCCGCCGGTCATTTGCGGAGCCGAAAAACTTGCGGGCGAGCGCGCCGATCATGCCGAGTTCCTGTCTATGCCGTGTCTTGCTAAGCCGTGTCTTGCGTTGCGGCCGTGACGTGATCCACCAAGTTGCCTATCAACTCACCGTGACGCGTCGCGGCAAACGCCCCGATCCGGGGGTCATCCGCCAAGTGAGTGGGATTCAGGCAAGCTAAGGTTCAACGGCAAAAAGCCCAGTAAAATAAGTGCTATCGCCATCGATTGGTTCCGGCAGAGATATGGCTGGGCCACAGGCTTGTCAACGTCGCCAAGATGTCAAGGAATTCATCATTTTGACAGACTTTTCGCGTTGCCAAGGTGCCATGATTGGGCGAGTGTCCCGCCGCCTTTGGCATTCCCATCTTCAAGACAAGGATTTTGCATGACCTCCCCGTTCCCGGAAACGAAAACCGGCCTGCGCTTCGGCTTGGCCTCCCTGGCCCTGACGACCTGCCTGGCTGCGGTTCTGGCCGCCGGCCTGCCGGCCCGCGCCCAGGACAACCCCGTTCTGGCGAAGGTTAATGGCGTGGAAATCCGTCAGAGCGACGTCGCGCTGGCCGAAGAGGAACTTGGCCCCAGCCTCGCCCAGATGGACCCGGCGACCAAGAAGGACAACGTGCTGGCGTTCCTGATCGACCTCAAGATCGTCGCCAAGGCCGCCGAGGATAAAAAGGTCGAGAATTCCGAGGACTTCAAGCGGCGCATTGCGTTCGCGCGCAGCCGTCTTTTGATGGACAGCCTGCTGGCCACCGAAGGCAAGGCGGCAACCACCGACGAGGCCATGAAGAAGGTCTATGAGGAGGCCTCCAAGCAGATCACCGGCGAAGCCGAAGTCCACGCCCGGCACATCCTGGTCGAGACCGAGGACGAGGCCAAGGCGGTCGCGGAAGAGCTGAAAAAGGGCGCCGATTTCGCGGATCTCGCCAAGAAAAAGTCCAAGGACCCCGGCGCCTCCGACGGCGGCGACCTCGGCTTCTTCACCAAGGAGCAGATGGTGCCGGAATTCTCGGCCGTGGCGTTCGTGCTCGAGCCCGGCAAGATTTCCGATCCCGTCAAATCGCAGTTCGGCTGGCACATCATCAAGGTCGAGGAAAAGCGCAACCGCAAGGCGCCCGACTTCGAGCAGGTGAAGCCCCAGATCGAAACCTATGTGACGCGCAAGGCGCAGGCCGATTACGTGGCGAAGCTGCGCGAGGCCGCCAAGGTCGAGCGCATGGACAAGCCGGCCGAGCCGGCGGCGAAGCCTGCCGAGGCTGCCAAGCCCGACGCCTCCAAGATGGCGCCGGCGAAGAAATAAAATCGACTTCGCCGCCCGACTTCAGTATTTAGGCATCATGCCCGGCCCACTCAGGTGTGCCGGGCATCCATGTCTTAGGGCCTTCATCAACGGATGCTGAAGACGTGGATGGCCGCGAATCCTGGGCGCCTCGCGCTTTCCGGATCCGGCCAGATCGCTTCCAGTCTTCCTGTCGATAAGGCGCCCCCATGTCATCAGCCGTTTCTCCCCTCGCACCAACCGAAGTCCCCGACATGCCCGTGATCGCGGGCGTGCGGCTTGCCACGGCTGCCGCCGGCATCCGCTACAAGGGACGCACCGACGTGCTGCTCGCGATCATGGACAAGGGAACGAATGCGGCCGGTGTCTTCACCCAATCGAAATGCCCAAGCGCCCCGGTGGAATGGTGCCGCGCCCAACTCAAAGGCGGCGGTTCGTCCAAGGGGCTTGCGCGCGCGCTGGTGGTGAATTCCGGCAATGCCAATGCCTTCACCGGCAAGACCGGGCGGCAGGCCACGACCTTGACGGCGTCGATTGCCGCCAAGGCGGTCGGATGCAAACCAAATGAGGTGTTTCTCGCCTCCACCGGCGTGATCGGCGAGCCGCTTGACGCCACCAAATTCGACGGCGTGCTGGGCACGCTGGCCGACAGCGCTGCGCCCGCGGACTGGATGGGCGCGGCCCGGGCGATCATGACCACCGACACCTTCCCGAAGGTCGCGACCGCGACCGTGAAACTCGGCAAGGCCAAGGTCACCATCAACGGCATGGCCAAGGGCGCCGGCATGATCGCGCCCGACATGGCGACCATGCTGTCCTTCGTGTTTACCGACGCACCGCTGTCGTCGGCCGTGCTGCAATCGCTGCTCAAGAGCGGCGTCCAGGATACCTTCAACGCCCTCACCATCGACAGCGACACCTCGACATCGGACACGCTGCTGGCGTTCGCCACCGGAACGGCCGCCGCCCACGGCGCCCCAAAAATCACGCGCGCCAGCGATCCGAGGCTGAAAGCCTTCACCAAGGCATTCCGCGCGGTGCTCGCCGATCTTGCCGAGCAAGTCGCCCGCGACGGCGAAGGCGCGCGAAAACTGGTCGAGGTCATCGTCGAGGGCGCGACCACCAGCATTTCGGCGCGCCGGATCGCGATGTCGATTGCGAATTCGCCGCTGGTCAAGACCGCGATCGCCGGCGAGGACGCCAATTGGGGCCGCGTGGTGATGGCGGTCGGCAAGGCCGGCGAGCCCGCCAACCGCGACAAGCTGTCGATCTCGTTCAACGGCATCCGCGTCGCCAAAAGCGGCGCGCGCGATCCGTCCTACAACGAGGCGGAGGTTTCCGAGGCGATGAAAAGCCCGAAGATTCAGATCAAGGTCTCCCTCGGCCTCGGCAAGGGCCGCGACCGCGTGCTGACTTGCGACCTCACCAAGGAATACGTCGCCATCAACGGCGACTACCGGTCGTGATCTGGTCAGTCCGGGGCAGTCCGCAGGACTGAACCCGGAATCTCAAAATTCCCCGATGCGCAATTGCGCATCTGAGGTTCGTGCTTCGCATCGCCCCGAATGGCGGCGGTCCTAGCCGCTGATCCGGGCGTCGGCGATGGCCTTCTTGAACAGCGCGTTCATCGCTTCCGCAATGCCCTGCGTCGGGCTGACCTCGAAATACAGTCCGGTCGAGGCGCAGCTCTGCATGTTCTGCGCGATCTGGCTGTTCGGCGACGGCCCGTAGGGCCCGGTATTGAACGGCGCGATCCACGAGTTGTACCAGGCGTTGGTCGGCAGCGCGAGATAGGTGGTGTAGAGCACCGCGATCTTGATGCCGCGAGACTTGATCGCCGTGCAGAGCGCCGCGTTGAGCGGCGACTGGCAGCGTCCGCTGCTGGTGGTCGGCTTGATGCACGTTCCCGGATTGTATTCGTCGGCGACGCCGTCAGACACGAAGAACAGATACTTCAGCGGCGCCGAGGACGTGCCGGCACCGGGCGCGCTGATCGCGCTGTTGATCGCGGGTATGATGCTGGTGAACTGGGTGTCCTGGTCGTTGTTCTGGTTCTGACCGTTGACGGTCATCAAGTCGATGTTGCCGGCCGCGCTCTTGGCGCTCGACAGGCTGGAAGACAGCGAAAACAGGGCTCTTAGCCCGGCCGAGCCCGCAGATGCGCCAAAATCGTAGATCGCCATCCGGAACTGGCTCGAATAGGTCTGGGTAGCGGCCGCGGTGTCCATCAACTGCTCGGTCGCGCTGCGCAGCACGTCGATCCGCGTGGTCACGCCGAGGGTTTTTGCAAGCTTGTAGTAGTTATTGTTGTTATTGAGATCGTGACAGGCAAACGCACACTTGTCCGACGTATTGTTGACCATCTTGCTTACATCGGCCGGCGTCGCGCCGACGCCCATCGATGGCGAATTGTCCATCAGCAGATAGAAATCGATATAGAGCGGCATGCTGGTGGTGGCGGTCGACGCGCCGGTCACGGTGACACTGGTCTTGCCTATCACGCCGAGGAACATCATCGGAACCGTGGCGGAGAACTGAACCGTCGAGGTGATGACGCTCCCGGCCTTGGTCATTGCCGGCGTCATGTTGTTGAGCGTGTAGCCGGTGACGCCGTTCATGTTGGCGTTGAAGATGTTGGTGGCATCGGCGACGCCGGCCGGGATCGGCCCATCCGAGGTCATCGATCCCGCGGCGATGAAGCCGGGCGCGATCTTGGCGACCGAGCCCACGCTGGCCGCGTCGATCGCCGCCTGCAATTTGCTGCGCAACTGGGTGGCCCGCGAATAGTCGACCGCACATCCGACCGCCGATATGATGGGCAGCGACGCGATTGCAAATATCACGGCGATATTGCCGGAGCGGTCGCGACGAAAGCGGTTGAGCAGAGAAGTAAAAGCGCGCATAGGATGCCTGTTCTGGGCCGAAACTGGACGCACCCTGCCAACATCAAATTAAATTTGGGTTCCCGAGCCGCAAACAAATCGTTTGGCGACATGAGGTTGGCTCGTTAATGAAATCTTCCACGCCTGCCCAAAAATCTTGCAAACAGCCCCTCATGGCCGACATCAAACTAACCCTCGTGGTTGCCTGCGCGCTGGTCGACGCCGACAAACGGGTGCTGCTGGCGCAGCGTCCGGAAGGCAAAGCGCTCGCGGGCTTGTGGGAATTCCCCGGCGGCAAGGTCGAGCCCGGCGAACGGCCCGAGCAGACGCTGATCCGCGAACTGCATGAAGAGATCGGTATCGACGTCAGCGAGCCATGCCTGGCGCCGCTGACCTTTGCCAGCCACGCCTACGAGACTTTCCATCTCTTGATGCCGCTCTACATCTGCCGGCGCTGGGAAGGCCAGGTGATCGCACGCGAAGGCCAGCAACTGGCCTGGGTGCGCGCGGGCAAACTGCGCGACTACCCGATGCCTCCCGCGGACATTCCGCTGATCCCGCATCTGCTGGACTTGCTGTTGTGAGGTAAGCGAGCGAGCTCATACATAAATCTCTCGTCGTTCCGGCGAACGCCGGGACCCATACGCCGCGGCAGTCGTTGTAACCGAAGGTCTCTAACGCAAGCGCTTTCATCGATGGGCCGCGGCGTATGGATCCCGGCGCAAGGCCGGGACGACGGCGGTGTTTGGCGCGCGCACCTTGCACCATCATGTAAACGCAGTTTCACGTTCTCGCGACGCATTGCGCCCGAGCTTTGCCAGAAATTTCCTTGCCCTCGAAATCAGAGGGCGCAGGGAAGACCGGGTGCGCGCTGCACCCGCGGTCTCGTGTGCAATTGTGCATAAGAATGCGCACACGAGCATACAGGTCCAGCGGAGAGCATCCGGCCTTCCCTGCGCAATGGCTTTACGGCTTATATCGTGCTCTCCCCGGTGAGACGGCCTCTATTGCCACCGTCGCCCCTCGGAAGCGTTAGCTCCCGCGGGACTTGACGCCGTTACGGGCGTCAGGACCACACGACTTCACCGTACGCCAATGCTGCACGCGTCAAAGCGCAACATCAGCGTCCACCGCGACCCGCCCCTCGTTGTGACGATGGCCAACGCCCCTCTGAGTGGGACGGGATGGGCATAAATGTGCACTGATTTGGGTCGCATGGAAACAAGAATATTTTTGATTTTCGGAAATTTTAGACTTGACGCGATTTCTGACAATCAGAACTGATTTGCCCGTCGGGTTGATTTGTCGCAGGCGGACCGCAAGATTGCGCTTGCGCGCGAGGCGACGCAGTCGGTGTTCGCAATTCGGCCAAGGAATTGCGACACGCGTGGTTCGCAAGTCTGCGGCCACCGTCATGGCGAGCAGAGCCTTCGGTGGAGATCGATCACGCCTATTCAGAGCTTCTATCGTCGATACCAGCAGGTCCGGGAAAGACCGAACAACGGGCATGTTGCGGAGAGTTGTTGTGGCTTTCCGCGATTGCCCCTTTCAGATCGCCTAAATCAGTGATTGTATAACCACATTTCGCAATCGGAGAGCACCTTCGCAACGGGGGAGAGCGTCGTGAATTACACAGGTCTGCGGTGGATCAAGGATACGAAACAGCGGCAACGCATCATAGCCGGGCTGCGAAAGTTGCGTGCCGGACTTAAAAGCAAGGTGCCGGCCAAAAGCGACCACTCGCTGCTGCTGGCGACGTGGAACATTCGTGAGTTCGGCGGCGCCAAATACGGCGGACGCACGCCCGACGCGATGTATTACATCGCGGAGTGCATGAGCCGCTTCGACCTGATTGCGGTTCAGGAAGTCCGAGCCGATCTCAAGGCGCTCAGGGACATCATGCGGCTGCTAGGCCGGCAATGGAACGTCATCTTCACGGATGTCAGCTATGCCGACAGCGGCAATGGCGAACGGCTTGCCTTCGTCTACAACACGACCAAGGTCAGCTTTACCGGCCTTGCCGGTGAACTGGTCCTGCCCGGCAAGAGCGCGACGGAGATCATGAGCCAGATCGCCCGCACGCCGTTCGTCTGTGGCTTTCAGGTCGGCTGGGCCAAGTTCAATCTCTGCACGGTCCACATCTACTACGGTACGAGCAAGGCCGAGGATCCGAAGCGCGTCGACGAGATCAACGCACTCGCCAAGCTGCTTGCCGCGAAGGCGAAAGACTACATCAACACCAAGACGCCGGTTGATTATTCGCCCGAACATCTTGTGTTGCTTGGCGACTTCAACATCTTCTCGCGCACCGACAAGACGTATGAGGCGCTCACGAAGAACAAGTTCGTGGTGCCGGCCGCACTGCAGAAACTGCCTGCCGGAAGCAACGTGGCCCAGGACAAGTTCTATGACCAGATCGCGTTTTTCAAACAGAAGGTAGGTGTGACAAGCACGAATGCCGGCATCTTCGACTTCTTCAAATACGTTTTTGACGATCCGAAGGAATTCAAAGGCGGCAAGAGCGCACCGACCGCCAAGGCATTCCCGCAATGGCGCACCTACCAAATGTCGGATCACCTGATCATGTGGACCGAGTTCAGCGTCGACCAGACAGATACGTACCTGAAATCGCTGGCGGCCTGGGATGGCAAGTGATTTTCCGGACAAGTGAGGGATTCCAGGCCCTGCAAAGGTCTTCCGCCACGGGCATTGCGAACGAAAGCGCCGTCGCAGCCGAAGCGAGGATCGGCCGCTCCTCAATCCAATGGGGCCGAACGGGTTCGTCCCCGCGGCACGGTACGTTTCGACAGGTCGCCAATGCGTGCCCGGAGGCGTGGCAGCATGAAGTCCAGAAAGGCGCGCAACTTGACCGGCATGAAGCGGTTGGGCGGCTAGACGAAGCTGGCGGCACCCAGATCCGTAAGTTCAAATCTCACCAACGTGAGGCGCGGCATCATTTGATCAATCTGCAATGTTGGTCGCCGCTATGGCGAAACGACGGTAACCAGCCATCGAACGGGAATACTGGAACTGTCTTCCTTGACCGATCGGACCATGCCCCTCACGGTCGCAGAGCCAAAGGTCAGCGTGGCCACTTGTCCTCGATACTGGGCGTAGCGGCTGCGTCGGGCCTCGGTAGGGTCATTGGTTTCGATCTGCTGCACGTATCCCGCCAATCCGTTCATGAAACACAAATCGTGACCATGTGCGGAAACTGTAAGCACATGCAGTTAACGAATATCCGACAGTGCCGCAGGCATCGTCCAAACAAATGCTGAAATAAGCCGGTTGCCATCTCGCTATTTGGGCAAAAGAGACTATATGTGGAATATCATCGCGCGCCCCCGGCAGTTATCGATGACTGAGAGCGTTGCGCTCCCGCCTCAACCAAGCAGGCGGTCCGTTGTCAAATCCCCCAACATCCGGCTTCCGTGAGTGGCTTGTGCCTCCGGTGCTGCTGCCGAACTTTTTCGTCATGCTGATCGCCGCCGCGGTCATTTTTCAAAGTTGATCCGTCCACGCAAGACCGCAGAACAAACCCATCGGAAGGTCGCAATGGCCAACAAAGCAACTGTCAGGAACGCGTATGGCGTGCCGGCCATGTTCGCCGGATCAAAAACGGGCAGCGATGACGCTGCTTTCGTTTTTGTCAGAGTTGGAAATGAGGAGCGCCGCATGCGATGGGCCGAATGGGATGCGCTCCCGGCGTGGACCGGGCCTCGTCCCTCCTGGGGACCAAAGTCTGGCACCCCATCGACACTCGACCAACCATAACGGCCCCGGTTCCCCTGTTAGACCGATTGGCAGCGTCTTTCGGCCATCGATGCTGCGCTTCCGGGGAAATGGAGGCGACCGCTTCCGCTTGAGGGCAAGGAGAGTAAACAGGCCGCGACAGGTTGTAATCGCGTGGTGGAGTAGCCACCTAAGGAACACTCGGCGTCCGATCCGCTTCAAGCACCCGTGCGGGTACGCCACGCCTTAGCCACGCCAAATCCTAACAACGATCGCGGCCAACGGCACGTCGCCCTGACGTGCGCGTCATGGGTCAGGGACATCCTATGCCTACCGAACATGCCGCCGTGCGGGTCGTCCACAAGCCCTGGGGGGCCCGTGATCTGCACCCCTGGAGCAATATTGACGGCTCTGGTGACGCCATCGGCGAGCTGTGGTTCGAGCGGGCCGACAAGGATGCGCCTATCCCGGCCTTGCTCCTCAAGCTGCTATTCACCAGCGAACCCTTGTCGATCCAGGTACATCCGGACGACACCTACGCACGCGCGATCGGGATGCCGAACGGCAAGAGCGAAGCGTGGTATATCCTTTCGGCTGAGCCCGACACGCAGATCGGCGCTGGATTAAAGCACCAGGTAACACCACAGCAATTGCGGGCGTCCATCCGGGACGGGTCGATCGCCGAACTGATGCACTGGCGAGCGGTTGCGAAAGACGACGTCATCTACATCCCGGCCGGCACCATCCACGCCATCGGCGCCGGTATTGTGCTGGCCGAAATTCAGCAGCGCAGTGACGCGACATTCCGCCTGTTCGACTATGGCCGGCAACGCGAATTGCACGAAGACGACGGGGTCGCGGTCGCTCACCCATGGCCGCTTCGAACGCCCTGCAATCCGACGCGCCTTTCCGCGGACCGAACGGTCCTCGTCGCCAGCCGGCATTTCGTTCTCGAGCGCGTTGAGCTGCCCGAGGGTTCAAGCTGGGCGCTGCTTGCCGAACCGGAGACCTGGATTCTTGTTCTCAACGGTCACGCCGCCATTGGACTGGTCGCGGCCTCGATCGGGGAGGCCATCTTCGTTGCCGGCGGTCGCACCAGCATCGAGGTCGGCAGCCATGGACTGAGTGCCTTGATCGCGTATCCGGCGAGCCGTCCGATCGATTCCCTGTTGCAAAGGCTTGGTGAAACACCGGGCAACGCTGCCAATCCGGCTGCTCCTGCTGTTCCGCAGTTTGAAGGCGCCAAGGAGGCGCGAACATGACGCCGCTTCGCCGCATCGCCGTCATCGGCAATTCGCTGCCCCGCCGCTGCGGTATCGCCACCTTCACGACCGATCTGGAACGCGCGCTTTCCAGTTCACGGCCGGATCTGGAGGTCAGCATTGTCGCAATGAACGACCACGGACAAGCTTACGACTATCCCGCTTCGGTTGCCTTGCAGATCAAGGATGACACCATTGAAGACTATGTGCGTGCCGCGGCCTTCCTGAACGCCGGCCGGTTCGACGTCGTCTGCCTGCAACATGAGTTCGGAATCTTCGGTGGCGAAGCCGGCGGGCACATCCTCGAGCTGCTTTCACGCCTCAGCATGCCCGTCATCACCACGCTGCACACAGTGCTGGCTAAGCCGACCGCCGCCCAGCGTGCGGTCATGGAGCGCATCGTCGATGCTTCTTCGAAGATCATTGTGATGGCCAACAAGGGCCGCGAGATGCTGCGCAGCGTTTACCGCGTACCGGACAACAAGATCGAGGTGATCGCGCACGGCATTCCCGATTTTCCGTTTGTCGAGCCCGACGCGGCAAAGGCCAAACTCGGATTCAGCGACCGCTCCGTCATTCTGACGTTCGGCCTGCTCTCCCCCAGCAAGGGCATTGAGGTCATGATCGACGCCATGCCCTTGATCCTGGAACGTCGCGCGGACGCGGTCTATGTCGTGCTCGGCGCGACGCATCCAAATCTGGTGCGCGACCAGGGCGAAGCCTATCGCGAGAGCCTTGTGACGCGCGTGCGCGAACTTGGCGTCGAGAACCATGTCGTATTCCTCGACCAGTTCGTCGATCAGGCGACGTTGTTAGAGTTCATTTCGATGTGCGATGTCTACGTCACGCCCTATCTCAATGAAGCGCAGATGACGTCGGGGACGCTGGCCTACAGCTTCGGATTGGGCAAGCCGGTGGTGTCGACGCCGTATTGGCACGCGCTGGAGCTGCTGGATGACGGCCGTGGCGTCATCGTTCCCTTCGGCAACGCGGTCGCGATCGGCAGGGAAATTGCGCAATTGCTCACCAATGCCCCTCGTCGGCAGGCAATGCGCGAGCGTGCCTACTCGATCAGCCGATCGATGACATGGGAGCGTACGGCCGAGCGTTACATGGCCACTTTCGAACATGCGCGCCATGGGGACTGGCTCAAGGTGGTGGCGCGTACCGGGCCGGTCGCGATCGCGCACAGCCCTGCGGCGTCGGACATGCAGTTGGATCACTTTCTTTCCATGTGCGACGATACCGGCCTGTTCCAGCATGCGGTGCATTCGGTGCCCGATCGCGCCCATGGCTATTGCGTGGATGACAATGCCCGCGCCTTGCTGCTGGCGTGCGCCCTCAACAATCCGGGCGAAACGCGCTTGTCCGAAGTATTGACGGCCCGTTTTGCCGCCTTCGTGCAGCATGCGTGGAATCCGGACACCAAACGCTTTCGCAATTTCATGGGCTTCAATCGAACCTGGCTCGAAGATCGCGGCTCCGAAGACAGTCATGGGCGAACCTTATGGGCGCTGGGTGAGTGCGCGCGCAGGGACGCAAGCCCGTCTCGACGCCGATGGGCCGCCGCCTTGTTTGCCGAGGCATTGCCGGCCGTCGAGGCCTTCAGTTCGCCCCGCGCACTGGCCTTCACCCTGCTGGGTCTGGACGGCTATTGCGCCGTTGCTCGCGATGATGCGCACGCCCGGGAAATCCGGCGCGTTCTCGCCGACAGGTTGATGTCGGGGCTCGCGTCGGTCGAAACGCCGGACTGGTCGTGGTTCGAGGAAGGCCTGGCGTATGACAATGCGCGCCTGCCGCAAGCCTTGATGCTGACAGGCATGGCCACGCAAACACCCGATTACCTCGCTGCCGGATTGCGGTCCCTGCGTTGGCTGATGACACAACAAACGACCTCGATGGGACATTTCCGCCCCGTCGGCACCGCCGGCTTCGGTGAACTGCGCCAGGCGCCGCGCGCGTTCGACCAGCAGCCGGTAGAGGCGGCGGCGACGATCGCGGCCTGCCTGACCGCCTGGCGCGCGGAGGGTGACGCCGAATGGAAGGCGATCGCAAACAACGTTTTCGCCTGGTTTCTCGGCCGCAACGATTTATCGATCGCGCTGGTCGATCCCGAGACCGGCAGTTGCCGGGATGGCTTGCATCCCGACCGCGCCAACGAAAACCGCGGCGGCGAGTCGGTCGTGTCCTATCTGCTCGGTCTTGCCGATATTCGTCAGCTTGCGCGCGTCAATGTCAGCGTGACACCCCCCGTGGCGCTTCGCGCCATCGGCGCCTGAGTCCAGCTTCCTCCAACTAACCGAGGACATCTTGTTGCAAGCCACTTTCCTGCATCGGCAAGCACTCTATCTGCGCCCCGACCCCACGCGCGTGATCGTACGCCCGTTCAAGCCGACGACTGAACCGCGCGACCTCAACCCGACCGACAAGACCCGCGCCAACCACATCGTCGAGCGCGTGCTCGCACTCGATCCGCAAGTCACAGCCAGCCTGTTGGCCGACGTGCTGGAGAACTTCCAAGGCCGGCATCGCAACCTGCTGCAGGAATTCGAGTTCCGCGCCGACGAGATGGAACAGGCGCTGGCGGCTCACGGCGCTTTTTCCAGCGTCCAGCGCCAGTTGATCGGTGCTTATTTCCTGAACGAGTACTCGTTCGAGGCCTCTGCGCTGTTCAATCCCAGCATCGTACCGCATCCCGACCAGTCTGGAGCGCCGAAAGGCGGCCTCCGCTTCGTGCTTAGTCTCCGGGCGGTTGGCGAAGGCCACGTGTCTTCGCTGACATTTCGCACCGGCACCATTGCCGCCGACGGCAGCCTGGCCGTCGATCCGACCGCCCGGCTGGCCTCCAGCCCCCGGGTCGGACGTCGCGTATCCGGACCATCAGGCGAAGCGGTTGAGATCACCTTCAAGGAGGAACAGGATATCAGCGAACGCGTGATATTTCCGGTTACCGCATCTCAATCCCAGGGCATCGAAGACGCCCGTTTCGTCGAATTCAGCGATGGTGACCACAAGACTTACTACGCCACCTTCACCGCCTATACCGGCAGAGCGATACGATCGGAGTTGATCGAGACCAGCGACTTCCTGTCATTTCGAATGTCGCCGCTGCAGGGGACCGCGGCCCACAACAAGGGCATGGCGCTGTTCCCGCGCAGGATCGACGGCAAGTACGCCATGATCGCGCGTCAGGATAATGAGAACCTCTATCTGATCTATTCGGATGACCTGCATCAGTGGGACGGCGGTCAGGCGATCCTGAAACCACAATTCCCCTGGGAGTTCGTGCAGATCGGAAACTGCGGGTCACCGATCGAGCTGGATGAAGGCTGGCTGCTGCTCACGCACGGCGTCGGTCCGGTCCGGAAATATTCGATCGGCGCGGCGCTGCTCGACAAGAAAGACCCGTCCAGGGTGCTGGCGCGTTCGGTCGAGCCGTTGCTGCATCCCGAACAGTCAGAACGCGAAGGCTATGTTCCCAACGTGGTCTATACCTGCGGCGCGATGCGGCACAATGACCAGATCATTTTGCCCTACGCCATATCCGACACCTACTCCAACTTTGCGACCATCAAGATCGCAGCCCTGCTGCAAGCAATGTCCTGATGGTGCGGAGAAGCTATTCGCACGGGTAGCCTGCTTCGACGTCCGCTTTACCGCTGCCTCGAGACTTCCGCCGAGCCTAGCTCGGTCTGGATTTCACGCGGCGCCCGGCCGGACAGCCCGATCACGTCGAAGGCGGCCTGGATGCGGCCGTCGGGATTGGCCAAGCGCTCGCGGCAGCGAATATTGAACCGCTCCTCACTCCAATGGCGACGAACCGGCTCGCGCTCGCGGCACGGCACGTTTCGGCACGTCGCCGAGCCGCGCCCTGAGCCGCGGTATCATGAAGTCAAGGAATGCGCGCAGTTTGACCGGCATGAAGCGATTTGGCGAGTAGACAAAGCCAACGGGCTGCGGTGACGGCTGGAAATCCTGAAGCAGCGGCGTGAGCTCTCCCGATTTCATCGCTTCGGCGACGTGGTAGGAAAACGCTTCGGTGATTCCAATGCCCGCACGCGCGGCATCGCAAGCCGACTCGAGATTGCTTACGACGAGCCGCGACCGCACGGGCACGACGTATTCAGCCTTGTCCCGGCTAAACCTCCACGACGACGGCGATTGAAGCGGCGGATAGCTGATGCAGTCGTGCCTCGACAGGTCTTCGGGCGATTTGGGCGTCCCGCGAGATTTCAGGTAGGCGGGGCTCGCGCACATCACGCGCCGAATTTCCCCGATCCGTACGGCGATCAGACTGCTGTCGGCAAAGGTGCCGTGGGTAAGGGCGCCGATGCGAAGGGCAACATCGACGTGCTCCTCCAGCAGATTGGCCGCGCGGTCCTGCAAGGAGAGTTGGACGTCGACCTCCGGAAATGTCGCCAGAAACTCCGCCAGGACCGGTTGTAGATACAGGCGGCCGAGGGCGACCGGCGCCGATACGCTCAAATCTCCGCGCGGCGTCGTGTACTCGCCGGAGGCTGCGCGTTCGGCTTCCGCCACATCGGCGAGGATTCGTTTCGCTGCGGCAATGTAGGAGCGGCCCGCATCCGTCGGCACGAGCGCACGGCTTGAGCGGTTGAACAGCTTGGTCTGCAGGTGCGCTTCGAGCTCGGAGACTTTCCGGCTGACCGTTGCGAGCGGCGTTTTCTGCCGACGCGCCGCAGCCGACAGGCTGCCGGCCTCGGCAACCGCCAGCACCAGCGACATGGCTTCGAAGCGGTCCATTGGATGTTTCCATCTGGTGGAAGGGTCTTTCCCGATTTTACCAGATACCCATCGTTTTCGGAAGGGTCTAGTTACGAACGCACAGCAACGGCTGGCCCCAACCCCGAATTCCAGGAGACCGACATGACCTCGATCCAGACCAAAGGCATCGCCCTGATCACCGGCGCATCAACCGGCATCGGCGCAATCTACGCCGACCGGCTGGCGAAGCGCGGCCATGACCTCATTCTGGTCGCCCGCAACAAGGATCGGCTCGCCTCCCTGGCGCGCCGGATCGCGGGCGACACCGGCCGCAAGGTCGAGACGGTCGAAGCCGATCTCACCGTCGCTGCGGATCTCCGGCGCGTCGGGGACATCCTGCGGACCAACGCCGGCATCTCCATGCTGGTCAACAATGCGGGCGTGGGCGCCACCGGGCCCCTGATCTCCTCCGACGTCGACAAGATGGACGACATGATCAGCCTGAACGTCACAGCGCTGACGCGCCTGACCTATGCAGCGGTCCCCGGATTTGTTGCCCGCGGCCACGGCACGATCATCAACATTTCGTCGATCGTCGCGATCGCGCCGGAGGTGCTGAACGGTGTCTATGGCGGCACCAAGGCTTTTGTGCTCGCGTTCAACCACTCGCTGGTTCACGAACTCGCGGGCAAGGGCGTCCGCGTGCAGGCGGTGCTGCCGGGCGCCACGGCCACCGAATTCTGGGACGTCGCCGGCATGCCGGTTCATCATTTGCCGCAGCAGATGGTGATGTCGGCCAACGACCTGGTCGACGCTGCCCTTGCGGGCCTCGACCTTGGCGAGACCGTGACCATCCCGTCGCTGCCCAACCAGGCGGAATGGGATCGTTATGAGGCGGCGCGCCGCGCGATGTCGGACAAGATTTCGAGCGCCATCCCGGCCCCCCGCTACAACTTGCGCAACCACGAGCGCATCAGCGCCTAGCAACAAGTCCAGCCGAACATCGAATTGAAACCATCACCCTGAAAACGGAGTTCACCATGTCATACGTTACAACTCAGCTTCCGACAGCACTCCTGGCACCGCGCGCAGTCTCCAGCTGGCGCGATCATGCCGAACACCTGCTCGCCTACGCCGAGCCGGTCAGCCGCGCCGGCCTCTACGTCTCGCTCGCGGTCATCTACGCCTGGTTCGGCGGGATGAAGTTTACGCAATACGAGGCCAACGGGCTGGTGCCGCTGGTGGAGAACAGCCCGCTGGTCGGCTGGTTCTATGCCCTGCTTTCGGTCCGCGGCTTCTCTACCTTCCTCGGCGTTGTCGAACTCAGCATCGGGCTGCTGATCGCCCTCAGATTGGCGAGCCCGATCTTTTCCGCAGCCGGCGGCGTTCTTTCGGCCGGACTCTTCGTCACGACCCTCAGCTTCATGATCTCGACGCCTGATGTCGTTGTGCCGGAGCTCGGCTTCCCCGCGATCTCGGTCGCGCCGGGTCAGTTCCTCCTGAAAGATGTCGGCCTGTTCGCCGCCTCCTTCTGGGTGTTCGTCGACTCGCTGAGGACCATCATTCGCAAATGATCCACCATTCCGGACCAGAAGGAGCACGAACATGAGCAAGCGATTGGACTACAACCAGATTGCACCGGCAGGCGTGAAAGCGCTGGGCGGCGTCTACGGCTACGTCATGCAGAGCGGCCTTTCCCCCGTGCTGGTCGATCTCGTCTACTTACGGATTTCCCAGATCAACAACTGCGCCTACTGCCTCGACATGCACACGCGCGACCTGCTCAAGAAGGGGCAGAAGGTCGAGAAGCTCGCGCTGCTGCAGGCATGGGCGGAAGCCGGCAATCTGTTCGATGAGCGCGAACGCGCCGCCCTGGCATGGGCTGAGACGGTGACGCGCGTTGCCGATACCGGGGTGCCGGATCAGGCGTATCAGGCCGCCCGCGCCGTGTTCGAGGAGCGGGAGCTCGTCGACCTCACGATCGCGATCGGCCTGATGAACGCCTACAACCGCCTGGCCATCAGTTTTCGCAACACGCCGCAGGCCGCGATCGAGAGTTTGAAGGCGGCATAGTCCTGTTCTCGCGCGGCGTGACAACCGCGCGTGCACAGCCAGGCTAACGCCGCCCGATTGCCCATCTGGGTTAACTGCCACAGGGCAGCAGACGTGGAGCAGAGCGCGGCCTACTTCGTCTTCCCCTTCACCGCCGCCTCCAGGCTGGCTTTCGCCGAACCCGGCCGCAGCGGTTTGGGCTGGCTCTCATGCGGTGCCCAGCCGGACAGCCAGATCACGTCGAAGGTGGCGCGGATACGGCCGTCCGAATCGGCAAAGCGTTCGCCGTAGATCTGCGCCATCCGCAGCAGCGTGGCGCGGCGGGTGGGTCCCCGCCGGCGCTCGACCAGAATATTGGTCGCGCCCATCCTTCTCAGATCGGCCATCAGCGCCAATGCGCTGTCGTAGCGCACCACGACGCGATCGACGTCGGTGACCGGCAGCGCAAAGCCCGCGCGTTGCAGCAGCGCGCCGACATCGCGCAGATCGGCAAAGGGTGCGACGCGCGGCGACACTCCGCCCTCGCATTCGGCCTCCGCCGCCGCAAACGACTGCCGGAGTTCGGTCAGCGTATCGCCGCCGATCATCGCCGCCAGCAGCAATCCATCCGGCCGCAGCGCGCGCCTGATCTGCGCCAGCACGCCAGGCAAATCATTGACGAATTGAAAGGCGAGCGCGGAGACCGCAAGATCGAGCGATTCCGGCGCAAGCCGCAGCGTTTCCGTTTCATCCGGTTCGACCCGGGTGATGGATTTGAAACGATTCGCCACCGGCTTGCGCAGCAGCTCGACCGGCGTCCAGATTTCGGCGACGTCGGAAAAATCCCGCATCACCGCCGCCAGCCGCTCTTCCATGTCTTCGGTGACACGATCGAGCAGGAACGTCGCTGGCCCAAGGCGGCGCGCACGATCCTGCCGCGCGCGCAACAGCGCGCGGTCGAACAGGATGGGGGCGGCGGTCGGGTTCGGAGCCATGGCGGTTGGTACGCTGGTTAGCGCGTCTCTGGCAATCTGGGATGCGCCTATCTCGTGTCCCGGGCGCGATGCAGCGCGCAGCGGTGCTTCGCAGAACCGGGACCCAGACTCGCAGTCAGATGGACCCCGGATCAGCAGCGCATCGCGCCGCTGCGCAGCATCCGGGGAACGAAGACCGGTTTTCGTCGCTTGAGCACTGCGCCGCGCGGCGCTAGCCTCACCCCATGGACGCCGAGGCATCACCAGCAAGCTCCATCTCCACCCATTTGCGCGGCGTGCTGAACGCCGCGCGCGGCGTGTTTGCGCATATTCCAAGGCTGGCGCTCGACATCGCGCTGCCGACGCTGTGCGTTTCCTGCCGCGAGCCGGTCGATGGCGAGGGCGTCTGCTCGGAATGCTGGGCCAAATTGTCGTTCATCGCGCCGCCATTTTGCCCGCGGCTCGGCATTCCCTTTGTCTACGACCCCGGGCCCGATTTGCTGTCGATGGAGGCGATTGCCAATCCGCCGGCCTACCAGCGCGCCCGCGCCGCCGTGCGCTACGACGATGTCGCGCGCACGCTGGTTCATTCGCTGAAATACCAGGACCGCACCGATCTGGCCCCCGCGATGGGGCGCTGGATGGCCCGCGCGGGCCAGGAATTGCTTGGGGAAGCCGACGTGCTGGTCCCGGTTCCCCTGCATTGGCGGCGTGGCTGGAGCCGCCGCTACAACCAGTCCGGCGCGCTGGCGCGGGTGATTTCGCGTCAAACCGGGGTGAAACTGGCCTCCGAGGCGCTCCGGCGGGTCCGGGCGACCGAACAACAGATCGGGCTGTCGCGGTCGCAGCGTGCCAGCAATGTGCAGGGCGCCTTCAAGGTCGCCCCTGACCGCAGCGCTGACATCCAGGGCCGCCGCGTGGTCCTGATCGACGACGTCCTGACCTCCGGCGCCACGACCGACGCCTGCGCCCGTGCCTTATTGCGCGCCAAGGCCGCGCAGGTCGACGTGCTGGTATTCGCGCGGGTTGTGGACACCCACCGGGCTCCCATATAATTCAAAGACTTGCCATTTCCGGAACTTGCGAACCAGAGCGCTCCATGACCGCTGCCATTGAAATCTACACCCGCCCCGGCTGCGGTTACTGCACCGCGGCCAAATCGCTGCTGACGCGCAAGAATGCTGCGTTTACCGAACTCAGCGTATCCAACGACCCTTCCTATCGCGAACAGATGTACGATCGGGCCGGCGCCGGCTCGACGTTTCCGCAAATCTTCATCGGCGCAACCCATGTCGGTGGCTGCGACGAGCTTTACGCGCTGGATCGCGCGGGCAGGCTCGATGCGTTGCTGGCGGGAGAAAAGGCCTCGTCATGAGCGCTGCCACGACCTTCACCGCCGCGATGGTGCAGATGCGCACCTCCCTGCTGCCGGAGCCGAGCCTCGAGCAGGGCATGAAACTGATCCGCGAAGCGGCGGCGCAGGGCGCTGATTATGTGCAAACCCCCGAGGTGAGCAACATGATGCAGCTGAACCGCAAGGCGCTGTTCGAGCATCTGGCAGCTGAGGAAGACGACAAGTCGCTGAAGGCCTATCGGGCGCTGGCGGCGGAGCTGAAGATCCATCTGCATGTCGGCTCGCTCGCGCTGCGCTTCTCGCCGGAGCGCGCGGTCAACCGTTCGTTCCTGATCGGGCCTGACGGCAATCTGCTCGCCAGCTACGACAAGATCCATATGTTCGACATCGACCTGCCCGGCGGCGAGAGCTATCGCGAGTCAGCGAATTACCAGCCGGGCGAAACCGCCGTGATCTCGGACCTGCCGTGGGGCCGGATCGGGCTCACGATCTGCTACGATCTGCGCTTTCCGGCGCTCTACCGCGCGCTCGCCGAAAGCGGCGCGTCGTTCCTCACCGTGCCGTCCGCCTTCACCCGCAAGACCGGCGAAGCGCATTGGCACATCCTGCTGCGCGCCCGCGCCATCGAAACCGGTTGCTTCGTGTTCGCCGCCGCGCAATGCGGCCTGCATGAGAACAAGCGCGAGACCTATGGGCATTCGCTGATCGTCGCGCCCTGGGGCGAGATCCTCGCCGAGGGCGGCGTCGAACCCGGCGTGTTCCTCGCCGAGATCGACACTTCCAGGGTCGAGACCGCACGAAAAACCGTGCCGTCGCTGCAGCACGGACGTCGCTTTGGCATCGCCGATCCCAAGGCCGGCCCTGAACATCTGCATCTGGTCCGGGGCTCGGCATGATCCGCTACAGCCTGCGCTGCCAACGGGGCCATGCTTTCGAAAGCTGGTTTCAGAGCTCGTCGGCCTATGAGAGCCAGGAGAAGCGCAAGCTGGTGAGCTGTCCGTCGTGCGGCTCGGTCAAGGTCGAGCGCGCCATCATGGCTCCGCAGATCGTCAGCAAAAAGGGCCGCGAGGACGCGCGCGCCGTGCCGCCTGCGGAAGTCGCGAGCACCGAAGGCGCGACAACCGAGGCCACGCCGCTGTTGATGGCGCAGGAACTCGAGCTGCGCGCCAAGATCAAGGAATTGCGCGATCACATCGTAAAGAACGCCGATAATGTCGGCGAGCGCTTCCCCAACGAAGCGCGCAAGATGCATTACGGCGATATCGAGCACCGCCCGATCTATGGCGAGGCGTCGCCCGACGAAGCCCGCGCCCTGATCGATGAAGGCGTCGAGGTCTCGCCGCTGCCGGTGCTGCCGGACGACAGAAACTGATCTCGTCCCCGACATGAGCCGACAGGCGATCCTCTCCTCGCTGATCCATCTGGATGCGCCACTGGCCGACTTGAAGCTGGCACTTGCTTCAATCTCCTGGGATGCTGAACCAACCATCACACTGGCACGGCAGGACATCGCTACCGTTCTGCAGCGATTCGTCCGTGGCGAGATTGACGCTGCCGTCGTCGAAGAGTGGGCGAACCTTGTGGAATGCCGCGAGGATATTCAGTCTGAAGCCGGCCACGAGGAGACAATAGCGGCCGCAATACACGATCTTGCAAACCCTGAGCTTCGTGGCCGATTGGCAACCATCGCGCCTGACGTGCTGTCCAGGCTTGCGTGAGCAATGACGGCAGCTACGCCGCCACCAGCAGCGCCACCCCTGCCACGATCAGCACGATGCCGGCCAGTTCCCGCGCCGATAGCGGTTGCTTGAACGAATAATACGCCACAGCCTGCGCGAACAGCACCTCGACCAGCGCCAGCGTGCGGACATTGGCGGCTGCCGTCAGCGCAAAGGCCAGGAACCAAAATTGCGAGGCGAACGCGCCCATAAAGCCCGCCAGCATCGAGGGCTTCCACAGTCCAAGGATTTTTCGGAGCACGTCGGGCGCGCGGATCAGCAGATAGATCGACAGCACCAGCGTCTGCACGAACAGGCCGAACACCAGCGTGTAGGACGCGGCCGTCACGAAGGAAACGCCGGGCACCACGATGACAGCGCCGCGAAAGCCGACCGCCGATAACGCGAATGCCGCGGCGGCACCAAGGCCCAGCAGCGTCGGCTTCAGGTCGGCAAAACCCTTACCGCCAGCCGGCCGCAGCGCCGCGATGACGACACCGGCGGTCGCAATCAGGATCGCGACCACTTTCAGCACCGTCAAATGATCGGCCAGAAAGATGAAGCCGAAGATCGCGGTCTGGATCGCCTCGGTTTTCAGGTACGCCGTCGTCACCACGAACGAGCGGTCGTTCATCGCCAGCAGCATCATGCCGGTGCCGACGATCTGGCTCAGCGCACCCAGCAAAAGCCAGGGCCAAAACGCCGCCGTCGGCCACGGGATATGGTCGCCGGTGACCGTCACGACAACCGCAAAGAAGATGATCGAAAACGGAAAGCCGAACAGGAAACGGATATTGGTCGCGCCCCAGGTGCCGAGCGGCCCCGTCAACGACCGCTGCATCGCATTGCGCGCGACCTGGCCGAGCGCAGCAATGATGGTGAAGGGAATCCAGAGCGAGGCGACCGTGAACATGGGGATACCGTCGGAGGGGTACCGCACCGTGCCGGGCGCAGCGCACGGGGTCAACCGAAACGGCGCATGACAGGATTGCGATCTGCTCCCTCTCCCCGTTCTTACGGGGTCGAGACGAGCAAAGCTCGCTCTTAGAGGGTTGGGGTGAGGGGCTCTCACCGCGAGCACGATGTATCGCTAGACCTGTACCCCCTCACCCGGCGCTACGCGCCGACCTCTCCCCGCAAGCGGGGCGAGGTAAAATTACATCTCCTCCGCGACCACCATGTAGTTCACGTCCATGTCGGACGAGATGCTCCATTTGTCGGCGAGCGGGTTGTAGACCACGCCGGCCTGTTCGGTGATGGCAAGCCGGTTGTTGGCCAGATGCTGGGCGAGTTCGTCGGGGGTGACGAACTTGTTCCACTCATGGGTGCCGCGCGGCAGCCAGCGCAGCACATATTCGGCGCCGACGATCGCCAGCGCAAAGCTCTTCCAGTTGCGGTTCAACGTCGAGAGCACCATCATGCCGCCCGGCTTGAGCATCGCCGCGCAGCGGTTGAGGAAGACACCGACATCGGTGACGTGCTCGACCACTTCCATCGCCAGCACGATGTCGAAGCGCTCGCGCACGTCCATCTCCTCGGCCGTGGTGCAGCGGTAATCGATCGACAGATGGCCCTTGTCGGCATGCAGCTTGGCGGCCGCGATATTGGTGGCGGAGGGATCGATCCCGATCACCTGCGCGCCCAGCCGCGTGAACGGCTCGCAGAGCAGGCCGGCGCCGCAGCCGATATCGAGGATGCGCAGGCCGCCAAGGCAATTCAGGCTTTTGACGTTGCGCTCGAACTTGCGGCAGGCGGCGTCGCGGATATAGGTCAGCCGCAGCGGATTGATCTTGTGCAGCGGGGCCATCTTGCCCTTGGGGTCCCACCACTCGTCCGACAGCTTTGAGAATTTTGCGACTTCGGCAGGATCGACCGTGCTGCCCGATGCGCCGGCGTGATTTGTTTGCATGGCCATGATTTACGCACCGGCCGGTCGTGCCGTGATGGCATTGCGAAATGCCAACGGCGAAGCAATGGTGTCGAGGGTCTTGCCACCCTCGCCGACCCCAAGCACCGTCACGTCGCCGTAGTTGAGGATGCGGCCGAGGATGCTCTGGTTGACGTCGACGCTCTCGACCTTGTCCACGCTCATCTCGAACGTTTGCCGCTTAACAAAACCGGTCTTGTGGATGACACGGAAATTCGTGACGTCGGTTTCGGTGGTCCAGCGATGGAACCAGGCGGTAGCCGTCTTGTACAAGGCGCCAATGGCCACGATCGCCGACAGCGACCAGAGGACCAAAACCATGGGCCCCGCCGGGATCATTCCCGAGCCCACGAAGAGCGCCAGTGCCGCGGCCCAGAGCACGATCGCCGGCAGGAAGAAGATCCAGTGTGCATTGGTGGAATACAGCACCTTCTCGCCGGGCTGCAGGATATCGTCGATATAACGCCCCATACACCTAACCTTGCACCTGACCTAAATTGCGCCTGACCTGAATTAACCCGCTACCACAGCATTTTGCGCCATTTTAGACCGAAAATGCACCCGGATGCTTGCCCCGGGACGCGCCGCTATGTATACGCCGCTTTCGGCCCGGGCGCTCCATTTTCGTGCGGGTCACCATACTTATCCTCACAGGGAATGCACGCGTCGTCATGGGCCGCCTCGTGATGAAATTCGGCGGTACATCCGTCGCCAATATCGACCGAATCCGCAACGTCGCGCGTCACGTGAAGCGCGAAGTCGATGCGGGGCACGACGTCGCCGTGGTGGTGTCGGCGATGTCCGGCAAGACCAACGAGCTGGTGGACTGGTGCCGCGACGCCTCGCCGATGCACGACGCCCGCGAATATGATGCGGTGGTGGCCTCCGGCGAACAGGTCACGTCCGGACTGCTGGCGATCGCGCTGCAGGCGATCGGCATTCAGGCCCGCTCCTGGCAGGGCTGGCAAATTCCGATCCGGACCTCGGACGCGCACGCCTCGGCGCGGATCCTCGAAATCGACGGCAGCGAGATCATCAACCGTTTCAAGGACCGCAAGGAAGTCGCCGTCATCGCCGGCTTCCAGGGCATCAATCCGCAGACGGGCCGAATCACCACGCTGGGGCGCGGCGGTTCGGACACCTCGGCGGTGGCGATCGCGGCCGCCATCCATGCCGACCGCTGCGACATCTACACCGACGTCGACGGCGTCTATACCACCGACCCGCGCGTGGTTCCCAAGGCGCGGCGGCTCGACAAGATCGCCTTCGAGGACATGCTGGAACTGGCCTCCCAGGGCGCCAAGGTTCTGCAGGTGCGCTCGGTGGAACTCGGCATGGTGCATAGTATGCCGGTTTTCGTCCGTTCCAGCTTCGACAAGCCCGAGGATATCGACCCGCACGCCACACCGCCGGGCACGCTGATCTGCAGCGAGGAGGAAATCATGGAAAACCACGTCGTCACCGGCATCGCCTTCTCCAAGGACGAAGCCCAGATTTCCGTGCGCCAGATCGAGGACAAGCCGGGCGTTGCCGCCGCGATCTTCGGACCGCTCGCGGACGCCAACATCAATGTCGACATGATCGTGCAGAACGTCTCCGAGGACGGCAAGACCACCGACCTGACCTTCACGGTGCCGGCCTCCGACTATACCCGCGCCAGGGACACCATCGCCTCGGCCAAGGACAAGATCGGCTATAAGCGGCTGGACAGTGCCACTGACGTCGCCAAGGTTTCGGTGATCGGCAGCGGCATGCGCAGCCATGCCGGCGTCGCCGCACAGGCGTTCACCGCACTTGCCGCGCGAAATATCAATATCCGCGCCATCACCACCTCCGAGATCAAGTTCTCGGTGCTGATCGACGCCGCCTATACCGAGCTTGCGGTGCGCACGCTGCACACGCTCTATGGGCTCGACCAGGCCTAGAGCATCGGTTCTGCTCTAGAATTACTTTCTCTTAGCGCCCGCAGCATTGGCCTTACACAGACGTTATTGCTACTGGCAGGCGTTTTGCTTGGCAAAGCAAGCCTCGATTGGCTATACGGCCTGACAGGTGAGCTGCCGCAAACTGTGCCACAGTTTGGCGATCCCGATTCGATGGTTTTGGGGCGGCTTGCGGCGGCGCCGAATGAATAAAATTGTTGCTATTGTTGAGTTTCACGCCAGCGCCCGGCCACCCGGCACGCTGGCCTCGCGGGGGAGGATTTTGACAGATGCGGAGCACGTCGGGAGGCCCCCGCGTCTTGTTGAGACGGCTCCGCGAAACCATGGCGGAGCAGGTCTCCGCCCAGGAGCGGCTGGACAAGATCGTGGTCCTGATCGCGGCCAACATGGTGGCCGAGGTGTGCTCGACCTACGTGCTGCGCGTCGATAACACGCTCGAACTCTACGCCACCGAGGGTCTGAACCGCGACGCCGTCCATAGAACGGTCTTGAGCGCGCATGAGGGCCTGGTCGGCCTGGTCGCCAGCGAGGCCACCCCGCTCAACCTCTCCGACGCGCAAACCCACCCGGCGTTCTCGTTCCGCCCGGAAACCGGCGAAGAAATCTATCATTCGTTCCTCGGCGTGCCGATCCTGCGCGCCGGCAACACGCTCGGCGTGCTGGTCGTGCAGAATCGCGCCAAGCGCACTTACGTCGAGGAAGAGGTCGAGGCGCTGCAGACCACCGCGATGGTGGTCGCCGAGATGATCGCCTCCGGCGAGCTGGCGGCGCTGGCGCAGCCCGGCGCGGAACCCGCGGCGCGGCATTCCCTGCACAAGGCCGGCGCGATCCTGTCCGACGGCATCGCGCTCGGCCACGTCGTGCTGCACGAGCCGCGCGTCGTCATCACCAATTACATTGCCGAAGACCTGCCGAAGGAAATCAAGAAGCTGGACGCGGCGCTGACCAAGCTGCGCGCCGATCTCGACCGCATGCTGGAGCGCGGCGACGTCGCCGAGGGCGGCGAGCACCGCGAGGTGCTGGAAGCCTACCGCATGTTCGCCAACGACCATGGCTGGTCGCACAAGCTGCACGAGGCGGTCGCCACCGGCCTCACGGCGGAAGCCGCCGTCGAGCGCGTGCAGTCCGACACCCGCGCGCGCATGCTGCGTTCGACCGATCCCTATTTGCGCGACCGCCTGCACGACCTCGAAGATCTCGGCCACCGCCTGATGCGGCAATTGGTCGGCCAGGACCACGCGCCGTCACGCGAACAGCTGCCCGACAATGCGATCCTGATCGCGCGCGCGATGGGCCCGGCCGCCCTGCTCGACTATGACCGCAAGCGCCTGCGCGGCCTGGTGCTGGAGGAAGGCACCGCCAATTCCCACGTCTCGATCGTGGCGCGCGCGCTCGGCATTCCCGCGGTCGGCGAAATCCCGAACGCGCCGGGGCTCGCCGATCCCGGCGACGCCATCATCGTCGATGGCACCTCGGGCTCGATCTATGTGCGCCCTTCGGCTGAGATCGAATCGGCCTATGCCGAGCGGGTAAGATTCCGCGCGCGGCGGCAGGCGCAATATTCGGCGCTGCGCGACAAGCCCTGCGTGACCAAAGACGGCCAGAAGATCGAGCTGATGATCAATGCCGGCCTCGTCATCGACCTGCCGCATATCGACGACACCGGCAGTGCCGGCATCGGGCTGTTCCGCACCGAACTGCAATTCATGGTCGGCCAGAGCCTGCCGCGCACCTCTGACCAGCTCGCGCTGTATCGCACGGTGCTGGACGCCGCGGGATCGAAACCGGTCACGTTCCGCACGCTCGACATCGGCGGCGACAAGGCGCTGCCCTATATGGAGACCGTGATCGAGGAAAATCCCGCGCTCGGCTGGCGCGCGATCCGGCTCGGGCTCGACCGGCCCGGCCTGTTGCGCGGCCAGATTCGCGCGCTATTGCGCGCCGGCGGCGGCCGCGCGCTGAAGATCATGTTCCCGATGATTTCGGAAGTCGCCGAGTTCGATCAGGCCAAGGCCATCGTCGAGCGCGAGCTGACCTATCTGCGTCAGCACGGCCACGCGCTGCCGGAACGCATCGACGTCGGCACCATGGTCGAAGTGCCGGCGCTGCTTTACCAGATGGACGAACTCCTGAAGAAGGTCGATTTCATCTCGATCGGATCGAACGACCTGTTCCAGTTCATGTTCGCGGTCGACCGCGGCAATGCCAAAGTCTCCGAACGGTTCGACACCATGTCGGCGCCGATCTTGAGGGCCTTGCGCGACATCGTGCGCAAGGCCGATGCGGCAAAGAAAAGCGCCTCGCTGTGCGGCGAGATGGCGTCAAAACCGCTCGGCGCGCTGGCGCTGATCGCGCTTGGTTACCGCTCGCTGTCGCTGTCGGCGACCGCGCATGGCCCGGTGAAAGCGCTGATCCTCGATCTCGATGCCAGGAAGGCCGAGGCCGTCATGATGCCGCTACTCGAAGCGCCGTCCGGCAGCGTCTCGATCCGGCAGAAGCTGACGGAATTCGCGGAAGCCGAAGGGTTGTCGTTGTAGCGAGGCTCTGACCCGGCAACACCCCCTTCCCTTTGCGCCATTGAGAACTCCGACATGTTACCCGAAGCCAAACTCGATATCCTGCTCGCCCATCACGCTTCGCTCGAGGCGGAGCTGCTCGGTCAATTGAGCTCAGAGAAATACGTCCAGATCACGCGCGAGCTCGCCGAGCTCAATCCACTGATCGATGCCGTCAAGGCCTACCGCGCGGCGCGCGCCGAGATAACAGACACCGAGACGTTGCTGGCGGATTCCGCGGCCGATCCTGACATGCGCGGCATGGCGGAAGCCGAGCTCGAGATGCTGCAGACGCGCGTTGGCGAACTCGAGCAGAAGATCCGCGTCGCACTGTTACCGAAAGACGCGATGGACGACCGCAACGTGATGCTGGAAATCCGCGCCGGCACCGGCGGCGACGAGGCCTCGCTGTTCGCCGGCGACCTGTTCCGGATGTATGAGCGTTTTGCCGCGCTGCAGGGCTGGAAGGTCGAGGTGATCTCCGCCAGCGAGGGCACCATGGGCGGCTACAAGGAAATCATCGCCGAGGTGCAGGGCCGCGGCGCGTTCGCCAAACTGAAATTCGAATCCGGCGTGCATCGGGTGCAGCGGGTGCCCGACACCGAGACCCAGGGCCGCATCCACACCTCGGCGGCAACGGTTGCGGTGCTGCCCGAGGTCGAGGATGTCGACGTCGACATCAAGAACGACGATCTGCGGATCGAGACCATGCGCGCACAGGGCGCCGGCGGCCAGCACGTCAACAAGACCGAATCGGCGATCCGCATCACCCATATCCCGACCGGCATCGTCGTGATGATGCAGGACAGCCGCTCGCAGCATAAGAACCGCGCCTCGGCGATGAACATCCTGCGCTCGCGCATCTACGACGCCGAGCAACAGCGCATCAATGCGACCCGCGCGGCCGACCGCCGCGAGAAGGTCGGCTCCGGCGACAGAAGCGAGCGCATCCGCACCTATAATTTCCCGCAAGGCCGCGTCACCGATCACCGCATCAATCTGACGCTCTACAAACTGCCGCAGGTAATCGCGGGCGAAAGCTTGAGCGAATTGACCGACGCGCTGACGACCGAGCACCAGGCCGCTCAACTCGCCGCCCAGGGCACGGCGGCGTGAGCGCCGACGACGCTTTCGCCGGACAAACCGTCGAGACGGCGCGGCGCACGCTCGCCGCGCGCTTCAAAACCGGCGCGATCGACTCCAGCGAAATCGATGCGCGTTTGCTGATTGGCGCGGTGCTTGGCCTCGATCTCACTGGTTTGATCACGGCCGCACAGCGGCAGCTCACGGCAGATGAAGCAACGCGGCTGGACCATTTCGCGCAGCGTCGGCTGCAAAGCGAGCCGGTCGCGCGCATTGTCGGTCACAAGGAGTTCTGGGGCCTGCCGCTCAAACTCTCGGCAGCGACGCTGGTGCCGCGGCCCGATACCGAGACGGTGGTCGAGCTGGCGCTGGAATTGCTGCGTGCCGACGGCGCGCCAGGTCGCACATTGCGCATCGCCGATCTCGGCACCGGCTCGGGCGCGATTCTGCTAGCGCTGTTGTCGGAATTGCCAGGCGCGCACGGGTTCGGCACCGATATTTCGGTGGCGGCCTTGCAGACCGCCGAGACCAACGCCGCGGATGCGGGCCTTGCCGATCGCGCAACGTTCGTCGCGTGCGATTACGCCACCGGGTTGTCCGCACCCTTCGACCTGATCGTGTCCAACCCGCCCTATATCCGCTCGGCTGATATCGCGGGTCTGGCCGCCGATGTCAGGGAATATGACCCGCGGGCGGCGCTCGATGGCGGCGCCGACGGGCTGGATGCCTATCGCGCCCTGATTCCCCAGGCCGCGGGTCTTCTGGCGCCGGGCGCCGTGCTGGTTGTGGAGGCCGGCGAGGGCCAAAGCGGGCCAATTGAAGGTATCATGACAGGGGCGGGATTATCGCCTGCAGGCGCTCCCAAAGCCGATCTGGCGGGCATCCAGAGGGCGGTCGCGGGACGCAAAATGCCTAGATAAAGTCCTATTGGAACGCAAAAAAACCTCTTGGAATATTGCCCGGGAGCGACTACGTTCCGCTCACAACATCGGTCCAGGGTTGCCGCCCCCGTAATAACGGGTGGAGGCCTGAGTTCTCGAAACGAGAGCCCGCCGAGTGAAAGGTTCCAAAACGCAGGTCCAATCGAGCGCAATAGCCTGAGCTGTGCTGCTCTCGACCGCAAAGCGAACGAAAGCCTGATATTGCGCTTGAATACCTACGCAAGAAACAGTCACGCAAAACAGTTACGTAGAGCCTGTGCTCCAGCGGCTGTTGAGCTTGTTTCGGCCGGGCGTGTTTCTGTTGGGCTGGTTTTGGCAGGCTAAGTCATTTGGTCCGGCCGGCTGTGAACGCCGGCGGTTGGGGAACGCGTCCTTGTTGAACGCGAGGGTTGGCGAAATCGACGTCATGAATTTGAACGACACCGTGAATTGGTGCGCACAGTCGTGTGCCCTATCCGGTGAGGCTACGACGGCAACGGCATAACTTCAGGGCTGGAATAAAGGCGAGACATGAGAAACGGTCAGAACAACAAGCGGATGCGTAACCGGAATAACAACAATAACAACAACAACAATAATAATAACCGGCGCGGTCAAAACCCGATGACCCGGGTGTTCGAATCGAACGGACCCGACATCAAGATTCGCGGCACCGCCTCCCACGTTGCGGAGAAATACGTCCAGCTGGCGCGTGACGCACGCTCATCCGGCGACCCGGTTGCGGCCGAGAATTACTACCAGCACGCCGAACATTATTTCCGCCTGATCGCTGCCGCCCAGGAGCAATTCCGGCAGAACCAGCCGCAGCCGCGCACCGAAAACGAAATGCCGGCCGAGGAGCACGACGAAGAAGGCGAGAACTTCAATCATTTCGGCCAGGAGCCGGGCTTCGTGCCGCAGCAGCAACAGCCGTTCGTGCCACGCGAGAACAATCAGCAGCGCGATTTCCAGCCGCGTGAGGGGCAACCCTTCCAGCGCGACCGCGATCAGCAGCCCCGCGAGCATCATCGCGAACAACGCGAACATCGTCCGCAGCCGCAATATCAGCCGCAGCCCCAGCCGCAGCCGGTGATTGCCGATACCGGCGGTGTCGACCGCCTGCCGTCTTTCATCACCGGGCCGCAGCCGCAAGTGAACGCCGCGCCCGGCGCCTTCGAAGGCAATGGCGGCGGTGAACGTTTCCCGCGCCGGCGCCGCCGGCCGCACGGCCCGCGTCCCGACAACGCAGCCGCCGCGCCGGTCCCGAGCGAAGATTTCAATCCGGGGAATGAGTAACTAGCGTAAGCGCCAGCTGCGCACAGGCAGTTTTCAAAGGGTGGGCATCGCGCAAGCGTGCCCGCCCTTTTTCATGCCCGCGTCGCCGTCGTCGACGATGGCACCAGCACCGGCTGCAGCGAAGGAATCAGCCGCGTGCGTTCGCGATGCGCGGGAATCGCGCGATAGACCTGCTTGGTCGCTTCCACGATATGCACGCCGGCGAACGGCAGCGACAGCGCAGCGCCGACGCGCTCCCACGCCATCGCCGAACGCAGGAACCAGCCTTTGCCGACCGGCGGCAGGAACAGCGCCTCGCCCCACGCCGTCGGCGTGAACCAGGTCTGCCGCAGCAATTGCGTGATCTGCGCGCGCGAATAGGGCCGGCCATGGCCGAACGGCGTGTTGTCGGTGCGGGTCCACACCCCGCGGCGATTGGGAATCACCGCGATCAGGCGCCCCGACGGCGCCAGCACACGCCACACCTCGCGCAGCAAACGTTCCGGATCGTCGGACATTTCCAGCGCATGCACCAGCAGGATGCGATCAACGGCGGCGTCCGGCAACGGCATCGAGAATTCATCGATCAGCGTCGCCAGCGCCGGCCGCGCCGTCGGCCATTTCAGCACGCCCTGCGCGGCCGGCATGAACGCGATGCAGCGTTCGGAATCTTCGCGAAACAGCCCGAGATAGGGCGTGGGATAACCTAGCCCGAGCACGCGAAGCCCATCCGCATCAGGCCATCGCGCCCGGATGCCGCGATTGATCAGCTGCCGCGCCACGATGCCGAGGCGGCGCGAATAGAAATCGCGGAGGTCGATGACGTCGATGGTCATGGGTTCAATCTATCACGCCGCTGTTCCCCGCGGAGTCTGGAAATTTGCATTGCCGCAGGAGCGTTAACGCCATATTTCCTGCCCATATGTGGCGTGTTAGAGCTTGATCGGGAAAGGCGCGCCCCGCACTTCAATGGCGGGGTGGGCCCCGGTTTTCCGAAGAAATCATGCTCAGGCAAGAAATCACTCATACTGTTCGTGGAGATACCATGGCTTCGGAAATTCGCACCTTTACCTGCCTCAACGACAATTTCGGCTATCTGATCCACGATCCCGCGACCAACGCGACCGCCTCGATCGACGCGCCGGAAGCCGGCCCCATCCTCAAGGCGCTGGAGCGCGAAGGCTGGACGCTGACGGATATTCTGATCACCCATCACCACCACGACCATGTCGGCGGCGTCGCCGAGCTGAAGCAGAAGTACAATTGCCGCGTCGTCGCCCCGCACGACAAATCCGCCGCGATCGCCAATGTCGATCTGCGCGCCGCCCATGGCGACGTCATCAAGGTCGGCAGCCTCCTGGTGCGCGTGCTGGAAACGCCCGGCCACACGCTCGACCACATCTCCTATGTGTTCGACAGCGAAAAAGCGCTGTTCGCCGCCGACACGCTGTTCTCGATCGGATGCGGCCGGGTGTTCGAAGGCGACTATCCCATGATGTGGGATTCGCTGCTCAAGCTGCGCGCGCTGCCGGATGATTTCAAACTCTATTGCGGCCACGAATATACCGCCTCCAACGTCAAATTCGCGCTCACGGTCGAGCCCGACAATGCCGCATTGGTCGCGCGTGCCGCGGAAGTGTCCAGACTGCGCGCGGAGAACAAGCCGACGATTCCAACCCTGCTCGGCGAGGAAAAGAAGGCCAACGTGTTCCTGCGCGCCGACGAGCCGTCGGTCGCCGCCAAGCTGCACATGAAGGGCGCCAACGCCGCCGACGTGTTCGGCGAATTGCGTGAACGCAAGAACAAGTCCTGATGACGCTCCCGGCAAGTACTGCCGAGACAAGTGCCGCCGAGATCATCGCGCGGCTCGAGCTGAAGCCGCATCCGGAAGGCGGGCATTATCGCGAGACGTTTCGCGATTCCCGCACCGATGCGAGCGGCCGTTCGCGGTCCACCGCGATCTATTTCCTGCTGGCGCGCGGCGAGCGCTCGCACTGGCATCGCATCGATGCCGTCGAGGTCTGGCATTACTACGCCGGCAGCGCGCTGACGTTGAAAATCGCCGACGATGACGGGCAATGGAGTTTCAGGCTCGGCCCGAACCTCGCCGCCGGCGAACAGCCGCAGGCGATCGTGCCGCCCGACACCTGGCAAGCCGCCGAGAGCACCGGCGACTGGACATTGGTCGGCTGCACGGTTGCGCCGGGATTCGATTTTGCAACGTTCGAGATGGCGCCGAAGGATTGGGAGCCTTCTTCGTAGGATGGGTGGAGCGAAGCGATACCCATCAGTTGCGTCCGTGCGGTGAGATGATGGGTATCGCTGCGCTCCACCCATCCTACGGTCTTTTTCTCCACACCATATCCTTTGCCGCGATCAGGCCGCCGCCGGCGATCAGGATCGCGGCAATCGCAATCGTGGCGCTCGCCGTGGCAAAGCCTGCGAGGATCAAAAACGCGGTCGAGAGCAGCGGCGTCGCATAGGATGCCGCGCCGAGCACGCGGATGTCGCCACGCTTCATGCCGATGTCCCAGGTAAAGAACGCAGCGCCGACCGGACCGACGCCGAGTGCGATAATGGCAAGCCATTGCCCTGACGTTTCAGGCCAGACCGTGGTCTCGACCATGCCGTGGACGAGAGCCGCGAGCAGTGCGGTGGCGAGGCAAAAGCCGGCCACCGCGTCGGTCGGCACCGCCTTGAGCTTGCGCGACATCACCGAATAGGCCGCCCACACAAAGGCGGCGACGAAGGCCGCCGCCAGTCCCGGAATCTGCGCCGGCGCAAAGCCGCCGCCGCTATTGCCTGACAACAGCAACACCGTGCCGGCGAGACCGAGCAGCGCGCCGATGATGTGATGCGCCGCCAGCCGCTCGCCCGGCAGCAGCGAGGAGAACAGCACGATCAAAAGCGGCCAGAGATAGTTCAAGAGCCCGGCTTCGGCCGGCGGCGCAAAGCGCAGCGCCAGGAAATACAGCGCGTGATAGCCGAACAGCCCGCCGACGCCGACCACCCACGCGGTCGGCGATTGCCGTAACGCGGCGAAGGCCGCGGGCCGCCAGATGAAGCTGATGAAAGCGACCGCCGCCCCGATCGCGAACGTCATCGCCGCGAGCTGAAACGCCGGAATTTTCCCGGTCGCAACCGTGAGGACCGACAGCAGCGACCACATCAGGATCGCGGTCAGTCCGATAAGTGTGGCGGTACGGGGAGTCATCTTGGCCGGCAACGGTGCGAGATTTTTCCGTCATGGCCGGGCTTGTCCCGGCCATCCACGTCTTCTTGTTATGGAGTAGTAAAGACGTGGATGCCCGGCACAAGGCCGGGCATGACGCCTTCTTGATAGATTGTGGCTGCGAGGATCCGACGGGACCGCAGCAATCACACCATGTACTGCCCGCCGTTGATCGTCAGCGTCGAGCCGGTGATGGCGCCGGCCTCGTCGGCGGCGAGGAAGACCACCGCGCGGGCGATTTCTTCGGGCTCGCCGAGGCGATTGACCGGGATCAGCGGCAGGATGCTCTTCTCCAGCACGTCCTTCGGCACCGCCTGCACCATTTCGGTGTTGATGTAGCCGGGGCAGATCGCGTTCACGGTGATGCCGCCCTTGGCGTTCTCCAGCGCCAAGGCCTTGGTGAAGCCGATGTCGCCGGCCTTGGCCGCCGAGTAATTGACCTGGCCGAACTGTCCCTTCTGGCCGTTGATCGAGGAGATGTTGATGACGCGGCCGAACTTGCGGGCGCGCATGCCTTCGATCACCTGGCGGGTCATGTTGAACAGCGAGCCGAGATTAGTGTTGATGACCGCGTTCCACTGCTCGAGCGTCATCTTGTGGAAGGCGCCGTCCTTGGTGATGCCGGCATTGTTGATCAGCACGTCGACCGGGCCGAGATCGGCCTCGACCTGCTTGACGCCGGCCGCACAGGCGTCGAACGAGCTGACGTCCCATTTGTACACGGGAATGCCGGTCTCCGATTTGAATTTTTCCGCCGCGGCGTCATTGCCGGCATAGCTCGCCGCAACCTTGTAGCCCGCCGCCTTCAGCGATTTGCTGATCGCAGCACCAATGCCTCTCGTGCCCCCCGTAACCAATGCAACACGTGCCATGCGTAGTCCTCCTTGGTGGTCTTTTTACGAGCCGGAATTGTCCCGGTCTTTTGACGAAGCCTGCTCTTCAAAGTGCGGCGCGTTTTCTCACTCGATAACGCACCAGAGATGAAAATGCCCGGCGCAAGACCGGGCATTTCAGTTTTATCGATTTGAGCCGTGGTTGACAGATGAACTTTTCATCAACAACGCATCCTATCTGCCTTTTATCTGTACGCGTTTTCTTGACGCGAACCGGTACCCACTTCGCTTGAAAACGCTATGGTTCAGTCGCGTGCGATGCACATGGCAATGCCCATGCCGCCGCCGATGCACAGCGTGGCGAGGCCTTTCTTGGCATCGCGCTTCTGCATTTCGTGCAGCAGCGTCACCAGCACGCGGGCGCCGGAAGCGCCGACGGGATGGCCTATCGCGATCGCACCGCCATTGACGTTGACCTTGGAGGTATCCCAGCCGAGGTCCTTGTTGACCGCGCAGGCCTGCGCCGCGAACGCTTCATTGGCCTCGATCAGGTCCAGATCGGCGATGTTCCAGCCGGCCTTCTTCAGCGCGGCGCGGGAAGCCGGGATCGGGCCGGTGCCCATGATCTTGGGATCGACGCCGGCCTGGCCCCAGGACGCGATGCGGCCGAGGATCTTCTTGCCTTCCTTGGCGGCCTGTTTGGCGGTCATCAGCACCACCACGCCGGCGCCGTCATTGATGCCGGACGCGCTGCCGGCGGTGACCGTGCCGTCCTTCTCGAAGGCGGGCTTCAGCTTGGCCATCGCATCGACGGTGGCGCCATGGCGCGGATATTCATCGGCGCTGACGATGATATCGCCCTTGCGGGATTTGATGGTGACGGGGACGATCTCGTCATTGAACTTGCCGGCCTTCTGCGCGGCCTCGGCCTTGTTCTGCGAGTGAACCGCGAACTCGTCCTGCTGCGCGCGGGTGATCTGGTACTGCCGCGCGACGTTCTCGGCGGTGTTGCCCATGTGATAGCCGTTGAAGGCATCCCACAGGCCGTCCTTGATCATGGTGTCGACCAGTTCGAGGCCGCCCATCTTGACGCCGCCACGCAGATATTGCGCGTGCGGGGCCATGCTCATGGATTCCTGGCCGCCGGCGACGACGATTTCCGAATCGCCGTTGAGCAGCGCCTGATAGCCGAGCGCAACGGTGCGCAGGCCCGAGCCGCAGAGTTGGTTGACGCCCCAGGCCGGGCTTTCCACCGGGATGCCGGCCGCGATCGAGGCCTGGCGGGCGGGATTCTGGCCCTGCGCCGCGGTCAGGATCTGGCCCAGGATGACTTCGGACACGCGGCCCGGCTCGATGCCAGCCCGCTCCAGCGCGGCCTTGATGGCGATGGCGCCAAGATCATGGGCCGGGGTGGTGGCGAACGCGCCGTTGAAGCTGCCGACCGGGGTGCGGGCGGCGCTGACGATGACGACATCGTCTGACATGGACATCTCCTGTGAGCTTGAGGTTTCTCGACGGCGGGCGGCCGGATGGCGGGCCTGTCTCTTGGGACTATCCTGTTAACCTAGGCATCCTGTGTCAATCGGCCAGAGGGGAAAATCACGCCGCGGCGCATTCAAAATAGCGTCCTTGGCAGTTTCCATAGCAGTACCCATGCCTTGGAATTAACCGTGCCGCACAAAACGGTAGCCGAGCCGCATTGAAAATGCTTACTTTGCTGCGTTGCGTTGCTCGTCTGCCCGCCGGCGATGCCGTCGGGTTCCCCGCTCTCGGTATCGATGTGTGAGCCCCATGGCCATGGCCAAGTCAGACCAACCCACCACGATCAAGAAATACGCTAACCGGCGGCTCTATAATACCGGCACCAGCACCTATGTGACGCTCGAGGATCTCGCAGCGATGGTGAAGGATGGCGAGGATTTTCTCGTCTATGACGCCAAGACCGGTGACGACATCACCCGCTCGGTGCTGGCGCAGATCATCTTCGAGCAGGAAAACAAGGCGGGGCAAAATCTGCTGCCGACCACGTTCCTGCGCCAGCTGATCCGCTTCTACGGCGACAGCATGCAGATGGTGGTTCCGAAATATTTGGAACAATCGATCGACACGCTGACGCGCGAGCAGGAAAAGTTCCGCAAGCAGCTCACCAACACGTTCTCGGGAACGCCATTTGCGCCGCTCGAAGAACACGTCCGCCGCAACATGGAACTGTTTCAGCAGACGTTCTCGATGTTCAAGCCGTTCGTGCCGCCGCGCGGCGGCGTGACGTCAGTCGAACCCGAGAAGCTGCCGGAGCCGGCGGCTGCCGAAGACAATATCGATGATCTTCGCCGTCAGATGAAAGACATGCAGGACCGCCTCGAGCGCATGTCGAAAGAGCCGAAGAAGGAAGAGTAGTTTTTCTTCCGCGCTCCACTCTCTCCGTACGTCGTCCCGGCCTTGAGCCGGGACCCATAACCACAAATCTTTGTTGTCGCGTGAGGGCGCCTACCACCGCGCCCCATCGATGAGCCGGCGTATAGGTCCCGGCCTTCGCCGGGACGAGGAAACATTTCAACGCTACGCTGATCAACTCGCCGCCGGCAACACCGTCTCGGCCGGCACGGCCCACGGCCGCTCCGGTGATGCGAGGCCGATCAGGCGGCCCTGGATGTAGTCGCAGCCCCATTCGCGCAGCATGACCGCGGACTCTTCGTCCTGCACCCATTCCGCCACCGTCTTGATCTGCAGCCGCCGCGCCAGATCGATCAGCGTCTGCACGAAGGCGCGGTCATCGGCCGAGCGCGCGATGTTCTGCACGAAGGCGCCGTCGATCTTGACGATGTCGACACCGAGCTTGCGCAAATTGCGGAACGAGGTGTAGCCGGCGCCGAAATCGTCGATCGCGATCCGGCTGCCGAAATTCTTCAGCCTGGTGACGAAGCCTCTGATGTCGTCGATATCCTGGATCGCCACGGTCTCGGTGATTTCCACGATCAGCCGTTCGGCCACGCCCGGATGCGCACGCATCAGGGATTCGATCGAAGCCGACCAGTCCGGATCCATCGTGGTGTCGGGTGAGATGTTGAGGCTGAGCTGCACGTTCGGTGACGCCGCGAGTTCGGCGACCGCGAGTTCCAGCACGCGGTGATCGACCAGCCGGATCAGGCCAAGTCGTTCTGCGACGGGGACGATATCCGGTGCCAGCAACGCCTGGCCGTTGTCCTGCTCCATCCGCACCAGGCATTCGTAGAACGCCGGCTGGCGCGAGCGCGCTTCGACCACCGGCTCGAACGCGGTCACGATCCGGCGCTCATTCAGCGCAGTGACGATTTCATCGGTGACGCGGATGTTGACGCGGCGCTGGGCGTCGCGTTCGACATTCGGCTTCCACAGCGCAAATGATCCGGCCCGGCGGCTCTTGGCGCCATCCAGCGTTTCCTGGGCGCGGGTGACGGCCTCATCGGCGCTGCGGGCATAACGCGGGATGCTGATCGCGCCGATCGACGCCGTTACCGACACCGGGCCAGAAACGGTCGGCACCACCTCGTCACGAATACCGGCGAGAAACCGCTCGGTCGCGACATTGGTGTCGTCGACGGTGCAGTTGCGCAGGATCAGCCCGAATTTGTTGCCGGAGAATCGCCCGAGCACGTCGCCGCCGCGCAGCCGCGCACGAATGCGTTTTCCGACTTCCGCGATCACGCCATCGGCGACATCGAAGCCGAAAGCGTCGTTGACGCGCGCCAGATGGTCGATGCCGATCAGCATGAAGGCGCATGACGAACGGAAGCGCGCGGCTTCCTCGATCGCCTCGGCGAGCGCTGCGATCAGGTGGGTGCGATTGAGTTCGCCGGTCAGCGGGTCGTGCCGCGAGAGCCGCACGAGCTGCTCATCGCGGGCGCGGCGCTCATTGTCGACGCGGACGACGCCTTGCGCGCGCGCCGGCTTGCCGTCGGCGCCGGCAAACCAGCAACCGGTTTCCTCGATCCAGATCACGGGCGCGGAGGTCGAGGCCCGCACGCCATATTCGACCCGGTAGGCGACACCTTCGCCGCCGCGTGCCGGGGCGGTGTGACCCAGCGCGTCTGACCGGATCGACCCTTTCGGCTCGATCAGCTTGGCGAACGCGGCGCCGCTGGCCAGCGCTTCCGGGGCGATGTCGGTAAAGACGGAGGCGGCGTTGTCGCTCCAGGCGATGCTGTCGGCGGCGAGATCCCAGACGAACGTGGCCTGCCCGAGCGAAGCGAGGATGCTGGAGGCTTGCGGGACAGCGGACATCAAAGTCGCCTCGATTCGGGACAGCCCAAAGACAGGCACGGTGATTCTGGCTAGCCTGAGGATAGTGGTTCTATCGAATCAGAGGCTAGGCAAAGTTCATAAATAATCTGGAAACCACGTTTTACGGCTGTCGCAAACCTTGAGGGAACCAACCGGGACGCATCGGCATAGGCCTTGCGAAGAGCGAATCGCAGTAGGGCGTCACGTCCCAAAACGTGACAGTTTTAGCCGGTTCAGTGCGATGCTCGATACCGAACGATCAGAAGATATTTTGGACGTAGACGTCTCCGACGCCGACGCGCCGGCCTGTGTCGCGCTCGTGCCGGTGACCCAAACGGTGCACTGGTCGCGGAAAGCGACCATGGCGCGACCCGACCCGACCTTTCTGACCCAACTGATCGCGACCGCCGACCAGGCCCCACAGACGCGCTGCATGCGACGTGCCTCGATCGAGGATGCGCAGGCCGCCTATGGCGCACACCCGCAGGAACGCCGCAGCGTGGCACGGCGGACCCGGCAGGTCATCTGAAGCAAGAAATCTGAGCCGACGGACCGGTCAGCGCGGCGGCTTGTCCGGCGACGGTGTCGTACCGCTGCCTGGCTGTATCCCCGGCGAGGGGACTTCCGGCGAGGCCGCATGGGGCGCGACAGCCGGCGCGGACGCCGGTTCCGGGTGATCCAGCAACACTGATTCAGCAACCGATGCCGCGGGCGGCGCTGTCGCCTGTGCCGGCGCAGGCTCGGGTTTCGGCTCGGCCACCGGTGGCTCGGCCTGCGGCTCAGCTTTCGGCTCAGGTCTTCTGGCGCCCTTGGCGGACACCGCAGGCGCCACGACCGCGCGCCGCCGCGTGCGCAAGGCAAGGCCGGACAGGAAGTCGACCAGCGCAAGCGACGTCAGCAGGAAATAGGTCGAGGTGCCGAACTTCGGCCACAGCACGAATTCGGCAGCGGCCGCGCCGAACACGATCAGCGACAGCAGATGGTCGGTTAGATATTTCGCGCCGGGACGCGCGCCTTTGATGACTTCGAACATCAACAGGAAGATGCCGACCGCGATCAGAACGTCGCTCAGCGTCACCTGCCATTCCACGCCCGACATCAGCATCAGCTTCAGCAGCGGCGTGCTGAAAGCGACTTCCGGCATCAGGAAGGCGATGATGTTGTAGATCGCGAGCGGAATCAGGAGTAGCGGAAATCCGACCATGGACATCGGCGAGGCCTTACTAAAGGAAACTTGAACGCTCCTAAGGCGAAGCATCGCGCTTCGCCACCGGGAACCGTCTTACCCCATCCGTTGGCCGAATTCAGGCAGGCACGGCTGAATCGCCGCGCTAAGCCTGGGCCCGATCAGGATTCCTTCTTGGCCTTCAGAACCTGCCGGCCCTTGTACATGCCGGTCTTCAGGTCGAGGTGGTGCGGACGGCGCAATTCGCCCGAATCCTTGTCTTCGGCATAGGTCGGCTTCTTCAGGGCGTCCGCCGAGCGGCGCATGCCACGCCGCGAGGGCGATGTTTTTCTTCTGGGAACGGCCATAACGGTCCTCTAGGGGTGTTGTCGGAGGGCATCGTCCTGGTAGCGGACCGCCCAGCGCTTCAAAGCACGGGCTGCGATGCCGATAAGGCCGCGCTTATAGAGGAAGGGATGGCGTAAAGCTAGGCTTTGCCAAGGTTAAATCGGCCGAAAATTGGCTCAAAATGCACGATTTTCGCTCCAGCACCGCTGCAGCGCGGATGCATTCGCCCGCGCCATGTAGGTGCCGGCCAGACGCCGCACCCCGGGACCGGGATTACGAGCGCTGCGCCTGACCGGATTGGGCAGGATCGCCGCCAGCAGGGCCGCCTCGCGCGGCGACAGGGTCGTAGCCGAACGACCGAACGCGTATTGGGACCCTGCCTCGGCGCCGAACTGCCCGGAGGGGCCCAGTTCGGCGATATTGAGGTAGATCTCGAGAATCCGCTGCTTGGACAGCACCAGGTCGATCCACATCGCCAGCGGCAGCTCCAGCGCCTTGCGGACCACGCTGCGGCCCGGCCACAGGAACAGGTTCTTGGCCACCTGCTGGGTGATGGTGGAGCCGCCACCCGACACCTCGCCTTCTTCGTGATCCTCGATCGCATCCTGCAGCGCGCTCCAATCGACCCCGCGATGGCCGCAGAATTTGGCGTCCTCGGAGCCCACCACCGAACGCGGCAGCGCCGGCGAAATCGCCTTGAAATCGATCCATTGCCGCGACACCGGCGCGCCCTTGAGCCAGCGCCAGGCCATCAGCGTCGAGACCGGATGGCCGGTGCGATAGAACGGCGTCACCAGATACGGCAACAGCAGCAGCACCAGCAAAATCAGCAATAAGATTCGGACAAAGCGCAAATTCGGATGCTTCCGGTTCAGCCCAGCCGGCGTAAGGATCGGTCAACAGACCCCTTAATAGGTGACATCACCATGATATTTCGTGGGTTTTCCAGCGCTTTTAAGGCGCCTCAAGCCGGGAAGCGGAATTGACTGACGCCCTGCCATCAACGATTGTCCGGCAAAATTGATCTGGAGCCATTCTTAAATGACGACCGCCACTGCCGATTTCTCCACACGATTGGATCAGACCGCCGAAGATACCGAGGCCCTGCTGGCGAAGTTGCTGTCGGATACGCTGTTATCAGACGAGATCGCGCGGCCGAAGCGGCTGATGGACGCGATGCGCTATTCAAGCCTCGGCGGCGGCAAGCGCCTGCGGCCGTTTCTGGTGGTCGAGAGCTCGGCCGTGTTCGGCGTTCCGCGCGACGCGGCGCTGCTCGCGGGCGCCGCGCTCGAATGCATCCACTGCTATTCGCTGATCCATGACGATCTGCCGGCGATGGACAACAGCGACCTGCGCCGCGGCCGTCCCACGCTGCACAAGAAGACCGACGACGCCACCGCGATCCTCGCCGGTGACGGCCTGCTGACGCTGGCGTTCGACATCGTGACCCGCGACGAGATTCATTCGGATCCCACCGTGCGCCTGCTGCTGACCCGTGCGCTCGCCCGCGCCTCGGGGATCGGCGGCATGGTCGGTGGACAAATACTCGACCTCGCCGGCGAAGGCCGGTTCGGCGACCGCGAACCGGTCGACGTGGCGCGGCTGCAGCAGATGAAGACCGGCGCGCTGCTGCGCTATGGCTGCATCGCGGGCGCGATCCTCGGCCAGTCCACGCAACAGGAATATCAGGCGCTCGACGATTACGGCCGCGCGCTCGGCGAGGCGTTCCAGATCGCCGACGATCTGCTCGACGTCGAAGGCGACGCCGCAGCCCTCGGCAAGCCGGCCGGCGCCGATGCGGCGCTCGGCAAGACCACCTTCGTCACCCAGCTCGGTATCGACGGCGCCAAGCAGCGCGTGCGCGACTTGCTGGCGCGCGCGGATTCCGCGCTGTCGATCTTCGGAGCCAAGGGTGACGTACTGAAGGCCGCGTCGCGCTTCGTCGCCGATCGCAAGAGCTGACGTGCCATCGCAGAAGAAGGAACTCGACGAGCTCCTCGACCGGTTCAGGAAAAAGCCGGTTCTGCTCCGTGTGGTCTATGGGCGGCCACGCACCTTCATCGCGATCGCAGTCGGTATCGTTGCGTTCTTTTTGCTGCCGGGCTCGCTGCGGCTGGTAACGCGGCTGCTGGTCAGCTGGGACATCTTCGTCGCGCTGTATCTGGTGCTGGTTTTCACCATGGTGTTTCGCAGCGGCATTTTGCACATCCGCCGCAACGCGGCGCTGCAGGACGACGGCCGTTTCCTGATTCTGCTGCTGACGGCGCTCGGCGCGTTTGCCAGCATCGCCGCCATCGTGTTCGAACTCGGCGCCTCCAACCGCAGCGCGCCGGGGCTGGTGCTGGCGACGGTGACCATCGTCCTGTCATGGGCGGCGGTACACACGGCGTTCTCGCTGCATTACGCGCATGAGTATTACCGCGGCGGCAAACCGGGCGGCCTGCAGTTCCCGAGCGGCGACCAGCATGAGGACGCCGATTACTGGGATTTCGTCTACTTCTCGTTCGTGATCGGGATGACCGCGCAGGTTTCCGATGTCGGGATTACCGACAAGATCATCCGCCGCACCGCGACCGTCCACGGCATCATCTCGTTCGTGTTCAATACCGCGCTGGTCGCACTGATGGTGAACATCGCCGCGAGTGCGATCTAGAGCCTCAGCGACATACCTCAACATTGCCGCCGCTTGGATACGGGCCGCCCTGGGCAAACGTCTTGTATTCGAGGCGACAGCCGGCGGTCACGGAGCGACAACCGGCCTGATCGCATACGACCTGGCCGGATGCCCGGCCGGATGCCTGAGGCCTGGGCGCACTGACCTCGGGCCGCGGCCGTTCCCGCACCGGACGCTCGGGGCGATCATCGGTATCGCGCTTGGCCACCGGCTTGTTGCCGCGGCGCTTTTCGCATTCATTGTCGTCGTTCAGCACCGAACCCTGGGCGCAAGTGATCTTGCTGCAGCGGTCGCCATCGGCCCTGAAGCCATGTTCGCAGACCAGCGGACAGACGCGTGACGGTTTCAGCTTGATCACATCGAGCGCGTCGACGCTGGCCACTTTGGCATCAAGCCTGGTCCCGGCGTAGCGGTTGAACAGCGTCAGCGAGCGCTGCGAAGCCGCGTTCCAGTCGCCATCGGCAGCGCCGGTCAGGCAGCCGACTCGGCGCAGTTCGGCCTGCACCGACTTGGTGATGTCGGCCGGGGCCGATGCCGGGGGCAGGGCCGCGAGATTGACGGCCTTTTCCTTGACAGCTTCCTTGGCGGACGCCGGCGCGTCAGCCGCGAGGCGCTTCTGTTCGGCCGCCGCGGCCTGGTCCTGCGCAATCTGTTTGGCTTTTTCGGCGGCGATACGCGCCTGCTCGGTGGCCCTGACATCAGCCTCGGCCTTCGACTGCTCCGATCTCTGAGCCCCTTCGGCGACCAGCCGTGCCCGCTCCTGCTCGGCCAGCCGCGCCTTCTCGGTGGCGGCGATGCGGATTTCCTCGGCGGCGATCTTGTCGAGCTGCAGCTTGGCGAGGCTGGCATAGAAGCCGTCGGGATATTGCTTGAGGAAGGCATCGAGCGCGTTCTTGTTGCCGAGCTGCAGCGCCAGTTCGTAATCGCGGCGGGCTTCGGCCTGCGCGCTGAGCGCGGGCGCGGGCGCAGGCGCCGCGGCGGCGGGCGCCGGTTTGGCGGGGGCCGGCACCAACGGCACGTCGTCGCCGCCCAGCGAACCATAGACAAACGGCTCCTGCCGGTTGCCGGTGGTCTTGAGCACTTCGTCGCGGACAAATCCGAAAGCGCGGCGCACGTCGAGCCCCGGCGTCGCGATGTGGCGCGACAGCGCTGCTGTGAACGGGCTGTTCTGGCCGTCGCCATCGGCCGCGGTGAATCCGGCCTTGGCCGAATAGGCGATCAGCACGTTCGGGCTGCTCGGCTCGACCTTGGCGAGGCCCTGCCCGATCGCGCGCGAGGCAACCGTCCGCTTCATGGTCTTGGAAAACGGATTGTCCCGGCAGGCGTCGAGAATGACGAGCCGCAATTTCTTGGCCGGCTCGATCGCGATCAGCACGCGATCCAGCGACAGGGCCTCGTCGTAAACGTCCGTGTCGCGTTCCAGTTTTGCATCGACCGGAATCAAATAGTTCGAGCCGTCCACCTCGATGCCGTGGCCGGCGTAATAGACGACGGCGATGTCGGCGTCCCGGGCACGATCGGCGAAGTCGCGCAGCGCGCGCCGGGTTTCGGCAGCGGGCAGATCGCGGCGGGAATCGACGACATCGAAGCCGGCCTCCTTCAGCGTCGCGGCGATCTTGGCACTGTCGTTAACCGGATTGGCAAGCTGCGGGACATTCCTGTAGGCGGAATTGCCAAGCACCAGGGCGACGCGCTTCTCGGCAAACGCCGGCTGGCACACAGCCAGCAGCGATGCGGCGGCAAGCACCCATCGATGCAATTTTAGAGATCCAGATCTGAACATGACGCTTCCGGAGCCTCACCGGGTATACCTATCATGGGCATAGGGCCGGGCTTTGTGAGTTGGGTCACGAACCGCATCGACCCGGATCGCGCGGCCATTTTACCGCCAATCCGGCAAACAGGCCACGGGTTCGCCCGTTGGCCGGTCATGTTTAACGCCGGGCTCGTCCGGCCGCGCCCCGCCAATTGCTACGCCTATTCCGGGCGTTCAGCCCGGACAACGTGACCCCGGTACTGCGGCAAATCGTCGGTGATGGAGAACCAGGGCGCCTTGGAACCCACGAAGATGTGGCCGGACGGGCGGATCGAGGGAGCATCGACCAGTGTCCCCATCGCGACATGGACGAAGGCGCCATCGCGCACCACCGAATAGAGCAGGGGGAGCCACATCGCCGACAGTGCGCGTTATGACCGGCATCGTCGCCATGGATCATCACGATATCGTCACCCGCGGTGATACTGAGCCTGTCGCGCGCGATGCCGGCAAACGGCTTGAACGCCGAACCGGTGGTCCGCCGGCAATTCGAACAATGGCAATTGAGGGCATATTCGAATGAATCGGCCACGGCGTAACGCACCGCGCCGCAGAAGCATTCTCCGGTCAGAATGCGAGCATTCGAACTAACTGAACCCGTCATGATCAATTCCCTCCCGCGGTCTTGCACTCACCCGTAGCGAATTTCATCCGTTCGTGGCTTACTTCAGATCGAACAATCCTGCACCTTTGGGGAGGACTATTGTGAGCGAAGACCGATCGAGCGTCGAAGCCGTTGTCCAGAATTATTTCGACGGCCTGTACGAAGGCAATGCCGACAAGCTCGGCGCCATCTTCGACCCCACCGCCGATTTGCGCTGGGTGGAGAAGGGCGAATTGCAGGTGCTGACCGTACCGGACTGGCTGGATCGCGTGCGCAAGCGCCCGTCAGCCAAGGCCGAAGGCAAGCCGCGCGAGGACTTCATCGTCACCATCGACCGCTCGGACGAGTCGACCGCCTTCATCAAGGTGCGCTGCCAATTGCCTCCGCGTTATTTCACCGACTATCTGGTGGCGATGAAGCTCGCGGACGGCTGGAAGATCGTCTCAAAATCCTACCGCTACGATCTGCGCGAGTGATGGCTGCTTCATGAGAGGACCGATCCGTGAGCTATGACCGTTCGACCGTCGAAGCCGTGATCCAGCATTATTTCGACGCCGTCTACGAAGGCGACGTCGACAAGCTCGGCGCGATCTTCCACCCCTCCGCCGACCTGCGCTCGCTGGAGAAGGGCAGGCTGAAGGTCCTCGCCATGCCCGACTGGCTGGATCGTCGGCGAAGGCCGAAGGCAAGCCGCGTGAGGATTTCGTCGTCACGATCGACCGTTCGGACCAATCCACCGCCTTCATCAAGGTGCGCTGCCAATTGCCGCCGCTCTATTTCACCGACTATCTGGTGGCGATGAAGCTCTCGGATGGCTGGAAGATCGTCTCAAAGTCCTACCGCTACGATCTGCGCGGGTAGCCTCGCCCGTCCGCGGGTCCATCCGGACGGATTGACGTCCGAGGGGTTTCCCTGCGAATTGGGGAGATCATGGACGCCAAATTTCAGATCTTTTTGATCCTGCTCGCCGTGCTGGCGGGCACCGCGCTGCTGGCGCGGCGAATCAATGTCGCGTCGGCGATCCTGATGATGCTCGTCGGCATCGTGCTCGCCTTCGTGCCGGGCATGCCGTCGATCGAACTGCCGCCGGAACTGGTGCTGCTGGTGGTGCTGCCGCCGCTGATCTATTCCGCCAGCGTCGCCATGAGCTGGCGCGAATTCAAGTTCAACCTCCGCCCGATCACGCTGCTGGCCGTCGGCTGCGTGATTTTCACCGCCTTCGCGGTCGCCGCCGCCACGCATTACCTGATCGGGCTGCCATGGACCGTCGGCTTCCTGTTAGGGGCCATCGTCGCACCGCCCGACGTGGTGGCGCCGCTGGCGATTGCCCGCAAGCTCGGCATGCCGCGCCGGATCCTGGTCGTGCTCGAGGGCGAGGGCCTGGTCAACGATGCGACCGCGCTGATTCTGTATCGTTTCACGGTCGCGGCGATCCTGACCGGCATGTTCTCGCTGCCGAAGGCCACCGGCACTTTCGCCGTCATCGTCGTCGGCGAGTTGCTGTTCGGTCTCGCGGTAGGCTGGCTCAGCCTGCGCATGCGCCACCGCGCCCGCGATCCGCAGGTCGAGATCACGCTGTCGCTGCTCACGCCCTACCTCGCTTTCTGGATTCCCCACCATTTCGGTGGTTCCGGCGTGATCGCCACCGTCGCCTGCGGGCTCTATATGAGCTGGAACGGGCCGCTTTTGATCTCATCGGCGACGCGCCTGCAGGGCATCTTCTTCTGGGATCTCGTGATCTATCTGGTCGAGGGTTTTCTGTTCTTGCTGACCGGCTTCCAGATGCGCTCGCTGTTCGAGAAATCGAAGGCGTTCCCGCTGGACGAGATCCTGTTCGCCACCGCGCTGGTCACGGTCATCGTGATCGTCGCGCGGTTCGCCTGGGTCTTTCCTGCCATCTATCTGCCGCGCCTGCTGAACCCGCGCCTGCGGGCGCGCGATCCCAGTCCTCCATGGCGAAACACCTTCGTGATCGCCTTCACCGGTGTGCGCGGCGCGGTGTCGCTTGCCGCGGCGCTGGCGCTGCCGCTTGCACTGCCGAATGGCGACGCGTTCCCGCATCGCGACCTGATCCTGTTCGTTTCCTTCGGCGTCATTTTCATCACCCTGGTCGGACTGGGGTCAGGCCTGCCGCTGGTGGTGCGGTGGCTCGGCCTGACGCAGGCCGGCCGCGACGAACACATCGCCGAGCACGAAGCCGAGATCGCAGCGCGGCGCGAGGCGCTCGATGCCGCGCTCAAATCGCTCGATGCCATCACCGACGACCGCGAATTGACCGACGAAGTCGTCAAGCTGCTCCGCGCACGGCACGAATCCCGCACCAACCAGCTGCCAGATGCGTTCGATCCCGACGTGCAGGACGCCTCGGCGGCCGGCACCGAACTGACCCGCGAGCTGATCTCGACGGAGCGTAAATTCATTCACGCCTTGCTGCGCGACGGCAAGATCACCGACGAGACCCGGCGCCGGATCGAGCGCGACCTCGATCTGGAGGAAGCGAGTTTGAGCAATCGGGAGTATCGGAGGATTCCGTTGTAGGCCCGTATCCATCCACACGTCGTCCCGGCCTTGAGCTCAGATGCGCAATTGCGCATCGGGGGAACCCATAACCACCAGCGATCATTGTTTTAACACGCTGATCGTTGTCTTTCTTTTTCAACAACGCCCGCCGCGGCGTATGGGTCCCGGCGTTCGCCGGGACGACACGAGAGAAACAGCCCGCCCCTACTCCGCCGCGACATTCCGCCCGGGACCGCCGACGAACCCCGCCGCATCGCCGAAGCGCTCGATCATCACGGCGGTGAGGTCTTTCGTCTTGCTGGTGACGCAGGCGCCGGAGCGTACGGTGTAGCGGTCCTGACGCGCGACATGCGACGGAGCCTCGCCTTGCTGCAGCGCGCGGGCGGCCTCCATCACCAGTTTGCGGAAATGCATGATGCCCAAATCAGTCGGGCCGAGATGTTCTCGCGTCCGGTCGGCGATCGGGCCCTGGCTGTCCTGTACCGCGGCGTCCTGTTCGGAGACGCCCTTGATGCCGGTGTAGCTTTTCGTCTTCTGCAGCTTGCGATCGATCAGATAGTCGTTGGCCTTGTTGCGCAGCGGAACGTAATTCTCGTCGACTTCCGACATCACGCCGTTGCCGCGATCGTAGCCGTCGCGCTCGGCCTGCGTCAGCGGCCGCTCCGGATTCCACGCATAGGTGTAGATCCAGCAACTGGTATCGGTCACGGGGACAAAACTCTGGCCGAAGATGTTCTCGCCCGGCATCGAGCTCGGCGCATAGGCATGCACCGGCATCAGGAACTGGGCGATGCGCCAGTAGATGTTGTCGGACCCGGTGAGCCTTCCGCCGGCGACGGTGAGGCCGGCCGCGTGCGAGCTGATCTTGATCACCGGGCGCGGGTCCTCGGCGATCCAGCGCATATGGTCGGTCGCAACCCGTGTGAGCGGATTCACAAAATGCTTCTTGATGTCGAGGATCTCGTTCTCTTCCTTCTCGAAGCTCAGATGCGCGAAGGTGAAATGCGCGGTGTCGATCGAGCCTTCGAGCGCCTGCACCCAGTTGCAGTCCTGCCATTTCTTGGTGACGTAGCGGTGCGAGGCCGGCAGCAGCGCCATCTCCAGCGCCGGCAATTCCGGCACCTGATCGGCCGGGCCCATATAGGCCCAGATCATGTCGCCCCATTCACGCACCGGATAGGATTTGATCTTGATCAGGTCCTTGGCGTTGAGATCGGGATAGGAGGTCGGCATGTCGACGCAGTTGCCTGACGTGTCGAACTTCCAGCCGTGATAGACGCAGCGGATGCCGCACTCCTCGTTGCGGCCGAGCCAGAGATTGGCGCCGCGGTGCGGGCAATATTGATCGATCACGCCAACCACGCCGCGGCTGTCGCGGAACGCCAGGAGTTCCTCGCCCATGACCATGATCTTCTTCGGCGTGCCGTCGGCCTCAGGCAATTCCGCCGACAGCAGCACCGGCATCCAGAACCGGCGCAGCAATTCGCCCATCCCCGTTCCCGCACCGCTTTCGGTCAGGAAGGCGTTGTCTTCGGCGCGGAGCATGGCGTGACCTCCGGGGTCTTGTTTTGATTTTGGCCAAGCTTGGCGCAGCTTGCACGGGGCGTCAACGTCGTCATTGCGAGCGGAGCGAAGCAATCCATTCTTTCTTTCCTTTTCGCGGCGCGATGGATTGCTTCGCTACGCTCGCAATGACGGAAGATGCAGTTTCGCATTCTCGCGACGCATTGCGCCCGAGCTTTGCCAGAAACTTCCTTGCCCTCGAAAATGAGGGCGCAGGGAAGACCGGGTGCGCGCTGCACCCGCGGTCCCGTGTGCGGTTAGCACAAGAAATGCTGCACACGAGCATACAGGGCAGCGGAGAACACCCGGCCTTCCCTGCGCAATGGCTTTACGGCTTATGCCGTGCTCTCCCCGGAGACGAGTTCTTGGTTGACTCCGTCGCTGCCGTTCCCGCTTGCGCTTCTCCAACAGCTTGACGCCTGCAACGGGCGCCAGGACCACACGGTTTTGCCGTACGCTTATCCACGCCGTCGTCGAGGCGTAA
>NZ_JAFCLY010000042.1:0-75801 GCF_018130185.1 Bradyrhizobium sp. AUGA SZCCT0182 | reverse complement strand
TGCCCAGGCTCGGTCGTCACATCAATTCTGCCCCCGTGTTGCTTCACGATGATGTCGTGCGTCATCGAGAGACCAAGGCCGGTTCCTTCACCGGCTGGTTTGGTCGTGAAGAACGGGTTGAATATCTTCTCTTTGACATCATCTGGGATGCCGGTCCCGTTATCGCGAATACGGATTTCGACCTTGTCGCCGAGGTTCTTCGTCGTGGCGGAAAGCATTGGCTCGAAGACGTCACCAGTTTCCACTTTGCGTTTCGTCGCAGCGTAGAACCCGTTCGAGATCAGATTGAGCAGGACCCGCGTGATCTCTTGCGGATAGACGTCAGCCATGCCGACGGTCGGATCGAGATCGCGTTGGAAGGCAATACTGAAGCCTGCCTTTTCTGCTCGGGCACCGTGGTAAGCAAGGTTCAGACTCTCATCCAAGAGCGCATTGATGTCCGTGGGCCGCTGTTCGGCAGAGCCCTCGCGCGAATGCAGCAGCATGTTCTTGACGATGGAGTCGGCGCGCTTGCCGTGCTGCACGACTTTTTCGAGGTTGTCCTTCAAAAGCCGCGTCAACTCGTCGACTTCCGCCCGCATCTTGCCATCGAGCGGGGCCGGCTTGAGCACGTCGTTCAGCTCGTCCGTCAGTTCCGCCGACAGCGCCGAGAAATTATTGACGAAGTTGAGCGGGTTCTTGATCTCATGCGCGATGCCAGCCGTGAGCTGGCCGAGCGAAGCGAGTTTTTCGGTCTGGACCAGTCGCTCTTGCGCGCTGTGCAAGTCCTGTAGCGATCGAGTTAGATCATCCGTGCGATGCCGCAGCTCATTAAGGAGGCGTGTATTGTCAATAGCAATGACTGCTTGGGCAGCGAAGTTCGTCAGCAAATCGATCTGTTGATCCGCAAACGGCCGCACTTCCGTACGGTAGATGATAATTGCGCCTCTTAACTCACCGTTTTTGAGCATTGGGACACCGACAAGAGATCGTGCACCTCCGAAGGTACCGGCCGGGCCGGGGACAACCTCCGCAGCCTCGTCGGCTGTGTGGCTCGGTTGCTTTGTCCGCATAATCCGATCGAGCACTCCCGATGCAGGTCGAAAGGGTCCGCGTTGTTGCATGTATTTTGTATATTCTGCGGATGCGCCTCGAGCCGACACGTACTGAAATCCACTTACATCAAAAGTACATAGGACGCCGAACTGAGCCTCGCAGAGACGCACCGCGTTCTCCAGCAAAACTTGAAATACCGGCTCCAGCTCACCCGGCGAAGAACTGATGACTTTCAGCACGTCCACGGTGGCGAGCTGCTGCTGCAGCGCCTCCGTGAGGTCGCGCGTTTTTGCCTGCACCTCGTCAAACAGCCGAACGTTCCCGAGGGCGATTACTGCCTGATCGGCAAAGGTCTGCAGCAGAGCAATCTGTTTTTCGCTAAACGGCTGCACTTCAGTGCGGCGAAGCGCGATCGTTCCGATGCTTTCACCCTCGCGCAGCAAAGGTGCGCTCAAAACTGTGCGAATGCCCTGGTGGCGCGCTAGTTCTCGGCCCTCGGGGAACTCTTCGCCTTCGGAGGGAAGATCGTGCACGTGGACCGGTACCCCATCGACGACAGTGCGTCCCATGACCCAATTCCGGTTAATCGGCCATTTCTCCATATCGATTGGTATTGATCCGTGGTGCGCGCTGAAGCGCAGGTCCTCGCCGTCTTTCAGGAACACAAGAGCGTCAGAGGCATCGCAAAGCTCGCAGGCAGTTTCGACGATTGCCTTAAGAACCGGCCTTACCTCAGTTGGCGAGGATGCGATAACGCTGAGAATCTTGCCGCTCCCTGTCTGGTAAGACAGCGCCTCGCTCAGATCGCGCGTCTTGGCCTGCACTTCTTGGAACAGACGAACGTTGCCGATGGCGATCACGGCCTGATCAGCGAAGGTTTGAAGCAAGGTAATCTGCTTTTCGCTGAACGGGTGAACTTCGGTGCGGCGAAGTACGATAGCGCCAATGCTTTCGCCTTCGCGCAGCAGCGGCACGCTGAGGATGGTGCGATGGCCCATGCGCAGCGACAGCTCGCGGCCATCGGTGAAGTCGGCGTGCTTCTCGTCGCTCAGATCCTCAATGTGAACCGGCGTCTGGTCGACGAAGGCGCGGCCGGCGGTCCAGCGGCGGTTGATCGGCCACTTCTCGATGCCGATCGGAATTGGTCCGTGATGCGCGCTGATCCGCAGATATTCGCCGTCCTGCAGCACCACCGCCGCATCATAAGCATCGCAAAGCTGGCAGGCGCTTTCGACAATGGCATTGAGAACAGGCCCTACGTCGGTCGGTGAGGATGCGATCACTCTGAGGATGTTGCTGCTCTCTGTCTGATAGGTCAGCGCCTCCGTAAGGTCGCGCGTCTTCGTCTGCACCTCGTCGAATAACCGGACGTTCTCGATCGCGATCACTGCCTGGTCGGCGAAGGTCTGGACCAATTCGATTTGCTTATCGCTGAAGGGGCGGACATCACGGCGTGCCAACACGAAGACGCCGATGGGTGCACCCTCGCGCAGCAAAGCGACACCGAGCCGCGTGCGCACTTCCGGATCTTGAAATCGGTAATTTTGGTCAGTCTGAGAGTCTTCGATATGAACGGTTTTACCTTCAAGCAAGACCCGTCCGATTGTGCTGCCCGTGCCCGGCTGGAACGAGCAGTTTTCAAGAAACACCTTCCTGGGAGGGGAAAGCCCACAGCTTGCCGTCAGGCGGTAGGCGTCATCTCTGGGCTGAAATATCGTGCCCTCGTCGGCTTCGCACAGGCGGGCCGCGGATACGACCAAAGTTTCCAACACAGTCTGCAGATCGAACGCCGAGCGGCTGATCACCTTGAGCACGTCAGCGGTGGCGGTCTGCTGTTGTAGAGACTCCGAGAGGTCGGCGGTCTTCGCCTGAACCTCCTTGAATAGGCGCACATTCTCGATGGCGATCACGGCCTGGTCGGCAAAGGTCCTAAGAAGGCTGAGTTCCTTCGGCGTGAATGCGGCATTTGGCTCGCGTAGCACCGAGATTAGGCCGATCCCCTGGCCCTCCCAGATCATTGGGGTCATTACGACGGAAAAATTGCCAAACACCTGAACCACGCGACGTATGCTCGAAGGTACGTCAGCACCATACATCACGTCGGGAAGATAGACTTGCCGTCGCTCGCCAAGGACGCGGGGAGCCGATGTCTGCTCGATTGGCAGCGGGTACACCTTGTCGATTGCTTCGTAGCCAGTTCCACGGCGTGCCGCCACATGCAGCAACCCATCGCCAGGAGCGAGAAAGATCGAAACCTGCCTGCAATCGAAAAGCCGTTCCGTGCTATCGAGTATGCGCTCGAAGACCGGCTGCGTGTCGGTCATTGACCTCCCGATCACCTGCAGCACTTCCGATGTGGCGGTCTGATGCTTCAACGCTTCCTGCGTTTCGTTGAACAGCCGGACGTTCTCGATGGCGATGACGGCCTGGTCGGCGAAGGTCTGCATCAGTTGCACGTGATGCTCGGCGAATGAACCTGTCGTAGCGCGGGTGATGCTGACGACGCCAATCGGCACGCCGTTGCTCATTAGCGGCACGAACAGCATGCTGCGGAAGCCATGCAGCCGCGCGATTTCCTTGATCGGCGCGTGCGGTATCTCTTCGGTGTCCGGGATCGGGAAGGGCTTGCCTTGCTGGGCCAGCCGGAACGCCTCGAACGCATCGACCGGCCTGGGAAAATCCGCTTGGAGGGCTGCATCGGCAGCCGGACTTACCGGGGTGAACGCGGCGAGATGCACAGTATCGTCGAGAAAGCGGAAGACTGCAGTGGAGAATCCGCCGAGCAGCCGGTTGGCGCTTGAGGCAATCGCCTCAAACACCGGCTGCACGTCCGACGGCGAAGAGGCTATGACCTTCAATATCTCGGCAGTCGCCGCCTGCTGCTCGCGGGCTTCCTTCAGGTCTTTGATCGGATCGGAGACCGAACGACGCTTAACTCGGGCGGCTGCTGGCGCAGTGCGGGGCTTGGTCTTGGTGGTCTTGCGGCCCTTTGCTGGGCTTGCGTTGCGGGCTTTCGCCTCGCTCTTCTTGCCGCCCGTTCTTGATGGCCGCGCCATGTCTGCCCCCAGGGTCAGGACGAGCATCTTATCGGGCTAGACCGTCCTTCAGAAGGGGCGGATTGGGCTGAGCCACAGGTGCCAGCAGGCCAGGCAAATGTCCGCCTCGGGTCATTTGCGGACGTGAGCCTCTGCGTCGGCGACTTCCGATTTGCCCCCAAAAGCAGACATCACGATCTTTGCCGGATTCCTGCTTTGCTCCCAAGATCGGCTCGACGAGATGGCGGAGGCGTTGTCCGTTGGGTGCTAGCTTGCGCCCGAGCCAGGCCCCGGCGCAGGACTGAGCGGAGCGCCCCCGACCGAAAAGGGGCCGGCAGGCTTGGGAAGTGGAGGAGGAGCTGGAGGAAGAACTGGAGGGAGTACTTTTCGCGACGCCTGGATAATCCGCGTGCGAGGATTTGGACGTGGGATGCTGGAAGTCGTCGAAGGTAGGATGCTGGAAGTCGTCAGCGGTGCCGCCTGATTCTGCAGAGAGCTCACCTGCGCCGTCAGCAAGGAGAGTTGACGGGTTATTCTTTTCAAATCCGCCTGTTGGGCTGAGGCGCTCTGCATGAGCGACATCAACACATCGGCGTTTTGCTCCTGCGACGTCTGAATGTCCCGCAGTCCCGCCCTGACAACTGGATCCGGTACGAGGACTGGAGCCGGACTAGGCGGAGGAGGGGCAGCGACGCGATTATAATTTGGCGGGGAGAAGCGGCTGAAGTCCGGCAAGGACAACCGATCGACGCTCGGCAAAGAGAACTGATTGAAAACCGGCATTGAGAAGCCGCCGAAACTCGGCAAGGAATTGGCGGTGGCCGCACCAATGACGGCCATGGCAGCCAGCGAGACAGCTAACATCGGCACCGGCCTGGGGGCTACCTGCGGTGCCGCCTCGGGCTGTTTGCCCCCTTGCGCTTCCCTGCCCGGTGCTTCGGCCACCTGTGTTCCCTACGTCTCAGCCCAGTCGCGAGATTCTTCCCATCACCGGTCAGCAAAAGAGCCATCGTGGTGACAAACCAGCAATGGCTCGCGCGCGCTTGCCCACCTGAATTCGGCTCAAATCATGGGCTCGTATGGTTAATGTTCAGTTATTCCGGAAGACTAGCCGACGTCGGTGCCCGTCCGAGCCGGGTCGCAAGCGTCATCGTGAACAGGCTTGTGGTCATGCCGTCGTCAGTTCGGCTTCGAGGCACCTTCTGCCGCCGCCGGTGCCGCCGGCCTTGGGCCGCCGCCGGTGATCCGCTCGATCACCGAGCGAACGGCGTCGCGGGTCTTGCGATCCTTCACGGCATCCAGCAGCGGGGCGGCGCCCGGCGAACGGCGGATCAGGCTTTCGGGATCGGGGAACACCAATGGATCGTCCCACGGGCCCTGCACCACGAAGGGCAGGTCGAAGCCGGGCGGCGCGTTGGGGGCAGACGTCAGACTGGCGACGCCCTTCAGATCGTATTCGCGCGCCGGCACCGAGGCGGTGCCGGTCAGGGTGAGACGCGTCGTCGGACCTTCGACGCGGACGTCTTCGGCGGTCGCGATGCCGTCGTTGAACTTTACCGACACGTTGAGCGTATCGAACGGCGTCGAGCCGTTGCGGAAATTGCCGCTGCCGGACAGCGGCCGCCGTTCCAGCCGCTTCAACAGCTGCTCGACATTGAAGCCCGCGATCGCGCCGTCACGGCCGGTCAGGGTCGCGGTGCCGTCGAGCGAGGTGACGAGCCCGAACGGGCTGGAGCCCGAGGCCACCAGCGAGACATTGAGATTGCCGCGGCCGGAGAGCTTGTTGACACCGAACAATTCGGATGCGCAGGCGTGCAGGTCGACATCGGTGAACTGGAACTGGGCCTTGACGTCGGCGATCGCGTCCGAGCGGGCGACGCCGAACGTGCCCTTGGCGATGCCGCCATACATCTGCGCCTCGGCGACCGAGAGCGCGAGCGCGCCGCTGCGCAGATTGGCGCCAAAGGCGGTGCGGCCGAGCTTGGTCGAGCCGACCGTCACCTTGGCGGCCGACAGCCGCATGTCGAGATCGGTGGTCGACAACGAGTTCAGGTCGAACAATTGCCGATTCCAGTCACGCGCTCCGCTCGCCAGCAGGCGGAAGGTCGAAATGTACGGCGTGAAATCCAGCGCCCCGGCGGCCAGCGTCGCCTGCAGCGTCTGCCGGCCGTTATTGGCAAAGGTCATCACGCCTTCGGCGACGTTGCCGTCGAGTTCGACATTCACATTGGTCAGCGCAACGGAACCGCCGACCACATTGGCGCGGGCCTTCAGCGCGAAGCGGCCGAAGCCGCCGCCGGGCGGCGACTGTCCCATCCAGCGCAACGCGTTGCGCAGCGACGGGCTGTCGATCGTCACCGTGCCTTCCATCATCAGGCTGGTGCGGTTGGCGAGCGCGCCATCGAATGCCAGTTTCAGCGGTGCGCTGACCAGCCGCGCCTTCACGCCGGAGCGATCGCCCGACAGCAGCGCGACGAAATCGCTGGCGCTGACCGAGCCGTCGACGCGCTCGCCGCGCCAGTCGAACTGCCCGGTGGCGGCGAACGAACGCGAGATCGACGGCCAGGCCAGCGACAGGTCGATATCGCTTAGCGCCTCGGATACCTGGCTGGTGGCGTCTTCATAGTTGAGCACGCCGTCCTGGATCCGGATCTCGGAGAACGACACCTGATTCTCGGCGCCCGGCTTCATCGCGCGCGCGATGGTCTCGACGAACGGCGTCCAGTTGCTCTCGCCATGGCCGTCCCTGACGACGCGGATATGCGGCCGCAGCATCATGACGTCGGCGATCTCGAACCGTCGCAGCAACAGCGGCAGCAGGCGCAAATTCGCCGTCAGCACATCGACCTGCAGCGCGGGGTCGACGGTGGCGCCGCCCTTCAGCCTGACATTGTGAAACGAGACATAGCTGCCGGGAAATACCGAGACGTCGATCGCACCCGAGACGACCAGATCGAGCCCGGTGACGGCGCGAATCTGCGCCTCGACCGCCTGGCGCAGCGCGTCCCGGTTGAGGAACCAGGAGGTCCCGATCAGGCCGATCAAAGCCAAGCCGAGAAACGCCGCAATCGGCATCCCCAGGCGCTTCATTCCTTGGGCCATCGTCAAAGACATATCCAGGTCGGGTTGAGGGTTTGGTTGTCCGGGGCGGCCGCGTCTAGCTTTCAGCCCTTGCCAACCCACACAACCTGAAGGGTTTTCTTGACGCTTTCAAGGCCATCCTGGCGTTGTGAACCGCCGCCTGCGGTCCAAAAGCGCGCGCATTGACGCAGTGCGAAGATTTCGCCTAATAATCCCTGAGATTATGCCGGCCTTAAGCCGTTTCCTCCATCAGGTCAGACATCCCATGAACAAGGTTTACCCCGACGCCAAATCGGCACTCGACGGCGTTCTCAAGGACGGCATGATGATCATGTCGGGTGGTTTCGGTCTTTGCGGCATCGCCGAGACCCTGTCGGACGCGATCCGCGAATCCGGCGTCAAGAACCTCACCGTCATCTCCAACAATGCCGGGGTCGACGGCATCGGGCTGAGCCGGCTGCTGGAGACCCGGCAGATCAAGAAGATGATCTCGTCCTATGTCGGCGAGAACAAGCTGTTCGCCCAGCAATACCTCGCCGGCGAACTGGAACTCGAATTCAATCCGCAGGGCACGCTGGCCGAGCGCATCCGCGCCGGCGGCGCCGGTATCCCGGCCTTCTTCACCAAGACCGGCGTCGGCACCCTGATCGCCGAAGGCAAGGAAGTGAAGGAATTCGACGGCGAGAAATACATCATGGAGCGCGGCCTGTTCGCCGACCTCGCCATCGTCCACGCCTGGAAGGGCGATACCGCCGGGAACCTGGTCTATCGCAAGACCGCGCGCAATTTTAACCCGATGATGGCAACCGCTGCCAAGATCACCATCGCCGAGGTCGAGCACCTGGTGCCGGCCGGCGAGATCGACCCCGATCACATCCACACGCCCGGCATTTTCGTCAAACGCATCATCGACGTCGGCACCGGCAAGAAGCGGATCGAGTTCCGCAACACCCGTCCGCGCCCCGCGGCGTAACCAAATTACAGCGCATGATCCGGAAAAGTGGATACCGGTTTTCCGACAAGATCATGCGCCAACAATAGTGGAGAGCCCCATGGCCTGGACCCGTGAACAGATGGCCGCTCGTGCCGCGAAAGAGTTGCGCGACGGTTATTACGTCAATCTCGGCATCGGCATTCCGACGCTGGTCTCGAACTACATCCCCGACGGTATCGACGTCAGCCTGCAGAGCGAGAACGGCATGCTCGGCATGGGCCCGTTCCCCTATGAGGGCGAGGAAGACGCCGACCTGATCAACGCCGGCAAGCAGACCGTGAGCGAACTGCCGTCGACCAGCTATTTCTCGTCAGCCGAATCCTTCGGCATGGTGCGCGGCGGGCATATCGATCTGTCGATCCTCGGCGCGATGCAGGTGGCGCAGAACGGCGACCTCGCCAACTGGATGATCCCCGGCAAGATGGTCAAGGGCATGGGCGGCGCGATGGACCTCGTCGCCGGCGTCAAGCGCGTCGTCGTCGTGATGGAGCATTCCGCCAAGGACGGCCCAAAACTCCTGAAGACCTGCAACCTGCCGCTGACCGGCGAGAAGGTCGTCGACATGGTGGTGACGGATCTGGCTGTCTTCACCATCGACAAGCACGGCAAGGACGGCATGGCGCTGATCGAGCTCGCCGACGGCGTCACGCTGGACGAGGTCAAGGCCAAGACCGAAGCCGAATTCCGCGTCGCGCTGAAGAACGCGTAAGGCGCGACAAAATTCTATGGTCGTCCCGGCCTTGCGCCGGGACCCCCGCGGCGGCCTCTCGTTGGCGCGCTGTAGGAGAGACCTTCTTCAAGCAATAGACGACCGGGGTTATGGGTCCCTGCGTTCGCAGGGACGACGGAAGCCTTTGCCACCTACGCCGGTCCTGACGGCACGTCGGAGAACCGCGTCAACCACGCCACCGGGCCGATGCTGGCGGCGACGATCAGCAGCGCCGCGAGCGCGCCGTCCTCAAAACTGCCGCGGCTGGCGAACTGGTAGATCGAGGTCGCCAGCGTATCAACGTTGAGCGGACGCAGCAGCAGCGTCGCCGGCAATTCCTTCAGACAGTCCACGAACACGATGATGACGGCGCCCAGCATCGCCGGCCGGAGCAGCGGCAGATGGATCAGCCGCATCGTGGTGGCTTGCCTTGCGCCGGCGGCGCGCGCGCTGTCGTCGTAGTCGTGCGGGATTCGCTCGAAGCCTGCCTTGATCAGTCCGGTCGGCACCGCCAGGAAGCGGATCACATAGGCGATCACGACGGCTGCTCCCGAGCCGACCAGGATCAGCCCCGGCAATGAACCTCCGAGCCATCCGCCGAGCGCGCTCAGGCCATTGTCGATCGCGAGCACCGGGGTCAGCAAGCCCAGCGCGAGAACCAGGCCGGGCAGGGCGTAGCCGGTTTGCGAGATGTTCATCGCAACGAGGCGCACCGGATCCGGGCGCCAGCGCCAGGCCAGGATGGTGGCAAAGCCGAGCCCGAGCGCAATCAGCGTCGCCAGGGTCGCGAACGCCACCGAATTGAAGGCATCGCGTCCCAGCGTCATGTCGAAATTGGTCAAGAGCCCGCGCTTGAAACTCTGTTGCAGCAGAAACAGCACCGGTACGATGAAGCCGAGCAGCACGGGCGTGAGGCAGGCGGCGAACGCCCACCAGCCCCGGCTGCCGTGCAATCGCGTGCGCGGCGTCAGCCGCGGGCTCTCGGCGGAAAACCCGGTCGCGACATTGCGGCGGCCATAACGTTCGATCGCGATCAGGCCGGCCACGATCGCCAGCATGAAGCAGGACAATTGCGCCGCGCCGGCGAGGCTGCCGCGGTTGAGCCAGGTCGTGAAGATCGACACGGTGAGCGTACGGACGCCGAGATATTCGCTGGCGCCGATGTCGTTCAACGTTTCCAGCGACACCAGCGCCACGCCGACCGCCAGGGCCGGCCGTGCCATCGGCAGCGAGACGCGGAGGAAAATCTGCAGGCGGCTGGCGCCGAGCGTTCGCGCGGCTTCGGCGAATTCGGCGCTCTGGAACTGAAACATCGTCCGCGCCGAGAGATAGACGTAAGGGTAGAGCACGAGGCCGATGACGATGATCGCGCCCGGCATCGAACGCAAATTGGGCAGGGCGGCCACCGTGTCGCGCAGCGGAAACCAGATCGCCAGCGTGCGATGAACGAGGCCGAGCGGTTCGAACAGGTCGGCATAGACGTAGGCGGCGATGTAGGTCGGGATCGCCAGCGGCAGCGGCATCAGCCACAACAGCAGCGCGCGGCCGGGAAAGTCATGCAGCGAGATCAGCCACGCGGTGCCGGCGCCGATCACAAGCGCCAGCGCGCCGACGCCGAACAGCAACAGCGAGGTGTCGAGCATTGCCCGCGGCAACACATAGGCGATCAGATCCCGCCACAGATCGGGCGCGGGGTTCATCGCCAGCGCGATGACCGCGATCACGGGCGCGGCGACCATGATCGCGGTCATGACCGCGATGGCCGCCGAGATCCGTCCGGCGTGCGCGGAAGGGTTCACGGGAGGTCACATGTGAATGGGGAAAGTCGGTGTATTGGCTGGTGGAGGTGGGCTCCCTCCCCCACGCACCCGGGGTTTAGCCCGGTTGCGTACTTTGAGTTTGCGCAAGTCGGGCAGGCCCGACTTGCGTCGGGGGAGGGCAGGGGAGAGGGGTAAGCCACGCGCACTGCCGTTGCCGCCACCCCTCTCCCTAACCCTCCCCCGCAAGGGGGGAGGGAACGCAATTGCGGTCGCCGCGCGATCACGATTCTATCGCTTCACGGAAGCTCAATTATCAAAGCCGACCTTGTCTACCAGCGTCGCGGCCGCCTTGCGGTTGGCGGCGACCTTGGCGATCGGCAGGGAATCGGCGTTGAGCTTGCCATAGCCCGCAACGGTCGGGTTGATGGCGACGCCGGCACGCACCGGATATTCGTAGTTCTGGTCGGCATACATCTGCTGCGCCTTTTCACCGGCGAGCCATTCGATCAGCTTGAGGCCATTGGCCTTGTTCGGCGCGTGCTTGGCCAGCAGCACGCCGGACAGATTGACGTGGGTGCCGCCGCCCGCAAAGGTCGGCAGGATCACCTTGGTGGCTTCCGCCCACGGCTTCTTTTCGGGATCGTTGTTCATCATCAGCGCCCAGTAATAGGTGTTGCCGATGCCGATGTCGCACTTGCCGGCGGCGACGTCGCGCGCGGCCTCGCGATCTCCGCCCGAGGGTTTCTGCGCCAGATTGGCTTTGACGCCGCGCAGCCATTCCTCGGCTTTGGCCTCGCCGTATTTCGCGGTGTAGGCCGCGAACAGTCCGTTGTTGTAGATGTGCTGGCCGGAGCGGATGCAGATCTTGCCCTTCCACTTGGGATCGGCGAGCTCTTCATAGGTGATGGCGTCCTGCTTGACGCGATCCTTCGAGGCGTAGATCACGCGCGCGCGCATCGAAATGCCGGCCCAGTGTCCGTCGGGATCGCGGTATTGCGCCGGCACGACCTTGTCGAGCGCCTCCGACTTGATCGGCTGGGTCACGTCGGCCTTCACGGCCTCGTCCATGCGGCCGATATCGACCGTCAGCAGCACGTCGGCCGGGCTGTTGGCGCCCTCGGCCTTCATGCGCTGCTCGAGCCCTGAACTCGCCGAGACGACGTTGACCTTGACGCCGGTGTCCTTGGTAAAGGCATCGAACAGCGGCTGGATCAGCTTGGTTTCGCGATAGGTATAGACGTTGACTTCGCCGTTATCGGCGGAAGCCGTGGTGATGGCGGACGAGGCCAAACCAAGCAACGCCGCTGATGCGGCGAAGACGCGAAATTTGATCATGAGGGCTGCTCCGGCAGGCACGAGGATGATGCCGGTTTCACTAGCCCAGCGGATAGCGCGCACGAAGCGCCGCGATGTCGCGACGGCATTCTTTTAGAGCGATTCCAGATTTGAGTTTAGAAGCATTCCAAATGTGTCGCTCGACGTTGGCCCACTCCATGCCTCATCGACAACAGCTAGGGGTGTTCGCCTTCTCAGCGCGTGATGTCGAAATTCACCGCGGCCGTGTTGCCGCCACTGACGACGACGGCCACGCGTTCGCCGTCGGCCGGCCGATAGGCGCCGGACAGAATCGCCGAAAAGGCGGCGGCGCCTCCCGGCTCCGCCACGATGCGCAAGGTGCGCCACAGCGTCTGCTGCGCCTCGGCGATCGCGTCGTCGGTCACCAGCACGGTGCGCGGCGCGTATTTCTGCGCGATCGGAAACACAATTTCGCCGACGCGGCGCGGCGCCAGCGAATCCGCCGCCAGCCCGCCGGCCTCCGCATCGACGGGATGTCCGGCCTCCAAAGCCCTGGTCAGCGTCGGCGACGCAAACGGCTCGACACCGATCACCTTGATGCGGCCGGCGTACCAGGCCGCTATCCCCGCAACCAGCCCGCCGCCGCCAACCGCAAGGAGGACCGTGTCGATGTTGGGAAGTTGTTCGTCGAGCTCCAGGCCGATCGTTCCCTGCCCCATGATGGTTTCGTTCTGGTCGAATGCGTGAACCGGCAGCGCGCCGGTTTGCTGCGCCCATGCTTCGCTTCCGGCGAGCGCATCCGCATAGCCATCGCCCTCAATGGTGAGGTCCGCGCCGTACTCGCGGATGCGCGCGATCTTGGCCGGAGAAGACACGCTGGGAACGAAAATCTTGGCCGGTATGCCGAGCCTCATCGCCGCATAGGCGACGGCAGCGCCATGGTTGCCGCCCGACGCTGCGACGACGCCCGCTTTGGGGATCGCCCGTGTCAACAGATTGGTGAAGGCGCCGCGGGCCTTGAACGCTCCCGAATGCTGCAGCAATTCGAGCTTGAGGCTGATGGCGCCGGCCGACAGCCCGAACTCGCGGCCATCGGTCTCGATCACGGGCGTGCGCCTGATATAGGGCCGGATGATCTTCTCGCACGCTGCGATGGCTTGCGGCGTTACGGCTTCACCAAGTCCATCCATGGCAGTCTCCCGCAGCTTGCAATCCACAAGTGTCACGAAGCCCGCATCGCGAAACTAAAAACCCGTTCTCGCAAAAATTTGACGGCCGCGCTCAGGCCTTCGCAGTCGTGTGCGCGAACACCACCTCGATCAGCGTGCCCGAGCGCGCGCCGGTCTTGATCTGGAATCGGGCGCGGTTGGCTTCGACCAGCGCTTTGGTCAGCGACAGGCTGACGCCGGCGCCCTCGGAGGCCTGATCGGATGGTGCCGGGGTGCGGAACGGCTCCAGGGCGGCGGCGACTTCGTTGTCGTTGAGGCCGTGGCCGGTATCGCGGACCCGCAGCATTACCTCGCCGAAATCGGACAACGCCGTGGAGACGATGACCTGGCCGCCGGCATTGGCAAGATGGATCGAATTGCCGATCAGGTTGAGCGTGATCTGGCGCAACGCGCGCGCATCGGCGATAACAGGCGGCAGCGTGTGCGCCAGCGAGGTGCGGATGATGATGCGTTCGCGGTTGGCCTGCGGCTGCATCACGGCGACGCAACTCTCGACCAGTTCGTTGAGATTCTGGTTGGTGAACGACAGATCGAGCTTGCCGGTCTCGATCCTCGAGAGATCAAGCAGGTCGTTGATGATCGAGATCACCCGCTCGCCGGAGGCGCGGATGTCCTTCATGTATTCGACATAGCGCTCATTGCCGAGCGCACCGAAACGTTCGCCGATCATCACTTCGGAGAAGCCGATGATGGCGTTGAGCGGCGTGCGCACCTCATGGCTGATGCGGGCCAGCACGTCCGCCTTGGCGCTGGCGGCGCGCTCGGCGAGGCGCCGCGCTTCCCGCAACTCGTTCTCGCTCTGCTTGGCCTGTGACAGGTCGCGGAACACCGCGAAGAAATTCGGACCATCGGCCTTTGTCCGTCCCATGGTCATCGACAGCGGAATGAAGCCGCCCTTGCTCTCGCGCCCAAGCGTCTCGCGGCCGTGCTCGAGCAGGCTGGCGACACCTTCGGATTTGATGCTGGCGAGATAGTCGAACACCTCGTGCTGGCTTTCCGGCGCGAACAGATCCGCCAGATTGCGCCGCGCCAGGTCCTCGCCGTCATAGCCGAACAGCGCTTCGGCGCTGCGATTGGCCGAACTGATGTTGCCCTCGGCGTCGAACATCACGATGCCTTCGGCTGTGGTGTCGAGGATGGCGCCAAGCTCTTCGGCATCGGCGTGGCCCGCCGGCAACGGTTCGGCGGCCGGCGGTTCGGCAACCGGCACAGCTTCGGCGATCGCAGCGGCGACGGCCGCCGCTTCGACGCGTGCGCCCGAGAAGATCAATGCGAGCGCGGAATCGCCGTCCCATGAAATCGTGTAGAGGCGCGCGTCGGTCGCCGCCGGTGGCGTCGATGCGGGCCCTTCCGGGTCTTCTTCCGAGCCTTGTTCCGCAGGTTTCGGCTGGCTCGCGGAGATCATCACCGGCGTGCCGGTGTCCGACGTCGAGGGCGCGCTGGAGACGCCGGGCTCGACATAGAGCGCGTCGAGGCCGCCGGCATCTTCCAGCGCATGCAGGCTCGGATAGCCCATCTGCGTGAGGAAAGCGGGATTGGCGTAGAGCAGCCGGTCGAGGCGGTAGATCAGAATGCCGACCGGCAGCAAGTCGAGCAGCGCTTTGTCGCGCCTGCTTTCGCCGCGCGCCGGCGGTTCGGAGGGGGCCAGCCATTCCGGCTGCACCGGGGCATCGCTCGCGGCTTCCTGTGAAGCTGCCGCATACGCGTCCGTCGATGCGGCGTTCTCGACCACGGTTTCATCGAGGCCGGTGACGGCCTGTGTCGTCTCACTGCCGTTCTCGTTCTCGAGCCGCGCCGACAATTGCCGCGCGAGTTCGTTGAAGGCGCTGTTTTCGACCGGCGTCAGCGATGGCGGCTTGGCGTCGCCGGGCGGGCGGAACGGCAGAACGTTCTTCGGCGTTTCCGCCTGCATTTCTGCCAGAGTATCCTTTGGGGTATCCACGGCGGCATCCAGATCGGTTGGGTGTGAAATGTCGGAAGCAATCGGCTCGGGCAATTCCGTAACGGGAGGCGACGCAACGCTGTTCTCGATGACAAATTCCGCGGGCGGCTCATCTGCCGCGGTCGGCTGCGCGGTTACGTTCTCGCTGAAATCTTGCGGCAACGCTTCGTGAGGCGCGTCCTCCGCGGACGGGTCCTGCGCGGGCAGCTCCGGGCCGACCGAATCCGACGCTTGGCCCGCCTGGACGATATCAGCCGAGCGCGGTTCCGGCGCGACCGGCGCGGGTGCTCCACCGAAGAATTCGTAGCGACGCAAGGCGGCCAGCCGTGCCAGGCCGTCGAGATCGCGGCAAACGCCGAAGCCGCGAAAGCCGGCAAAATGCCGTGCGCGATCGAAGATCGGCAGGCCCGACAATTCGACCGGCAGCCGCGCGCCGCCATCGACCGGCCAGTTCAGCGTGATGCCGCTCCAGGTCTGGCGCGTGGCAAACGCCTTCATCACGCGGCCTTCGGGATCGAGCCCGAAGGCTTGCGCGATCTCGCTCCACAACCGGCCGAAGCCGGCGGTGGTGTGCGGGCCGATCAGCCGGGTGAATTCATCGGCGCCGAGCGTGAAGCGGCCTTCCTGATCCATCTGCCACATGAAGCGCAACGGAAGCCGCCGCGCATGCGGTGACGGCTCTTCGAACCAGGACGGCGCCTCGACGGGGGCGGCGGCGATCGGCGCTTTCAGGTTTTCGGCTGATGACTCAGGCGCGGCGTCGGCGGCGAATGAGGGCGTGGCTTCGTCGGCGATCGCTTCGACGTCAGGAGATGGTTCAGGTGGCAACGCGGCGGATGGTTTGCTGCTGGACGGCGCCGCCGCGGCGACCGGCTCGGTTTCGGGTTCTTCTTCCGGCGCCTCTGCGAACGCGTCGAACAGCGCCAAGGCGGCCGGCGCTTCGCCCATGGGGGTGGGCTGCGGCGGTTCGGGCGCGGGATCGTTCGCGACAACGCCCGCCACCGGCGGCTCGAGTGGTTCAGGCAATTCTTCTTGCGGTTGCTCTTCTTGCGGCTGCGCCGCCGCGACGGGCTCCGGCGCTGCTGCGTGCACGGCGTCCGGCACGATCAGCGCGACGAGGCTGGTGTCGGCGCCAGCGCCAACCCGTTGCAGCACCATGCGGCCGATGTCGATCGCGGTTGCGACGGCGCCCTGTTTCAGCGCGTCCTGGCGCGCATCGTCGAGGCCGGCCTCGACCAGATTGTGAAAGCCGAGCAGGGGACGCGCCGTATCGCTGGTGCCGATCAGGATGCCGTCACGGGTAAACGCCGCGACTGGCATCGCGAGACCCTCGACCAGCCGCTGCAGCCGTTCCTTCAGCGGCATGGCGCGGCCTGAGATGTTGCCGGCAGCAACCAAAATACCGTGGCTGCCATCGGGCAGATCGAGCCGCGAACAGCCGCAGGTCGCGAGCATGCCGGGCGCCGCGCCAAAACCTTGCAGCCGCTCCAGCCGGACCGCGCCGTTCGCAAGCAGGCGGCCGGCGAGCCGCGCGATCTGCCGCCGATGCGGATCGGCCGGTCCGAAAATTTTCCCCGCCAGCGCCGTGCTGTTGGCCGTGCCGAACAAGCGTGCGCCGACCGGATTGGCCCACAGAACCCGCGTGCCGTCGCTCGACCACAGCCATGCGGCCAGGGTGCTCGTCGCGTGCACCGCCAGCCGCGGATCGCCGAGCGCTAGCATCTGGAGTTCGGCATTATTCATCAGCGCGACATGACCGTGGACGTGAGCCTTCTGCTCGAAGATGATTTTTGCGAATCGGCGGCCAAACGCTGACTGCCCTGCAGGATCGCAAGTGGATCGCCAGTATCGCAAGCGCGGCGCGGCAGGTCCACGGCCGGGCGGACCCAAGCGGTATTCTAAGCCGCGATAACCTTAATCCAGCTGAACCGAATCGGCCTCTGCGGCGTTGAGCTTGTTGCAAAAGACCGCCGGGGGTTCACGATGTGAACCCGAGGCCCTCCGCCCAAGGTGCACGATGCGGAACCGCCGACACGGCATCATACCGGTGAGGTCTTTTAGCGATACCTGGACGCCTGCCAAGCAGCCCCCAACACCACAGGAGTGGGACCATGAGCGACGATGGCCGTTTCGAGATTCCAAAGGAAATGCGATCGATGGCGGAGGCGAGCTTCGAGCAGGCCCGCCAGACCTTCGAGAAATTCCTCTCTTCCGCGCATCAGGCCGCGGGCTCGTTCGAGGACCATGGCGCCGCCGCGCGCACCAACGTCAAGGAAATCGGCAGCAAGGCGGTCGCCTTCGCCGAAAAGAACGTTCAGACCTCGCTGGACTACGCGCAAGCGCTGCTGAAGGCCAAGGATCTGACCGAGGTGATGCGGCTGCACAGCGAGTATGTGCAGGGCCAGATGCGTGCGCTGGCGGAGCAAGCCAGCGAGATGGGTCAGATCGTCAGCCGCGCTGCGATGGATGCGGCGAAGCCCAAGAGCCCAGGAGAGGCCTGAGGACACATGCTTCAAAAGTCCCGCCTATTCTACTTTAGGATTTAGAGACTAGAAATACACTCAAAGCAGGCAATGTATGCCGCAGTGCACATTGTTTTGCTTTGCGTTGCACAAAATTGACATGATAAGGGTGTTTATTGGGCATGCCCGACGATGGGCACTCCCCAAGACCGGAGTTCGATCCGGAAATATGTACCAGTATTCCGAGAAGATCGTGCTCAGACAAGCAGAGACCGTGTGATCCAGTACGGCGCTACCGGCGTTTTCACCGGTGGCGTTCGCAAGGGGTCACCACAATTCACCCCGTTGCGAAGGAAGCATGCGAATGACCAGTTCGACCGATCCGTTCTCCGCCTCCATCATTCCATTCGAAGTCCCCGAGCAGATGCGTGCGTTCGCTGAAAAGGGCGTTTCGCAGGCGCGCGACAACTACGCCAAGTTCAAGGATGTGGCCGAGAGCCATAACGGCACCATGGAAGCCGTGTTCACCTCGGCCAACAAGGGCGCCAGCGCCTACTCGGCCAAGCTGTTCGAGTTCTTCAAGGCCAACACCACGTCCTCGCTCGACTTCGCGCAGGACCTGCTCAGCGTGAAGACGCCGGCAGCTGCCATGGAGCTGTGGACCTCGCACGCCAAGAAGCAGTTCGAGACGTTTTCGGCCCAGGCCAAGGAACTCGCTGAACTCGGCCAGAAAGTTGCGACCGAAACCGTCGAACCGATCAAGGCGTCGGCCGCGAAGTACCAGCAGCCGGCCGCCTGAGCCCGCATTAAGGTTTGAAGAAGCCCGGGCAGGTCAGCCCGGGCTTTTTTGTTGCCCTCTTCTGTCCTTGGGCCGGTCCTTCGCAGGGCTGGGCCATCGATGCCCCGAAGCAAATGAACTTTGTCCGCCCCCGAAACGACTGATAATCGGGTGGCTGGTGGCCTTGCCAAAGCGTGGCGTTGCACCTAGTTTCCCGCCCATTCGCGACCCCCTTTTTTCGTGGGGCTCGCGCAGGATGCAGTTGTAGCTCAGTCTGGTTAGAGCGCCTGTCTGTGGAACAGGAGGTCGGTGGTTCGAGCCCACCCAACTGTACCAACCCCATCGCGGATATTCCGGGAGACCGTCGGATTCGTTGCGCTGGCCGCAGCGCCTGTCCGGCCAATGATGCCTGACCGGATCAGACCGGCACGCCTTTCACCTGATGGCCGATCCAGCCGAACAGCCGCGATGCGGTCGCGGCGGCCAACACCGTCGCCAGCAACTCGAGCGGGCTGTTGAGCGCAATTCTGGCTGCGCTCCACCAGCTGGGCAGATCGTCGAGGTCGCTGATCAAGCCGACCGCCAGGAATCCGGCCAATACCGGCAGCAGCACAATAAAAAAACTCTTCAGGATCAACCAGCTTCGAGCCTTCGTATCCGCCAGCACATGGCGCAGCGAGGCACCGGGCGCGTCAACCGCGATCGCCGGAAAAAGAATAGCCAGCCGCACCAGGACGACGACGACGACGATCGCGGTTGCGATGGTCGCGATTGAATCTGCGTCCTCGGACGGCGTGATCAGGCCTGGCAGGTAGGGTGGAAGGGTGATGAGCGCCCACAGCACGACGGTCCAACCGAGCAAACGCCGGAAGCGTGGCGCGAATATCCCGAAATCGTAGCCGGAAGTGGTTTCGCGGAGGATCAGCAGGCGGTAGATCGCGATCTCAAGCGGAAGAATCAGGATGGTCTTGATCGCATCGAGGCCTTCCCGGAGCACCGGGTTGTCAGCGATAACAGGCGCAACGAATCCCAGAATCCCCACGGCAAGATAGATCAGCAGGCCGACCAGGGAGAGGAAGCGCAGCCGAACAAACACGTCGAGCATGCCATTCCACACCGAGCGGAAGGTGGCCCCGAAGGATAGGTCAGGTTGGTCGGCCAACGATTTATCCTTCGGCTCCGCGAACTGATCGCGGCAAGCTATGCGGTTAGCAGGCCCTTCTGAAAAGGTCATTGCGTTGCCCAGCTTGCCAATTCCCCAATTCACCGCCCATTCTGCCGCCCGTCCAGCCGGTGAAGTCAGCGCTGGTCGCCGCACTTGTGCTGTGGCCTGTTGTCCACCCCTGCTTGCCAATCCCGGGCGGTTCACCCACAATTCGTGGAATCATTGCCTCGGGGGGATTCATGGCGACTTTTCGGATCAGCAATTTCGGGTTTGGTTTGGTGTTGACGACGGCGCTCGCATTTTCATCGCTGCCGGCTTCGGGTCAGAGCTACACCCCTGAACAGGAACAGGCCTGCACCAGCGACGCTTTCCGGCTTTGCAGCTCCGAAATCCCCAATGTCGAGCGCGTCACGGCCTGCATGGTCGCCAAGAAGTCACAGCTTTCGCCGCCCTGTCGGGCGCAATTCAGATCCGGTCCCGAACCGAGCCGGGCCGCTTCAGCGCCCGCCGGCAGGCCAATGGCGATCAAGCCGGCGGCCCCGCGCAAATCCGCGGCCAAGGCGCGTAAGCCCAAGAAATCGGCAAAACCAGCCCGGACCTGAGCGCGGCATGCCATTTCAAGCCCCCTTCGCGCGACAGACTGACGCCTTGTTACTCCAGCCGCGAGTCAACATCTCTTCAGCACGAGGAGAGATTAATTGAGCAAAGAATCGCAAATGGAGCTCGACCGGCATTTTGCCTGGTTCGAAGCCAAGCTGCCGGCCGGCCCGGCCAGATTCGTCGCCTGGCTGCGCAAGCCGTCGTCGCGCTACGTCAGGATTCCGATCGCTATTCTGCTGATCCTCGGCGGCATTTTCAGCATCTTGCCGGTGCTTGGACTCTGGATGCTGCCGCTCGGACTCCTTTTGTTCGCGCAGGACGTCCCGTTTCTGCAGACGCCGATGGCGAAGCTGCTCGGATGGATCGAGCGCAAGTGGATCGAACGACAGCGCGCAAAAAGCATGCGCTGAATCGATCAAGTCACTCTGGCGATTCCATTTTTGCGATTTCATCACGGATTGCGGCGTCGCACGCAGTGTGACTCAAAAAGCAACTTTATTGGCTAATCAGTGGCTTCTTCGCAATAAGCAGCAAATTTTTCTTTCACGAATCAGTGCGCTGATTCATTTTCGGCTTCTGGGGTCAATCTGGAGGCCAAGGTATGAACGTCATAGTTTTTGCTTCGCGTAAGGGGGGCTCGGGAAAAAGTACCCTGGCTGCCCACATTGCTGCGCATGTCCATAAGTCGACGAAGCCCTGTTTGATGGTTGATGCTGATCCGCAGGGATCGCTTACTCTCTGGCACAAATTGCGTGGAACGAACGAGCCGCCGATCAAGGCCGCGGTAAATTCGGTCAGCGGAATTATCGCCGCCGCCAAGCGCGACGGCATCGAATGGGTGTTCATCGACACGCCGCCGAATTTGTCGGCCGTCGTCGACGACGCCATCAAGAACGCCACGATGGTGATCATTCCGGCGCGGCCCGGCGTGTTTGACGTCAATGCCGTGCAGGAAACCATTCAGACCTGCCGTGCGGCGCGCAAGCCCTATGCGGTCGTCATCAACGGTGCCCCCGCGAGCCGGGACAGCGTTGAAAGCCGCATCGTCACCATCGCGCGTGAAGCACTGATCAAATTCCGTGCGCCGGTGTGGAGCGGTCAGATCACCAACCGTGCCGATCTGTTACTGGCGCTTGGTAACGGCGAAGGCGCCCGCGAATATTACGCGGAAGGCCGGGCCGCTGCGGAAATCAGCCGGCTGTGGGCTGCGATCGAACGTTCGATCAAGGCCATCCGCGGCAACGCGTCGGCTTCCGGCGCCATGCACAAGCAAGCGGCGTAACAACGCCGCTTACGGACTCAAAAAAGACGCGCGGGACTCCGCGCGTTTTTCTATTGTATGTCGTCATTCCGGGGCGATGCGCAGCATCGAACTACGATGTGCAATTGCACATCTGAGGTTCGCATCTTCGATGCGCCCCGGAATGACGGACGGAGCAAGTCTGCTCACGCCACCATCAGCATGTAGAACACGACGACCGGCGACATGGTCAGGATCACCGACCAGATGCCGACCGCCCAAAGAACGTCCTCGGTCGTAAAGCCCTGTTGATCAGGGAGAGTATTGTTTTCGATTTCCACGACGCGCCCCCGCGTTTTTTTCCGTTGTGACGAGCTTGATACGCGACCGCTTTTAAAATCCCGGTCGCAATTTCGCTCGCATTTGACCGCAGGTGCTACCGCCGATTAACCACGGCAGCCGCTGCGTTTTCTTTCAAGCGATCAGCAGGCGCCAGGTCACGACCGGCGCGAAACCGATCAGCGTCGCCCACAAGGCAAAGGACGAAACCAGCAGAACGTCCTGCATTCGCTGGACGCGTTCGCAGGTCGGAAATTTCCAATTGTCACTGGTGTGGTCGATCATGTGATGTCCCCCGTTTTCTCAATGAGGACATCAATACGCCCGAGATTTTAAAGTTGACGGCAAGGCTTTGGACGCTTTTGAAGCGCCGCCCTCACCAACCGTTAACCAGCGTTCCGGAAGGCCGCCGCGTTTGCAAAGGTGACGCGGCGATCGGCTGAGGCGACCGCGGGCGAATGCGGTTAACATTGCGCCAACGCGGTCAGGCAATTTTTCTGGCCGGCGTCCACGGTGTTGGAAGATATTCCGGTCACCTTATGCGCCTCCGCATCATCCGAGCCGGTGTGGAGCGACAGAAAAGCCGTCGCCGCGGTCTTCCGCGTGCGGCGGCTTTTTTTGTACGCAACGCTCCCGCAAGCGGGAGGGCCCCGGCTGCGACGCCTTGCTACGCTCGCCGCAACAGGGCCGGCGCGCGCCGTTCCCGCTCCGCGTCGAGCCGCGCCGCGAGCTCCGCGCTGACTTCCACCATCGGCAGCCGGACCTCGGCACTGTCGATCAGCCCGCTCTGCGCCAGCCAGTATTTTGCAGGCGCCGGGCTGGGTTCGGCGAACACCAGCCGCGTCAGTTCGGAAAGATTGTCCCAGCACGCCTGTGCGCCCTGGTGGTCGCCCTGCTGCATCAGCGTCCGCACCGAGGCGAACGCTTCGGTCTCCAGATGCGCCGACAACAGGATGGCGCCGTCGGCGCCATCGACCAGCGCCTCGTGGTAGTGCGCGTCCTCGCCGGTCAGCACGCGAAAACCTTTCGGCCGCCGCGCGAGGAACTCGATCGACTGGGCGCGGTCGGCAGAGCAATCCTTGATGCCGACGATGTTGCGATGTGCGGCGAGCTGCAGCAGGGTCTCGTTGGTGAGATTGACCGCGGTCCGGTAGGGGATGTTGTAGAGCACGATCGGCCACGAGGCGTGATCGGCGAGTTCAGTGAAATGTCGCAGCAGGCCGCGCTGCGACGGCCGCGTGTAATAGGGGCTGGCGATCAGATAGAAGTCGATCGGCCAGGCGGCGGTCTCGTCGAGCGTATCCAGCATCTTGCGCGTGCTGGCGCCGGACAGGCCGAGACAGATCGGAATATAGCGTCCGCTGCCCGATATCTCGGCCCGGGTCACCGACACCAGCTGCTCGAGCTCGCCCTGGTCGAGCGTCATGCCCTCGCCCGAGGTGGCGGCGAGAATCAAGCCGTCGACCGGGCTATTGGCGTAGTGCCTGATCATGCGACGCAGCGACGGCTCGTCGAGTTCGCCGTTGCGAAACGGTGTAACGAGGGGCAGCCACAGGCCCTGCAATCGGTTTTGCGGATCGGTAGACATGGTTCCATCTCCTTGAAGGCTTTTGCCGGAGACGGGACACATGAAAAAACCCCGTCCAGACGGCGGGGTTTCGGGATCGGCTTGGCGGTTGATCTATCGCGCGCGTCGATCTCGGGTCCCCGGGTGGGGACCTTTTTTCGACGACAGAGCGGCGCACGAATTCGTGATCATGTCTCGATGATGATGGCGCAACGGCGCGCTGTCAATCCGCGCACGCTCGATGACGTTTGTTTTACGGGAGAAGAAAAGATCTGGAGACGAAGAAGGTTCAGCTCAAATCATCTGCAGACGAAGCGATCCGGAGAAGAAAAAAAGCCGGGCCCAAAAGAGCCCGGCTTAAGGTATTGGCCACGTGAGGCCGACACAATCACCTTCCAAGAGGGATTACTGAGCGCCCGCGCCACTGGAGGAGGGGGACATATGCGCGACACGATCGCTCAGCGTGTAAGCACTATGATCCCCATATGCGGCTTGCGTAAACCGGTTAAGCCGCATGTCTGACATGCGGAGACCGGGGGCTTTATAAGAGCCGCTAATCCGGAAGGCGGGAAACGTCAGCCGCTGCGAAAGCGTTTCGAGCGAAGCCTGTGCCGCACGTGATGCGGGATCGATACCGGCTCGCGTCAAGAAAATGCGTCAAAACAAGAATCTAGAGCTCCGGTTCTGATTCAATCAGAACCGAAATTCCAGTCCCAATCGAAATGCTAGGAGGGCCAGCGCTGCGCCTTGCTCACCACGAAATCGCGGAACACCTGCACCCGCGCCACCGTCTTCAACTCTTCGGGATAGACGAAATAGGTGTCGATCTGGATCGAGTCGGTCTCGCCGAACAGCTGCACCAGACGGTTGTTCTCCTCGACGAGGTAGTCGGGCAGGGCGGCGATGCCGAGCCCCTGCTGACAGGCCCTGACAAGACCAAGGATGTTGTTGACCTTGAAATAAGCCTCGCGCGGACCCGAGCCGTTGCGGCCGGCGTCGATCAGCCAGCTGCGGTTCTGCAGATGCGGCGGCACCTGGGAATCGCCGAGCATGATGATGCGATGCGAGTCGAGGTCGTCGAGCGTGCGCGGCGTGCCGAAGCGCTTGATGTATTCCGGCGAGCAATAGGCATGGAATCCGATCGAGAACAGCTTGCGCTGGATCAGATCCGGCTGGGTCGGCTTGCGGGTCCGGATCGCGACGTCGGCCTCGCGCATCGACAGATCGAGATCCTCGTCGGTCACGATCAGCGAGATGCGGATATCCGGATAGAGGCTGGTGAACTCGTCCAGCCGCGGAATCAGCCAGTTGATGCCGAGCGCCGGCGGCGTGGTGATCTTGAGGTCGCCTGACGGCCGCTCGCGGCTGTCGGTGAGCTTGGCGCGCGCCGCCTGCAGCTGCATGAACACGTCATGCGCGGTGCGGAACAAGAGGTCTCCCTGCTCGGTGAGGATCAGCCCGCGCGCATGGCGATGGAACAGCGATACCGCAAGCTCCTGCTCCAGCGCCGAGACTTGCCGCGATACCGCCGATTGCGAAAGCCCGAGTTGCTCGCCGGCATGGGTGAAGCTGCCCGCTTCCGCCGCCGCGTGAAACACCTTCAGCTTGTCCCAATCCATGTCCGTGAATCCGTCCCGTGTTCGACGCGTAATCATTCTGCCGCCGCCCGATCACTCGCACGCACAGCGAGAAAGCGCTCGGCCTCGAGGGCCGCCATACAGCCAAGGCCCGCGGCCGTGACCGCCTGCCGCCAGGTTTCGTCCGCGACGTCGCCGGCGGCGAACAGGCCGGGCACCGACGTCGCCGTCGAGTTCGGCGCCACCTCGACATAGCCGGAGGGTTTCAGCTTGACCTGGCCGGCGACGAGTTCGGTTGCCGGCGCGTGGCCGATGGCGATGAAGACGCCGTCAGCGGGCACCTCCGTCAGCGCGCCGCTCTTGACGTTCTTCAGGCGCACATGGGTGACCTTGCCCGGGTTTTCGGTGCCGCAGATTTCGTCGATTGCACTGTCCCAGACCACCTTGATCTTCGGGTTCTTGAACAGGCGGTCCTGCAGGATGCGCTCGGCGCGGAAATGATCGCGGCGATGTACGACGGTGACTTGCGAGGCGAAGTTGGTGAGGAACAGCGCTTCCTCGACTGCGGTATTGCCGCCGCCGACCACCATGACTTCCTTAGCCCGATAGAAGAAGCCGTCGCAGGTCGCGCAGGCCGAAACGCCAAAGCCCTTGAACTTCTCTTCGGACGGCATGCCGAGCCAGCGCGCCTGCGCGCCGGTGGCAAGGATCACGGTTTCGGCGAGATAAACGTCGCCACTGTCGCAGGTCAGGCGGAAGGGCCGCTGCGTGGTGTCGAGTTTGGTGACGAGATCGGTGACGAGCTTGGTGCCGACATGGGCCGCCTGTTTTTCCATCTGCTCCATCAGCCACGGACCCTGGATGACATCCGCAAAGCCGGGATAGTTTTCCACGTCGGTGGTGATGGTGAGCTGGCCGCCGGGCTGGATGCCCTGGATCAGCACCGGCTCAAGCATCGCCCGCGCGGCGTAGATCGCTGCGGTGTACCCGGCAGGGCCGGAACCGATAATGACGACCTTGGCATGGATAGGCGCGGGCATCGGCGATTCCCTCTCTTTGGAGGATTTTGATGAGGACTTGTGCGGGAAGCGCCGGGAAATGCGTCGCGCGGCGCTAAAAGTGTCAAATCCAAGTCTATGATATCTGGGTAGCCATGCAAGATTTGCAATTCAAATAAGCGAATTTTCCCCGGAACTGCGGTATTTTCTCCCGATTCACGCAAAATGGCGCAGTGCACGCGCAATAAAATTGCGCAATCGATGGCAGCTGCGCTAAGAGTGTTGCCGGTAAACACCTTCCCAAGCCCAGCCAGCCCCAAAGAACCTAGGGAACCCAAAGGAACCGGACCGCGTGTCGAAGAGTCTCGACGAGATCGACCTTAGAATTCTTTCCGAAATCCAGGCCGATGGCCGAATCACCAACGTCGAACTGGCCAAACGGGTCGGCATCTCGCCGCCGCCTTGCCTGCGCCGGGTCAGGACGCTGGAGGAAGAGGGGTACATCCAGGGCTACCGCGGCATGCTGGATCCGCGCCGGCTCGGCTTCGACGTCACCGTGTTTGCCTCCGTGCACCTGTCGAGCCAGGCCGAAGCGGACTTGCGCGCATTCGAGGAATTTGTCCGCGCCGAGCCCCTGGTGCGCGAATGCTGGATGCTGTCGGGGGAGGTGGATTTCATCCTGAAATGCGTGGCGCCCGACATGGCGACGTTTCAGGATTTCGTCACCCACCTTACGTCGGCGCCCCATGTGCGCAATGTCAGGACGTCGCTGGTGCTGCACAATTCGAAATACGAGGCGGCGGTGCCGCTCGATTTGAAGGTGACGGGATAACGCGACGCGTCATCCCGGGGCGATGCGAAGCATCGAACCTCAGATGCGCAATTGCGCATCGGGGGATCTCGAGATTCCCCGGTGCGCAATTGCGCACCTGCGGTCTGGTCCTGCGGACCATCCCGGAATGACGGCGTTAGCTGAAGCGACTCGCGCTCCCCTACCGCTTCTTTCCCATCATTGCATCCACGCTGAACGGTCCGCCGCCGGCAAAGAACAGATAGAGACAGGCGAAGCAGAACAGGATCGAGGCGTTGCCGCCATTGATCAGCGGGATGAAGCCCTTGGGATAGTGTCCCATGAAATAGGCGAACGCCATTTCACCTGACAGTATGAAGGCCACGGGCCGGGTCAGAAGACCGATCATCAGAAGGCCGCCGAGGACCAGTTCGAGCGAACCGGCCGCGCCGTACAGCGACATCAGCTCGACCTTGGCGAACATGGGCACCGGCGGATATTTGAACAGCTTGGCGACGCCATACTGAAACAGCAGCAATCCGATGATGAAACGGAAGACGCTGAGAACCATCGGCTCGCCGCTTGCGAGCATCTTGTTGAACTTGTCCATTGTCCGCTCCCTCAAGCCCGCTTGGTTGCTGCGTCGACGCTCCACGGACCTGCGCCCGCGGTCGACAGATATAGGCAGGTGAAGCAGTACAGGGCCGCCAGCGTGCCGCCGTTGATCAACGGATGAAAGCCCTTCGGGAAGTGGCCGATGAAATAGGCGAAGGCCATCATACCGGAAAGAATGAAGGCGACCGGGCGTGTGCACAGGCCGATGATCAGCAGTGCACCGCCGATCAGCTCAATGAAGCCGGCGGCGCCGACCAGCGAGAACGGCTGCACATTCGCGTACATCGGATAGACCGGGAAGCCGATGATCTTGCCCATGCCGTGCTGGATGATCAAAAGGCCGGTGATGATGCGCAATAGGCTCAATACGCGCGGCGTCCACGCCGCGAGTGCTTCTGTCATGAGAGTCCCCCAAGTTGGATCGAGTTCCACTTGGTATCGCGTCGCGGCCTGGAGGAAAAGCGCGCGGCGGCCGGAATTCGATGACGTTTTGGCGAGCAGAAAAGGAATTATGCGGCGCGCTGCGTGTTTGCCGCGTCTCGCGCGAGGTTACTTGCAGGTGACTTCGCTGCGGCACTCTGCCGCTAGAGCGTGATCCGGTTCAGCGACCTGAGGTCTGAGACCCTCATGGTGGGGGGCGGCGAGGCGTGCGTCGCGAACCGCGAGGCCGTCCAACCCAAGCGGGAAGCAAGCACTGGAATCACTGCGCGCCGAGGCAGCGGATGGCTTTGGGCTGACAGGCAATGCCGATGTTGGAGCAGGTCGCGGGTTCATCCTTGGCGCCGCGCGTGCAGTTGACGCAGTCGTCGGTCCAGCGGCTGCAATTCGGCGGACCGGTCCGGATCGAGATTTGCTTGAGGTTCTCCTTGGGAGCGATGCGCGGCGGGATCGAAAGCTCGGCTGCCGCGGCAGCGTGACAACCGCCAATGAAAAGCATCAGCGTGAGAACTGGAAGCGCAACGACAATATGAGTTCGTTGCATGCGGTCTTCCCCAAGTGCGGCTTTCCCCAATTTTGGGTTTCCCAGTGCGGCGAAATCCCAAAGTGCGGCGAAGGCACGTTCCGGTCCCGGGCCGGCGGGCAGTGCCCGCCGGGGCAAACCTAGCTCCAGCCTAGCGCCACTCGACCTTGGTGATCTCGTAGGCCTTGGCGCCGCCGGGCGCCATGACCTCGACGGTCGTGCCCTTCTTCTTGCCGATCAACGCGCGGGCCAGCGGCGAGGTGATGGAGATGCGGCCCTTCTTGGCATCGGCCTCCGGCTCACCGACGATCTGCCACACCGCTTTCTTCTCGGTGTCCTCGTCGACCAGCGTGACGGTGGCGCCGAACATGATGGTGTCGCCGGAGAGCTTTGAAATGTCGATGATGTCGGCGCGCGCGAGCTTGTCTTCGATCTCGGCGATGCGGCCTTCATTATGCGACTGCTCTTCCTTGGCGGCGTGATATTCCGCGTTTTCCGAAAGGTCGCCATGCGAGCGCGCCTCGGCGATGTGCTCGATGATGCGCGGCCGGTCCTCCGACTGGCGCTTCTTCAACTCGACCTCGAGAGCGGCATAGCCGCCGGCGGTCATCGGAACCTTTTCCATCATCTCTTCCGTCCTTCGCCCGTGCGAGCCGCTCCTAGAAGTTGCGCGCACGAAGCAGTCTTTCGATTTCGATTCGGAGCCATTCGGGCCCGAAACGCGAGCCCGCCAGCCTATTAATTTTCGGCCCCGTCAAGGGCCGATACAACTACCAAACGAGCGGTGGGTTCCAGCCATACGGCCTTGTTGCCAATCGTTTAGCGGGCAATTTGGCCCGGCGAACGATCAGTTTTCGGAAAAGTAACTCTGCAGCGTGCGGACCTCAAGGTCTCCGCCCAGATAGGCGCGGATGCCCTGTGCGGCCGCCACAGCACCCGAAAGAGTGGTGTAATATGGCACTTTATGCAAGAGGGCAGCCCGTCGCAACGAACGGCTGTCGGCCAGCGCCTGCGGCCCCTCGGTGGTGTTGAAGACGAGCTGGATGTCGCCATTGGTGATGGCGTCGACGATGTGCGGCCGGCCCTCCAGCACCTTGTTCACTTTTTCGGTCGGTACGCCGGAATCGGTGAGGAAGCGCTGGGTGCCCGATGTGGCCATCACCTTGAAGCCGAGCGAATGCAGCAGCCGCACGGCGTCCGCGATGCGGGTCTTGTCGCTCTCGCGCACCGAGACGAACACGGTGCCCTTGCGTGGCACGCGGGTGCCGCCGCCGAGCTGGCTCTTGGCGAAGGCGACTTCGAACGAACGGTCGATGCCCATCACTTCGCCGGTCGAGCGCATCTCCGGACCGAGCACGGTATCGACGCCGGGGAAGCGCGCGAACGGGAAAACCGATTCCTTGACGCCGACATGGCCGAGCTTGCGCTTCTTCAGATTGAAGTCGGCAAGCTTCTCGCCGGCCATGATTCTGGCCGCGATCTTCGCCACCGGCGTGCCGACCACCTTGGCGACGAACGGCACGGTGCGCGACGCTCGCGGGTTGACCTCGAGCACGTAGATATCGCCGTCCTTGATGGCGTATTGCACGTTCATCAGGCCGACCACGTCGAGGCCGAGCGCGAGTTCGCGGGTCTGCCGTTCGAGCTCAATGATCATCGCACCATCCAGCGAATGCGGCGGCAGCGAACAGGCGGAATCGCCGGAGTGAATGCCGGCTTCCTCGATATGCTCCATGATGCCGACGACGAACGTGTCCTTGCCGTCGCACAGGCAGTCGACGTCGATCTCGGTGGCGTCGGAAAGATAGCGGTCGAACAATAGCGGGTTCTTGCCGAGCACGGTGTTGATCTGCCCGGTCTTGTCGTTGGGATAGCGCGCCTTGACGTCGGCCGGCACCAGCTCGGGCAGCGTGCCGAGCAGATAATTGTTGAGCTGCTCTTCCTCGCGGATGATCTGCATCGCGCGGCCGCCCAGCACATAGGACGGACGCACCACCAGCGGCAGGCCGAGATCGGCCGCCACCAGCCGCGCCTGCTCGACCGAATAGGCGATGCCGTTCTTGGGTTGCTTCAGCCGCAGCTTGTCGAGCACGCGCTTGAAGCGGTCGCGGTCTTCGGCAAGGTCGATGGCGTCGGGCGAGGTGCCGAGGATCGGCACGTCGGCGGCCTCCAGCGCGCGCGCCAGTTTCAGCGGGGTCTGGCCGCCGAACTGCACGATCACGCCGTGCAGCGTGCCGTTGGTCCGTTCGGTGGCGATTATTTCAAGCACGTCCTCGGCGGTGAGCGGTTCGAAGTACAGCCTGTCCGCGGTGTCGTAGTCGGTCGACACGGTTTCCGGATTGCAGTTGACCATGATGGTCTCGTAGCCGGCGTCATGCAGCGCAAAGCAGGCGTGGCAGCAGCAATAGTCGAACTCGATGCCCTGGCCGATCCGGTTCGGCCCGCCGCCGAGGATGATGACCTTCTTCTTGTCGGACGGTTCGCTCTCGTCGGCAAGTTTTCCGGCAAAAGGCGATTCATAGGTTGAATACATATAAGCGGTCGGCGAGGCGAACTCCGCCGCACAGGTGTCGATACGCTTGAACACCGGACGAACCCCGAGCGCGTGGCGTTTGGCGGTCACCTCGGCCTCGGTGGCCTCTGCAAGCACGGCGAGCCGTGCGTCGGAAAAGCCCATCGCTTTCAGCGTCCGCATGCCGAACGCGTTGCCGGGCAGGCCGTTCGCCTTGATCTTGGCTTCCATGTCGACGATGCCGCGCATCTCGGCGAGGAACCAGGGATCGATCTTGCAGGAATTGAAGATCTCTTCGTTGGACCAGCCGAGCCGCATCGCCTGGGCTACCTGCAGGATGCGGTTCGGTGTCGGCGTGCCCAATGCGGCGCGGACCGCGTTCTTGTCGTCGCCGCGGCCGAGGTCCTCGATCTCGATTTCATCGAGGCCGGTGAGCCCGGTCTCGAGCCCGCGCAGCGCCTTCTGCAGGCTCTCCTGGAAGGTGCGGCCGATCGCCATCACTTCGCCGACCGATTTCATCGACGTGGTCAACGTGTGGGAGGCGCCGGGGAATTTCTCGAACGCAAAGCGCGGTATCTTGACGACGACGTAATCGATGGTCGGCTCGAACGAGGCCGGCGTGGCGCCGCCGGTGATGTCGTTGGCGATCTCGTCCAGCGTGTAGCCGACCGCGAGCTTGGCCGCGACCTTTGCAATCGGAAAGCCGGTGGCCTTCGAAGCAAGGGCAGAAGAGCGCGACACGCGCGGGTTCATCTCGATCACGACCATGCGGCCGTCGGCCGGGTTGATGCCGAACTGCACGTTGGAGCCGCCGGTCTCGACCCCGATCTCGCGCAGCACCGCCAGCGAGGCGTCGCGCATGATCTGGTATTCCTTGTCGGTCAGCGTCAGGGCCGGCGCGATGGTGATGGAATCGCCGGTATGCACGCCCATCGGATCGAGGTTCTCGATCGAGCAGATGATGATGCAATTATCCTTTTTATCGCGCACCACCTCCATCTCGTACTCTTTCCAGCCGAGCACGCTTTCCTCGATCAGCACCTCGTTGGTCGGCGAGGCGTCGAGCCCGCGCTCGATGATGTCGAGGAACTCCTCCTTGTTGTAGGCAATGCCGCCGCCGGTGCCGCCCATCGTGAAGGAGGGCCGGATAATCGCAGGCAAACCGATTTCGGACAGCGCCATCAGCGCCTCGCCGAACGCGTGCTCCTGATAGCGCTTGCGGCGTTCGTTCTCGCCGAGGGTCCACTGCCGCTCGAGCTCTTCCAGCGCCTCGCCCGACAGTTTCTCTCGCTCAGCCAGGTATTTGTCGCGGTAGGACTTCTTCAGCGCCGAGGCGTTGGCCAGCCGCGATTTTGGCGTCTCCAGCCCGATCTTGGTCATGGCCTCGCGGAACAGCTGGCGGTCCTCGGCCTTGTCGATGGCGTCTGCGGTTGCGCCGATCATTTCGACGTCGAATTTGTCGAGTGTGCCCTGACGGCGGAGCGACAGCGCGCAATTCAGCGCGGTCTGGCCGCCCATGGTCGGCAGCAGCGCAAAGCCGCCGGGAATGACGTAGCGTTCTTTTTCGATGATCTTGCCGACGATTTCCGGCGTGATTGGCTCGATATAGGTGGCATCGGCCAGTTCCGGGTCGGTCATGATCGTCGCAGGATTGGAATTGACCAGGACGACCCGGTAGCCCTCTTCCTTCAGCGCCTTCACCGCCTGGGTGCCTGAATAGTCGAATTCGCAGGCCTGGCCGATCACGATGGGGCCGGCGCCGATGATCAGGATGGTGGAGATGTCGGTTCTTTTGGGCATCAGGTCTCGCGGACTGGATTTTGGGCACAAAAAAAGGGCGCGCATGCTGCGCGTCCCCTAAGCCAAGAGCGCGGGTTACCCTCGCGCGCGGGTGGTCTTTAGACCAGATTCCGCACCCGCGAAACCCCCAAAAACGGGCCATCAACCGGCATTTGCGGGAATTTGGGCTGCGGCTTGGTGTGAGGTGGGAAAGGCTGGCCGCGGCCCGTCTTCGCCCTTCGGGCTACGCCGAGGCAGCCTTCGCCACGAAGGGGCCTGCCTAGCCGAAGCGGCGGAGCCGCGAAGGCTGGAGGCCCGGCCTGGATTTGAACCAGGATAAAGAACGATGCACCGTTCTCGCGTTGTCGCTTCCGCCACCGGGCCAAGGCGATCATTACCGATCACGGGCGGGTGAGCTACGTTTACCTTTTATTAACCCTAACTAGCGCACCGATGGGTGGTGGGCGATGAAGGTCATCCTCCAGGGGTTGTGGCCGATATTGGTCTGCGCGCGCGAAGCGGCGAAACCGGCCCGCGTCAGCTTGGCGATCATCTCGCTTTCGCTGTAGCGTTGCAGGCCGACGCGGGTGCGCAATTGCCGGTAGTCCGACAGGGCGGTAGAGGCGAGGCCGTAGAGCGCGTCGGTCAGGAAGCCGTGGGCGGTTGCGAATTTCAACAGCGCCAGCACGTCCCTGGCCATGCCGACCTCGGGCCGCAGGATATCGCCCAGCACCAGCCGCCCGCTCGGCTTCAACAGCCGGCGAATGATTGCGAATGCGGAATCCAGCTCTTGCTGCGTCATGTATTGCGCCACCGAGTTCATGACGGCGAGATCGACCGACTGCGCCTCCATACTCCGGAGCTCATCGAGCGAACGGACGCGTATTTTGGTGTTCGGCGCAAACCGCGCGATCAGCCGTCCGCGCACGCCGGGGGCGGGTTCGGCGAGATAGAGTTTTGCGCAGGCGTCCGCCACCTTGGCCGCCGACAGCGCCTCGCCGCAGGCATAGTCCAGCACGACCGCGTCAGGGGATGAGATGTAGCCGATGATGTCGCGCGCGATGATCTGGAAATGCAGGTCCCGGTGCAGCTTGCTTGCATAGATCGTATGCGTGGAATCGTAATAGTCGATCCATTCGTCCATCGGGGCTGCGTCCGGCAAAACAGGGGTTTCCGGCAAGGAACCGCCGGGAAAGTGATGCGTTAGGGTGTTCGGCGGCCAATGTCCAATGGCCACCGCTGTCCGGTTTCCTAACAGGAAGGTTCAACGTGAGCAAAGCCAACAAATCCGAAAAAGTGTCCCCCGATCTCGATACGCCGACCGATCTGCCGCAGGCCGCGGTGGACAAGATTTCGGCGTCGCTCAACGTGCTGCTGGCTGACGCCTTCGCGCTCTACATGAAGACCAAGAATTTCCACTGGCACGTCTCCGGCCGGCATTTCCGCGACTACCATCTGATGCTGGACGAGCAGGCGGAGGCGATCTTCGGTACCACCGACCAGCTCGCCGAGCGGGTGCGCAAGCTTGGCGGCGTCACGCTGCGCTCGATCGGGCAGATCGCAAAGCTGCAGACCATTCAGGACAACAACGAGGGTTACGTCCCGCCGCGTGAAATGCTGCGCGAATTGATGGAAGACAACAAGCACATGGCGGCCGCCATGCGCAAAGCCCACAAGCTTTGCGACGACCACGAAGATACCGGCACCGCGCAGTTGCTCGAACTGTTCGTCGACGAGACCGAGCGCCGCACCTGGTTCCTGTTCGAAGCCAGCCGCCAGGAAAGCGCCAACGCGGCGTAGTGGATTGCTTCTTTCCTTCTCCCCTTGTGGGAGAAGGTGGCGCGAAGCGCCGATGAGGGGTCTCTGTCCTCATCTCGTCTTACCGTGAGGAGAGAACCCCTCACCCGTCGCCTCACTACGTGAGGCGCCACCCTCTCCCACAGGGGAGAGGGGTAGAGACTAAATCCTGAACTTCAGCACCTCGTCCTTGAACCGGAGCCCGTGTCCGGGCCGCTCCGGCGCCGTGATCATGCCGTTGGCAATGTCAGGCGGATCGACCCAGAGGTCGTCGATCAGCCCCATGTTCTCGCACCAGATGCCGTTCGGGATCGAGGCCAGGAGGTGCACGTTGAGTTCGGGAAACAGATGCGGCGCGATGGTGATGCCAAACGTGTCCGCCAGTGCGGCGATCTTGCGAAGGTCCGTCATGCCGCCACGCATCGGGTCGGGCTGCAGGATCGGCAGGCAGGGATTGATAAAGAACGGCCGCAGATCGTAGCGCGTGAAATGGGTCTCGCCGCCGACCACACGCATATCGAGCGCCGCGGCGATGCGCTGGTAGCCGGCAAAATCGTCGGCAGGCACCGGCTCCTCGAGCCAGTAAACGTCGTAACTCTCGAACTTGCGCCCCATCTCGATCGCCACATCGGCGCTCCAGCCCATATTGACGTCGATCATGATGTCGATGTCGGGTCCGAGCGCCTCGCGCATGCGGCGTACATTGTCGAGGTCCTGCGCGGGCGTGTGCACATGCGCAACCTGCATCTTGATCGCCTTGTAGCCCTGCTTCACGAAATGCAGCGCCTTCTCGATCATGCCGTCGCCGCCGGCGCCGCGGAAACAACCCGAGCCGTAGATCGGGATTTCCGAGCGATAATGGCCCCACAACCGGTGCAGCGGCAGGCCGGCACGCTTGCCCACCGCATCCCACAGCGCGATGTCGATCGCCGACATCGCCATCGCGGCGATGCCGCCGCGGCCATAGGTCATCGTCGCCGTCCACAGATCGCGCCAGATCGCCTCGATCGCGGTGGCGTCCTTGCCCTTCACGCGCGGGATGATGCACTCGTCGAGACAGGAGGCGATCGACTTCATGCCCGGGCGGAACACGAACAGATAGCCCATGCCGGTGACGCCGCCTGCGGTCTCGACCTCGCAGATCAGGATGTCGCGCGTTGGGCCCAGCGCATGCCCCTTGAGCCAGGGATCGTCGGCCCAGGGCAGGCGCAGCATCGTCACCCTGATGTCGCGGATGGTCATGTCTGGGTTGGCTGTCATCGGACGTTTCCCTGTGCTGGCCGGATCATGTTGGCCTGATCTCGGACAGGGCAAAGTCAATCACATAACGCCGGCGCTGATCCAGCGCCGTGCGTCATGGCTCCAATGCGGGGGCCTCGATTGTCTTGAGGTGGTTTTGCGGCATGACGGCCGTTCTCCTTTCCCCTCTCCCCCGTGTGAAGGGAAGGGATGTCTGCCGCGGCGAAATAAGACTAGCGGTCCGGCCGGCTTGCGCTACGATGCAAGCGAGCCAGAGCAGCAGGAGGTCGGAAATGCCTATGTCCGTCTCTATGATCGTATTGGGTTCGCAATTGGTTATGCCCGTCGCTGACGGAGTGCCGAAGTTCGATATCACGCGAAACTGCAAGCTCGACATCGCCGCTACCGCCGGACTCACCGTCGATCAGTCGCTCAAGACTTGCATCAGCGATGAACAGAAAGCGCGCCAGCAGCTCGGAAGCCAGTGGTCGAAATTCCCTGCGCCCAGCCGCGCGAGTTGTGTCTCGCAGGAGAGCATTGGCGGCACGCCAAGTTACGTCAGCCTGCAGACATGCCTCCAGATGGGACAGTGGGCGCGTTGATCCGTCACTTCGTGATGGTTCGGCGCGTCGGCGTCACCGTGCTGGTGGGCGCCATCGGCGAGATCGAGAACGTCATGTTCATTTGCTGCCAAACGGAAATATCTTCTTCCAGTCGTTCTTCATGTCGACAACGGTCCAGCCCATCGCCTGTGCAGCGTCGAGCGCCTTGTCGAGGCGGCCAATGGAAGAATTGCGGTCGTAGGCCCATTCCCGCTCGGCGTCGGTATGGTGCACGAGGAGGGCGAAGCGGACGCCGCCGCCTCCCTTGGCCCATTCGAGCATTTGCAGGTCGCCGTCGGAATTGCCGAATGCCGCGATCGGTTGCCGGCCGATATGCATCTGGATGCCGATGGGCTTGCCAGTCTTGTCGTCGTTGAAATTAAGCTCCGGCAGTTTTACGAGGACCGGTTTACCGTCGCGTAGCTCGAAGCTCAGCTTGCCGCTGCTGCCCACCACTTGCTCGGGCGGAACGCCATAGACCCTGTCGGCAAAGACGCGCATGAAGTCGATGCCGCCGCCGGAGACGATGAACGTCTTGAAGCCGTTGCCGCGCAGATAGGCGAGCAGTTCCAGCATCGGCTGATAGACCATCTCGGTGTAGAGCCGCTTGGTGACTGGATGCTTCGCCGTAGTGATCCAGTCGCTCACGATCTTCTCGAATTCATCCGTGGTCATTCCGGAATGCGTGACGGTGAGGATTTCGAAAATAGCAGCCTCGCCGCCGGCGAGCGCGCCTTTAAGGTCGCCCTTGAGCAGCGAGGCAAACGGCTCCTTGTCCTTCCACTCCGGATGCAGCGGGGCGAGCGCCTTGACGCGGTCGAGTGCGAAGGCAAACTGGAAATAGATCGGCTGCTCCGCCCACAGGGTGCCGTCATTGTCGAAGGTGGCAATTCTCTCGGCAGGCGGCACGAGGTCTGGCGAGCCTTGCTTCGTCACGCGCTCGACGAACGTGACGATGGACGTTTTGGTCGCCGTATCATTCCATGACGGCAGCGGATCGATCGCGGGAGTTTGCGCCATCACGGATATGGGAGGCAGCGGTCCGATCAGCGCCGCGAGCAAAGCCAAGGCCAAGAGCAGGATGCGGCGGCTGACGCCGAAGGAAACTTGCGGCATTGACATAGTTGGTTCCTTTCACAGTAAAGAACGCAACGATCAAGAGAGTTTGGCGGGCGGCCCATACGCAGGCCGTCCGCCATTACGATCATCAAATCCTTATTTGCCCACTGCCGTTCTGGCGGCCTCGATCTTCGCTTTCACGGCATCGAGGTTAAAGCTCGCACCCCTCTGCATCGGCGGAAACTCGATCGCAGTCATGGCCAGCTTCTCGACCTGCTGCTGGACAAACACGAAGCGCCAGAATTCGTACTTGAACCAGTCGAAGTATTGTTGCGCTCCGTATTTGGACCCGCTACCGGGCCAGCCCGTGCGCTCGAACGGATCAAGACGAAGGTTGGTCAGATAGGGTATGTCAGGCTTGGTCTTTTCACCTAGCCAGCCGCCGGGCTGGTCGATGAAACGATACTTGTAGTCGCCGATGCGTACGGCACCCAGTTCGCTTTCGCCGAAGTACCATATTTCGTTCCGATTTGACGGACCCTTGCCGGTGATCATGTCCATCTGGTTGTAGCCGTCCAGATGACATTTGTAGGTCCTGTCACCGATGTGCTTGCCCTTCTTCAATTCCTCGACAATGTTCGGATTACCGGCGGCGGCCACGAAGGTTGGAAACCAATCGAGCCCGGAGATAATGCCGTTCTCGACCTTGCCTGCCGGCACCTTGCCGGGCCAGCGGATCATCGCCGGCGCGCGAAAGCCACCTTCCATGACCGTGCCTTTGCTCTGGGCGAATGGCGTCTGTCCGCCATCGGGCCAGGTGAATACCTCGGTGCCGTTGTCGGTGGTAAAGACGACGATGGTGTTGTCATCGACACCCATGTCCTTGAGCTTCTGCATCACGATGCCGACGTCGTCGTCGAGCTGTGCCATGCCGGCCTCATGGATGGTCCAGCCGTTCTTGGAGTTGCGTAACGCCTGGTACTTGGGCGACAGGTGCGTGACGATGTGCATGCGGGTCGGGTTGAGCCACAGGAAGAACGGCTTGTTGTCGGCCTTGGCCTTTTCGATGAACTTCAAGGCAAGATCGCGGATTTCGTCGTCCACGGTTTCCATTCGCTTCGGATAAAGCGTCCCGGCGTCCTCGATCCTCTGCTTGCCGACCTTGCCCCAGCGCGGATCCACGGTGGCATTGTCCACGTTGGTCGCCCACGAGTGGACCATGTTGCGTGGGCCAACTGTGTTCAACAGCTCCTGCGGGTAGGCGGGGTGCGCCGGGTCTTCCATCGCGTCGAGGTGGTACAGGTAGCCGAAGAATTCGTCGAAGCCATGCACGGTCGGCAGAAACTCGTTCTTGTCGCCAAGGTGATTCTTGCCGAACTGGCCGGTGGCGTAGCCCATACCTTTCAGCGCGGCGGCAATGGTCACGGCCTCCGCCGGCAAGCCGGTGGGGGCGCCAGCCTGGCCGACAGTGGTCATGCCGGTGCGGATCGGCAGCTCGCCGGTGATGAAGTTGGCACGACCCGCCGTACAGCTCGCCTCTGCGTAATAATCGGTGAACAGCATGCCTTCGGCGGCTATTTTGTCGAGGTTCGGCGTCCGCCCAGCCATCATGCCGCGGTGGTAGGCGCCGATATTCCAGATGCCGATGTCGTCGCCCATGATGACGACAATGTTGGGCCGCTGCCCGGCCGCAACAGGTGGGGGCGCCGCTGGTTGTTGCTGCGCTTGCGCAGCGCTTGTTAGGCCGACGGCCGAGAGCGCCGAAGCGGCGATGAGAGAACTGCCGCTCAACAAGAGATCGCGGCGTTTCAATCCTCCGCCGATCGGCTTTGTGCCGGGTTCGGACGTTCCCGGAATCTTGTCCTTACTCATGACGCACTCCTTTTCCTGATGATGCACCTGAAGCCGACGTGGCTAGTCGAGGTGTCGATAGGCTCGGCATGACGCGCGGCAGGACGATAGCGGCGGCAATAGTTCGGGGCGCACAGGTGCGAGCCGCCTTTAAGCACCTTGCGTGGAATTCTGATATTCGGCTGACGAGAGTCGTGGCTCGCAGCCTCTGATCCGCCTCGCGGATTATGGGGAATGCAGCACGCCTTTGGCGCATCTGCTTCGTGCTTTTGCGAATACCAGTCGGACGTCCATTCCCAGACATTCCCGATCATGTCGTGAATGCCGTAGCCGTTCGGCGGAAAGGCCGTGACTGGCGATGTGCGCTCGAAGCCGTCGGTGCAGAGATTTTGCTTCGGGAATTCTCCCTGCCAGGTATTGGCAAGATGCTGGCCGCCTGGCGTGAACTCCTCGCCCCAGGCATATTCTGCCTCAGCCAATCCGCCGCGCGCGGCGAACTCCCACTCGGCTTCGGTCGGAATATCCTTGCCGGCCCAGCGCGCAAAGGCGAGCGCGTCGGAATAAGCGACGTGCACGACAGGATGATTGTCGAGCACGTTGATGTTGCTCTTCGGGCCATAAGGGTGGCGCCAGTCGGCGCCATTCATGAATTGCCACCATCGGCTCCAGTCGCGGAGATCAACGGTCTGCGCCGGAGGCGAAAACACCAGCGAGCCGGCATAGATCATGTGAGGCAGCGCGCCGGGATAGTCGTTCGGGTCGGGCGGGATTTCGGCGAACGTGACGTGGCCGGTCGCCCTCACGAATTCCTTGAACTCCCTGTTCGTCACCGGCGTGCGGTCGATGAAAAATTCATCGACTGTCACGGAATGAACTGGCGCTTCCTCGGGATAATGCTTGTCCGATCCCATGCGGAACGTGCCGCCGGGAATCAGGACCATCCCCGGATGATGAGGATGTTCACCTGCCTTGGCATCAGCGCTTTCGTTGTCGAATTGAATCGTGCTCAAAGCTGCTAGTCCTCAGGAAGTGGCAGAGACTGGGCTATAGCCGTTTATTCGCAGATCATTTCACCTGTTCGATGTCGGGCATCTTCCAACTCTTGTCGAAAACCGCCTTCTCAGGACCGTAGAATCGAAACCAGGGGAACCAGCTCGTCCCCGCCGGCGTGAAAATCCAGTTCGACTCCCGACCGGCGGGCGCCTGCGATCCAAAGTGGATGTCCACCGAGCCGTCGGCGTTCTTGCGCAGCCCTTTGTCCAATGAATCCAGGGTCGGGCGTGGCAGGTTGAGGAAGAGGGCCGACGTTTCAGCGTTGTAAATGGTGACAGCCCAGAACTGACTTACCGGAACATTGGCTGGAACGTGCAGTCGATAGGGGTTCTCGCCGCGGAGCGGCTGGCCGCCGTTGTCGAAGTACGCGGCAAGGTAGAAGCTGCCTCCGCCGAGCTTCGCGGGAGGCAGGAAGAAGCCGGCGAAAGCAGCGCCGCGCGTATCCACGTCGAAATAGTTTGGCACGGCCCACTTGAATCCCGTCTGCGGGCCAATCGGCGGGACCAGCAATTTCCACTGGCTGCCCGGCCACCAGTCTTCACCGATCTTGGACTGCTGTCCGAGGAGCCAGGCACCGGCTTCCGCCGCGGCGGACTTCAACTGTGCCACGGTCGCGGCATCGGGCTTGAACTCCTTGCCCTTCTCGATGCCGAGTGGTCGGAGCATGCCCATCATCTGCAGATCCTGGGGCTGTACCGTCTCCTCATTCAGCATGCGGGCAAGGCTGGTGTAAAAGCTTTCGTCGAATCGCGCGAGGCCGTCATAGAGGGTGTTGGTCATATCCACGAACCGCGGCGCAGGCGGGTTACTGGCCCCGGCCAAGGGGTAGACCTTGATCTGCTTCACCAGCGCGTCACCCCTGCGCACGTCCTCTTCCGAGTTGCTCTCCAGGATGGAGCGGAGGCCGGCGAATGTGTTGTAGGTCTTGGAACGCACGGGGATATAGCCGGCCGGCACCTCGCCCGTGTAGTCGGGTGGCAGCACCAGGTATTTGCCGCCTTTGCCCTCGAACCCGACGTCGGTGAGCGGTACCTGCCAGGCATCGCAAATGGTGCCCAGGAAGCTGGACCCATTCGCCGCCGACGGCAGGTCCAGAACCATCGGCCCATCGTCTTTTATGTTGAAGAAGGCAAAAAGGTAGCGAAGGGTTGTATTGACGGTGAACGACTGGTTCTTCCAGGTGCTGCCTTTGGGCCACCAGATGATGTCGCCGTATTTCGCCTTGCCGTCGCGGAAGTAGGCTTGCCGCAGCGAGTCGAAGCTGACGATGGGCATGCCCCAGATGACGGCGTCCACGGCGCGGCGTTCCAGCATTCGATTGGCGAGTTGTTCGGTGGAGAATTTCGACAGGCTTGTCTGCTGGGCGCCGGCTGGTGTGAATACGGCGGTCAATGCAAAAGTCAGTACAGCGCCGCAAAGCGTTCGTGTGAGTACAGCTTTCATGACTCACTCCCGTGCAAAACGGCACTCAAGTTTGCTTTCACTTTCCTTCCGAGCCTGCGCACGCGCGGGATCACGATGACGAGTCCCGCGGTGCCCTCGGTCTGAACGCTACTTCGCCGCCACGACGGCCGGCGGCTTCCAGGTGCCTTCGCCTGGCGGCAGGATCGAAGGTGACTCCGTCTTCGGCCAGTAGAGCCGCATGACCAGGTAGATCGTGTCGTTCGGTGCCGGCAGCCAGTTCGATTCCTTGTCCGCACCCGGCGATTTGTTCTGGATGTAGAGCGTCAGTGACCCGTCCGCGTTCTTCTTCATATCCGGAAGCATCGGCGAATTGATCAAATAGCGGTTGATCGGATTTTCGATCAGGAGCTGCGACTTGCCGTCATACATGGTGAGCGACCAGAACGCGTTGACTGGTGGCTCCTGGCCCGGCGGGAATGTCAGGGTGTAATTGTGCTTGCTGCCATCGAGCGTCTGGCCGTCGCCATCGATGCGGGTGAGCGGATAGGTCGCTTCCGCCGGATTATTGCCGTAGATACCGGCCTTGGCGGCGACGGCGCGCTTGAGCCAGTCGCCATTGTAGTGGGCGTTATCGCCCGGCAACGCGCTGACCTGCCAGCCGTTGATGGTCGTGCCGGCCTTGGCGACGCCTTCCTCGACCTTCTTCTCGCCTTCCTTCATGCCGAGGCCAATCTCGAGCTTTTGCTCCAGCGGCAGGTCCTTGAAGTTAAAGGTCTTGCCGGGGCCGACGCCAATCTTCGCGAGCGCGGCGCGGATCTCCTTCTCGTTTTCCTGCACGGGAGCAAACTGCAGCGCAAAATCGAGATACTCGAAGAAGTTGGTTTTCACGAGCTCCTTGTCGATCTTCGGAAAGTCGATGGCCGTCGCGGCCGTCGTCGTCGGCTGTTTCAGATAGGTGGAAAGTGGCTGCATCTTGTAGCCGGCCTGCACCTTCTTGACGTTGTCGATATCGCCAGCGTTGAAAAGCTGGGTGCGGAAGATGACGATCGATAGCTGGGTGCTCGACTGGAAGACCTTCTTGATTCCGGGAGGCGTTGCGCCCTTCCAGTCCGGGCCGACAACCAGATAATCTCCGGCCTCGCTTCCGGTGGCGCGGGTGCCGATGTAGCCATAATTATAGGTGTTGCCGTCACAGAGTTGGACCGAATAGTAGCGCTTCGGGTCGATCGCCGGCACGGAAATGACGATGGGCTCCGCCCGAAAATCCATCCACCCGATCGAATAGGGCGTGTCGCTGTTCGGCGTCACGACCGCGGTGTCCTTGTAGGTAAAGACGTTGGGGTCGTTCTTGAACTGGTTGAACGGCGCCTTGAACTGGCTCGAAGTGCGATCGATGGCGAATTCATACATGATGCCGTAGTTCATCACGATTGGCAGGCCGAAGATGAAGCCCGCCTCGGCGATGTCCTTTGCCTTGAAGAAGCCTGGACGCTCGGCACTCGTCTGCGCTTGCGCCGGGATGGAATTCGCCGTCGAGACGGTGAATGCAGCAAGCGCTGCGGAACGAAGAAGGTCGCGTTTTGTAATCATGTGAACATTCCCTTGCCTGGGTTCGAGCGCGGATTCGATCCTGAATCTCGGGGCACGCGCGGGATCGCGGTAATGACGGGTCCCGCGCTGCCTCTCGGCGCAACGCTATTGCAGCGCCACGATCGCCGGCGGCTGCCAGGTGCCTTCGCCCGGCGGCAGGATCGACGGCGCTTCGGTCTTCGGCCAATAGAGCCGCATCACCAGGTACATTTCGCCGTTCGGCGCCGGCAGCCAGTTGGATTCCTTGTCGGCGCCGGGTGAATCTTTCTGGAGATGCAGCGTGAGAGAGCCGTCCGGATTCTTCTTCATGCCGGGCAGCATCGGCGAATTGATCAGATATCGGTTGATCGGATTCTCGATCAGCAGTTGGCTCTTGCCGTCATACATCGTCACCGACCAGAACGCCTCGACCGGCGGATACTGTCCGGCAGGAAAAGTGACTGTGTATTTGTGCTTTGAAGAGTCGAGCACTTCGCCGTTGGCAAGCGTTTTGGTCATGGGGTAGACGGCTTCCGCGGCGTCGTTGCCATAAATGCCGCCTTTTGCAGCTGCGGCCCGCTTCAGCCAATCGCCGCTGTAGAACAGCCGGTCACCGAACAGCGATCCGATTTTCCATCCGTTGACGTCTTTCTGTCCACCAGCGAGATACTTTTCAACCTTCTCCTCGCCTTCCTTCATCCCGAGCCCGACTTCGAGTTTGTGTTCGAGCGGAAGATCCTTGAAGTTGAAGGTCTTGCCCGCGCCGACGCCGATGCGCGCGAGCTTCTCGCGAATGGTGCGTTCTTCCGGGCCCGCCGGCGCAAACTGCAGCGCGAAGTCGAGATATTCGAAGAAGTTCTTCTTCACCAGCTCCGCATCGACCTTGGGAAAGTCGATCGCGGCCGAAGCGGTCGTTACCGGCTGCTTGAGATAGGCCGATAGCGGCTGCGCCTTGTAGCCGGCCTGGACCTTCACGACATTCGGCATATCTTCCGGATTGAAGAGCTGCGTGCGAATGGCCGCGAAGGCAAACTGGGTCGAGGACTGGAAGGCCTTCTTGATTCCGGGCGGAGTGGCGCCCTGCCAGTTCGGCCCAACGACCATGTAGTCTCCGGCGTCGCTGCCGGTCGCGCGGCTGCCGATATAGCCAAAATTGAAGGTGTTGCCGTCGATCAGCTGCACCGTGTAATAGCGGCTCTTCTCAACGGCCGGCACCGAAACAACCATCGGCTCGGCGCGCAGATCGAACCAAAGCGTGGAGTATGGCGTGTCGCTGTTGGGCGTCACGACTGCGGTGTCCTTGTACGTCGCGACATACGCCAGGTTTTTGATCTGATTGAACGGCGCCTTGAACTGGCTGTTCTTCGTGTCCACGGAGAATTCGTACATCACAGCGTAGTTCATCACGATCGGCAGGCCATAGATGAAGCCTTCCTCAGCAATTCTTTTGGCCTCGATGATGTCGGGCCATTCCGCCTTGGCCTGCGCGCTCGCCGGAACCGGCGTCATGGTGGTAACTGTCATCGCAGCCAGCGCTGCGGCACGGAGCAGATCGCGTTTCGTGATCATGTGAACACTCCTCTGTCTTCACCGCTTGGGCTGATTGTTTCGGGGGCACGCGCGGGATCACGGTGACAACGAGTCCCACGCGGCCTTTCTGCCGCAACGCTACTGCGTCGCCACGATCGCTGGCGGCTGCCATGTGCCGTTGCCCGGGGGCAGGACGGACGGCGCTTCGGTCTTCGGCCAGTACAGCCGCATCACCAGGTAAATCGGTCCGTTCGGCGCCGGTAGCCAGTTGGATTCCTTGTCGGCGCCGGGGGCGTCCTTTTGAACATGCAGCGTGAGGGACCCGTCGGCATTCTTCTTCATGCCTGATAGCATCGGCGAGTTGATCAGGTAGCGGTTGATCGGGTTTTCGATCAGCAACTGGCTCTTGCCGTCGTACATGGTCACCGACCAGAACGCATTGACAGGCGGAAGCTGACCGGCGGGGAAAGTGATCGCGTATTTGTGCTTGGAGCCATCGAGGACGTCGCCGTTGGCCAGATTCTTGGTGAAGGGGTACACGGCTTCCACGGCGTCGTTGCCATAGATGCCGCCCTTGGCGGCCGCCGCCCGCAGCAGCCAGTTGCCGTTGAAAAACTCGCGATCTCCGAAGAACGATCCGATCTTCCATCCGTTGATATTCTTGAAGCCGTTCTCGAGGTACTTGTCGACCTTCTCCTCGCCGTCTTTCATGCCAAGGCCGATCTCGAGCTTGTGCGCGATCGGGAGGTCCTTGAAATCAAAGGTCTTGCCGGGGCCGACGCCGATGCGCGCGAGCTTGGCGCGGATTTCCGCTTCGTCCGGCGTCGCCGGCGCGAACTGCAAGGAAAAGTCGAGATACTCAAAGAAGTTTTTCTTCACCAATTCCTTGTCGACCTTGGGGAAGTCTATAGCGGCCGCCGCAGTCGTCGTTGGTTGCTTCAGATAGGCCGAGAGCGGCTGGGCCTTGTAGCCCGCCTGGACCTTCTCAACGTTGGGCATATCGTCCGCACCGAACAACTGGGTGCGATACCCCGCGACCGAGAACTGCGTCGTGGATCGAAATACCTTCTTGATGCCAGGCGGGGGCGTACCGTTCCAACCCGGGCCGGCGACCATGTAGTCGCCCGCTTCGGTACCGGTCGCGCGGCTGCCGATGTAGCCGTAATTGTAGGTATTGCCGTCTTCAAGTTGCACCGCGTAGTAGCGGCCCTTTTCCACCGCCGGCACCGACAACACCATCGGCTCCGCGCGCAGATCCATCCAGAGGAAGGAATAGGGTGTATCGCTGTTGGGGGTGACGATCGAGGTGTCCTTGTAGGTAAAGACGCGCGCCTCGTTTTTAATCTGATTGAACGGTGCCTTGAATTGCCCCGAATTCCTGTCGACCGAATACTCGTACATGACAGCGTAGTTCATTACGATGGGAAGGCCATAGATGAAGCCTTCTTCGGCGATGGCCTTGGCCTCGCGGATGTCAGGCCATTCGGCTTTGGCCTGCGCATTGGCCGGGATGGGCGTCATCGTCGTAACTGTCAGTGCAGCTAGCGCTGCGGAACGAAGCAGGTCGCGTTTCGTCAACATGGTGCTGTCTCCTATCTCGGCTTGAAAGCATTCTCGCTCTGAAGCGAGAGAGATTGCGTGTGCAAGAGATTGCGTATGCGGGAGAACGTGCTGCATGGCTGCATAAAACGCCTCGCGGCGTATGCAGGATCAAAACAAGATGCTGGAAAAACAGGAGCAATGAAGCTAACGGTTGAATCGTGTCTTCAGCTACCTCCGGGAGCAAATTTAGCACAAACCAATAATGAGGACCAGCCATGGTCATTATTTTGTGCCTCTACCTCGTCGCGCTGTGGGCCTTGTTCTCGAAATTCAAACTGGTGCGTTGGGGCTGGTTGTCCGGGACGGTCTCGATCGTTGTCGGAATATTTCTTCTCGCGGCATTTCTCGCGCTTTTTAATTATCTGACGCCGTCAGGGCGCGTGACGGTCACCGGCCGCGTGGTGGAAGTGACACCGAATGTGACAGGACAAATCGTTGCAATTCCGGTCAGGCCGAACGTGCCGGTCAAAGCCAACGATGTGCTGTTTCAAATCGATCCGGCGCCGTTTCAATACAAGGTCTCGCAGTTGCAGGCGTCGCTCGCTGCTGCAAAGCAGCAAACCGAGATACTGAAAGCGAATTACGAGCAAGCGACGGCGAATGTCGCAGGGCTCACCACGCAGGTCGCCTACAACAAGAAGCGGCTCGACGATATCCAGACACTTGCCGCTGATGATGCCAACTCGCAGTTTCAGGCGCAGGACAAGCAGGTCCAGTACGAAACCGTGTCGGCGCAGCTCGGCGCCGCCAAGGCCGCGCAGCAGAGCGCCAAGCTCGCGATGGATTCCGAGATCGGCGGCGTCAACACGTCAGTGGCGCAGCTACAGGCGCAGCTCGATAACGCCAATTGGGAATTGTCGCAGACGACCATTCGTGCGCCGGCCGACGGCTATGTCACCGTCGTCGCCTTGACCGTCGGTGATCGCGCGCTGCAGTTGCACTCGGCGATGTCGTTCATCGTCGAGAAGGAGATCACGCTGGTTGGAATGTTTTCTCAGAACGGCTTTCAGACCATCAAGGAGGGCGCCGCTGTCGATATCGTTTTCGACAACGTCCCGGGACGCATCTATCACGCGAAGATCACCGCCATTCCGAGGGGCATCGGCCAGGGGCAGATCGCTGTGTCGGGAACGCTGGCGCGCACCAATACGTTCGGCGGGGCGACGGTGTTTCCGGCGGAGATCTCGATCCCTGACGGGATGAGCCGGGAGTCGCTTCGTCTGGGAATGTCCGGCAGTGCAACTGCATTTTCCGAGAAGGCGGGCGTGATCGGCCTTCTTGCGTCGATCCTGGTGTGGATCAGTTCCTATACGGCGTATCTCTAGCTGCGCCGATCTGCGTCTTCGCGAACGGTGGCGCGCACCGTCTATGCATTTTGTGCCAGATAATCGTACCCCAGACGACACAGGACAAATCGTCGCAATCCCGTTCGAACCGCAGTATCACCCGCGCTTCCACAGTTTTACCAGCGGACCATTTGCCCCCATCACCGGATCGGACTTCGGCAGCTTCACGTTTGGAATTGTCTTCAACGCCTTGGCGTGGTTCTCCGGCGTCGCGCGCGTGATTTCTGCAGGCGGGCCGGGCGGATAGGCGCCGACGACTGAAAAATCAGCGCTCGACGACAGGCATTGATGCCCGGTGCCGGCCGGCAGGATCGCGACGTCGCCGGCCGCGATCGCGAGGTCCGTGCCATTGTCGCCGCCGAACCGCACGATGGCGTTGCCACGGGCGACCCCGAGCACTTCGTGCACGGTGGCGTGGTAGTGCAGATAATCATAAACGCCGTTGCGCCACATCGCGCCCCAGCCATTGGCGCCGAACAGGCCCTCGATGGTCTTTTCGGGATGGTCGTTGTCGACGTCGATCGCGCGCTTGTAGACCAGGAACGGCATCTTGCTGTTCGGCACCAGGCCGTCATCGACGAAGTCGAAGGTGAGCGGCTGAAGGTCTTCGCTGACGACGGACATGATCGTTCTCCCGCGTACAAACCATACGTCGGGATTCAACCGCTGTCAGCGCCCGGCGTTCCCTTGGCTCATGCTGTCGGGATTTCAAACACCAGGCAGGTCGTGGTGGCGTGGGCGAGCAGGCGGCCCTTGGAATCGGTGATGCGCGCTTCCGCGGTGGCGGCGCGGCGGCCGACGCTGAGCGTGCGGCCTTCCGACTTCACAGGGCCGGTATCCTTGGTCATGCCCTTGATGAAGGAGATCTTGAATTCCAGCGTGGTGTAGCCGGTGCCGGCCGGCAGCGTGGTGTGGACGGCGAGCCCCATCGCGGAATCCAGCAGGATCGCGGCGTAGCCGCCATGCACCGAGCCGATCGGGTTGTAGTGCCGGAAGCCCGGCACGCTGTGAAAGGTCACTACGCCGTTCTCGGCGGTGGAATCGAACGGCTCGACATTCTCCATGATCGGCGGCGCCGGCAGTTTGCCCTCGAAGATCGCGCGGACGAACTCAAGACCCGTCATCGACGCCATCACATCAGTCGGCGTCACGCCGTATTCGACCTTGGGGGCGGCGGAGCTGTCCATGGTGCTCATTCCTTACTTTGAATGTCGATGATCATACTATAGCAGATAGCGCGGCAACAGGCCATTCGTCACATGATATCTCGTCATGCCCCGAGTCATCCTCGCACTCACAAAAAACAATGCCCGGGACGAGCCCGGGCATGATGATGAAGGAAAGGGGAGTGCGGGCTACGCCTTCTTGTTCGCCCGCATCAAATCGGCGAACCGCTTGAACAGATAATGCGAATCCCGCGGGCCGGGTGAGGCTTCCGGGTGGTACTGCACCGAGAACACCGGCTTGCCGTCGAGCTGGATGCCGCAATTGGAGCCGTCGAACAGCGAGATGTGGGTTTGGGTGGCGCCCTTCGGCAGGGTCTTTTCGTCCACCGCAAAGCCGTGGTTCATGGACGTGATTTCCACCTTGCCGGTGGTCTCGTCCTTGACCGGATGATTGGCGCCGTGATGGCCCTGATGCATCTTCTTGGTCCTGGCGCCGACGGCGAGGCCCAGCATCTGGTGGCCGAGGCAGATGCCGAAGGTCGGCGTGCCCGAAGCGATCACCTGCTTGATCACAGGCACCGCGTATTTGCCGGTCGCGGCGGGATCGCCGGGGCCGTTAGAGAGAAACACGCCGTCCGGCTTCATCGCCAGAATGTCTTCGGCTGATGTCGTCGCCGGCACCACGGTGATCTTGCAGCCCTCGCCGGCGAGCAGCCGCAGGATGTTGCGCTTGATGCCGTAATCGATCGCGACCACGTTGAATTCGGGCGCGGTCTGGCGGCCAAAGCCCTTTTCCCAGGCCCACGGCGTCTCGTCCCAGGTGAAGCGCTGGGCGGAAGTCACCATCGGCACCAGGTCCATGCCTTCGAGGCCGGGCCATTCGCGCGCTTCTTCCTTGAGGCCGTGCAGGTCGAACTTGCCGTCCTTGGCGTGCGCGATCACGGCATTCGGCATGCCCTTGGAGCGGATCAGCGCGGTCAGCGCGCGGGTGTCGATGCCGGAAAGGCCGATGATGCCGCGCGCCTTGAGCCAGGCGTCGAGATGTTTGGCCGAGCGGTAGTTCGAGGGATCGGTAATGGCCGAACGCAGGATGACGCCGCGCGCGCCCGGCGTTGCCGCCATGTTCACCGTTTCGATATCCTCGTCGTTGGTGCCGACATTGCCGATATGCGGGAAGGTGAAGGTGATGAGCTGCCCGGCATAGGAGGGATCGGTGAGGATCTCCTCATAACCGGTCATCGCGGTGTTGAAGCAGACTTCGCCGACGGCCTGGCCTTCCGCGCCGAGGCCAAAGCCTTCCAGCACGGTGCCATCGGCGAGCACGAGGAGCGCGGTCGGTTTGAGGTCCGGCCAGGCTGACGAGTTTTCAGGGATTGTCATGAGCGCATTACATAGTCGGCGTACCCGGCCGCGTGAACCCCCAAAAACGCGGATTCACACGCGTTTCACTGCATATTTGACAGGCTGTGCCACCGGCCTAATCTGGAGTTCCCATTTCACAGCGTTTTCGAGCGAAGTGGACGCCGGTTCGCGTCAAGAAAACGCGTCAAAACAAGTAGCTAGGGCCGCTTTTCACCCCAAGGCGCCCAATCAGGAGTCCGCATGGACAATACGATGCCGATCCTGCTCGTTCCGGGTCTTGCATGCTCGCCGCGGCTGTTTGGGCCCGTGGTGCCGGCCCTGTGGCAGTTGGGACCCGTGACGGTCGCCAATCACAAGCGCGACGACAATATGGGCGCGATCGCGCGGCGGATACTGGCCGAGGCGCCGCCGCGCTTTGCGCTCGCCGGGCATTCCATGGGCGGCTACATCGCCTTCGAGATCATGCGGCAGGCGCCCGAGCGGGTGGCGAAGCTGGCGCTGATCAGCACCCAGGCGCGGCCCGACACCGGCGAGGCGACGACCCGCCGCCAGGGCATGATCGCCCGTGCAAAAGGCGGCGAATACCGCGCCGTGCTCGACGAGCTGTTTCCCGGCTTTGTGCATCCGTCGCGGCAGGGCGATGCCGCGTTGCGCCAGCTTGTCCATGACATGGGCGACGATATCGGGCCGGAGGCGTTCGTCCGCCAGCAGACCGCCGTGATCGGGCGGCCGGATTCGCGCCCCACGCTGGCGTGGATCAGATGTCCGACGCTGGTGCTGACCGGCGACCAGGACAACACCATCCCGAACTCGCTCTCGATGGAGATGGCGAGCGGCATTCCCGGGGCCAAACTGGTGGTGCTGGCCAATTGCGGTCACCTGCCACAGGTGGAAGCGCCGCAGGAGACGGCCGACGCGCTGACGGAATGGCTGCGGAACTAGATTCTTGTTTTGACGCGTTCTCTTGACGCGAACCGGTCTCCACTTCGCTCGAAAACGCTATGGTTGTTCTGCCGGCGCGAAACGCCTAGATCAGGGCTCTGAAAGCCAAAGGATACGAACATGCTGCGCGACGACATCAACAATGCGGTCAAGGACGCGATGCGGGCCAAGGACGAGCGCAAGCTGTCCACGCTGCGCATGGTCAATTCGACCATCAAGAACGCCGACATCGCCGCACGCGGGGAGGGCAAGCCGCCGCTCAGCGATGCCGACCTGCTCGGCGTGTTCCAGAAGATGATCAAGCAGCGCCAGGAATCCGTCGAGCTCTACGACAAGGGCGGCCGCGCCGAACTCGCCGCGCAGGAGCGCGAGGAGATCGCGGTCATCTCGGCTTACCTGCCGAAGCAGATGTCGGAGGACGACGTCAAGGCGGCGATATCGGCCGCGGTCACTGAAACCGGCGCCGCCGGCATGAAGGACATGGGCAAGGTGATCGCGGTGCTGAAGGCGAAATACGCCGGCCAGATGGATTTTGGTAAAGCCAGCGGATTGGTGAAGGCGGCGCTCGCGGGGTGAGTGTCATTGGCTGTCGTCCCGGCGAAAGCCGGGACCCATAGCCACCGGCCGTATTTGTTTAACTCGCTGGTCGTTGTCTTCCTTCTCCAACAATACCCGCCGCGGCGTATGGGTCCCGGCGTTCGCCGGGACGACGAAAAATTCGAGGGCCGCTCTCCATCATGCTCACCGAAGCCGCCACCTATGACGAGCTCTACCGCAACTTCCGCTGGGACATCCCGGCGCGGTTCAACATCGCGACCGCGTGCTGCGACCGTCATGCCGATGGCACTGGCCGCCTTGCGCTGATCTATATCGACGAGGACGGCACAGCGACGCGGACCTCGTTCGACGAGGTCGCGGACATGTCGCGCCGCTTCGCCAATGTGCTTGACGCCGATGGCCTTGTGCGCGGCGACCGCGTCGCGGTGTTCCTGTCGCAATCGCTGGAATTGCCGATCGCGCATCTGGCGGCGTTTCGCTCCGGCCTGATCTCGATTCCCCTGTTCGCGCTGTTCGGCGAGGACGCGCTGGAATTTCGTCTCTCCAATTCCGAGGCCAAAGCTGTCATCACCGACGAGGCCGGCTGGGACAAGCTCGCAAAGATCTGCGACCGTCTGCCCGAGCTGAAGACCATCTATGTGATCGGCGACCGTGCGCCCGCGGGCACCAAGCCGTTCTGGTCTTCGTTGAAAGCCGCATCACCGGATTTTACGACCGTCGATACGTCGGCCGACGATCCCGGCCTGATCATCTACACCTCGGGCACCACGGGAAATCCCAAGGGCGCGCTGCACGCGCATCGCGTTGTGCTCGGCCATCTGCCCAATGTCGAGATGTGCCACGACTTCATTCCGAAACCCGGCGACCTGATGTGGACGCCGGCGGACTGGGCCTGGATCGGCGGGCTGATCAACGGCCTGTTTGCGTTCTGGTATCACGGCGTGCCGCTGGTCGGGCACCGCGCGCGCAAATTCGAACCGCAGGCGGCGATGGCGGTCATGGCCGAGCACGGCATCCGCAACGTGTTCCTGCCGCCGACGGCGCTGAAACTGATGCGGCAGGCCGGCGTGAAGAATCCGGGCGTAAACCTTCGCAGCATCTTCACCGGCGGCGAGTCGCTCGGCGGCGAACTGCTCGACTGGGTGCGCGCGACTTTCGGCGTCGATGCCCATGAAGTGTTCGGCCAGACCGAATGCAATCTCGTGATCGGCAGCAATTCCAAACTGTTTCCGATCCGGCCGGGTTCAATGGGCCGGGCGACGCCCGGTTTTGACGTGCGCATCGTCGACGACCAGGGCGAGGAGCTGCCGCGTGGTACCCGCGGCGTCATCGGCGTTCGCCAGCCTTGTCCCTGCACCATGATCGAATATTGGCGCAATCCGGAAGCGACCGCGAAAAAATACGCCGGCGAATTTCTGCTGACCGGCGATCTCGGCGTGCAGGATGAGGACGGTTACTTCTGGTATGTCAGCCGCGAGGACGACGTCATCACCACGGCCGGCTATCGCGTCGGGCCGTCGGAGATCGAGCACACGTTGATGAAGCACCCGGCGGTGGCGATGTCGGCGGTGGTCGGCATTCCCGATCCGATCCGCACCGAGTCGATCAAGGCCTGGATCGTGCTGCGTCCGGGCTTTGCGCCCAGCGACGCGCTGGCCCGTGAGATCCAGGAATTCGTCAAGGTACAACTCGCCGCCCACGAATATCCGCGCTTCGTGCAGTTCGCGGAAAGCCTCCCGATGACCGCGACCGGCAAGGTGCTGCGACGCGAACTAAGGGCGTTGGGGTAAGTCTGTTCGATCAATTCCATGCGGTAGGAAAATGCAAAAAACTGTGCCTCACGCCGCGGGCTTGCACCGCGCCTCGCTCAAGAAGCTCCATGATTTGGACGCGGCGCTGGAGCTGATGTACTACGGCTGGCGCGGGATGACGCTTTCCGCCGATCAGTATCTTGCGACCCTTGGCCTGTCACGCCCGCACCACCGCATTCTCTACGTGGTTGCCAGGCAGCCCGACGTCTCGATCGGCTCGCTGATCGAGATTCTCGGCATATCCAAACAAGCCTTGAACCGGCCGCTCAACCTGCTGCTGGAGCGCAAGATGCTGACCTCGAGGCGGTCGCCCGAGCAGCATCGCTCCAAGCTGCTGCGGCTGACCGAAGCGGGAAAACGCACGGAACAACGGGCATCGGACTACGAGCGCAAGGTCGTGAGCGAGGCGTTTGATCGTGTTGGCCCGCGTGGCGCTGCCGCATGGATGGCCGTCATGGGGGCTATCGCCGACAACAATTGATTTCTAAGGTCAACATAGTTGACTTGAAGATCGTGCCGTGACAACTTTCTCTGCAGTGATGCCGGGGAGGTGCGGGAGCTTGAGCAAACAGACGATGGACCGGGCAGCCGCCGGACGCTTTGTCGAGGCGTGGTGCGCCAACTGGTGCAAGGTTGATATCGACGCTGTCGTGTCGCACTTTGCCGACAACGCGGAGATGCGCTCCCCGTTGGCGATCAAACTGACGGATTCCCCTGTGGTCGCGGGGCTTGAGAACATTCGCGCCTATTGGCGCAAGGCATACGGACACATCGAGAGCGCGGATCTGAAAATCCTGAGCTGGAGCTGGGACGACACGATCGCGCGCCTGACGGTCTGGTGGCAACTGGGCGACACGCGCGCCAGCGAGTTCATGGACTTCGACGCTGCCGGCCGTGTGGTGCGCAGCGAGGCCTTCTACGGAAAATAGCCATGTACGGAAAGTAACGATGCGATTTTCGGATTTCGTTCTGCTTCTCAACACACTCTGGTTCGGCGGCGCCTTCATCCAGTTCAGCATTGCCCAGAGCAATACGCTGAAAATACTGCTGCCCCGGGAGGAGCGCGGAAACCCGATCGCGCCGACCTTGTCGGCCAGCGTGGCGTTCCTGGGCGGGATCAATCTGCCAATCGCCCTTTTGTCGCTGTATCTGCTGGCCCGGCCGCCCTTCTTTGGGGCCACTGACGCGCAGCTTGCGTTATTCCTGTTCTTTGCCGCGTGTCACTTCAGTCAGTTCGCCTATAACCTTCCGGTCCTGATGCGCGGGGGACGCGTCGGGGTGGCATACTGGCCCGTGTTGAAGGGCCCGATGCTCCGGATCTTTGTCATCGACGCGATACTGTTCGTGGCAAATCTTGTCGTGGTCTTCCTGCTGCTGTCCTCCTAGAGCGTGATGATTTCTCTTCGCTTCATCATCCCGCTCTAGCTTTTTGTTTGAGCATGATCTCCGCGCAAACGCTGCGCGTTTGTCGCGAGGGAAAACCGGTTCCCACTTTTCCGGATCATGCTCTAGCCGCTCAACCCCCCTTCAGCACCAACCTCAGCATCAGCGCCAGGTCGTTTCGCCGGTACGGCTTGTTCAGAATTTTCGCTTCACTGTCGAGGCCGTCGAGCGGCTGGACGGGATGTTCGGTGTAGCCGGAGGTGAAGAGTATCTTGAGTTCGGGCCGCAGCCGCGATGCTTCCCTGGCAAGCTCCGGTCCGAACATGCCGCCGGGCATCACGACATCCGTAAACAGCAGATCGATCTCGCTGCGTTGGCGCAATACCTCCAGCGCCTCGCGCCCGTTGCGTGTCACGATGACGCGATAGCCAAGCTCCTTCAGCTCCTTTGCAACATACGCACGCACCAGATCATTGTCCTCGACAACGAGAATGGTCTCGGTGCCGGCATGCGTGGCGAGCTGGTCAGCGGGCGGCGCGGCGCCTCTGTGCGGCGCATTGATGCGGGGGAAGAAAAGCCTGACGGCGGTGCCACGTCCCGGCTCGGAGCGTATTTGCATCGCGCCGCCGGATTGTTTTGCAAACCCATAGACCATGCTGAGGCCGAGGCCCGTGCCTTTGCCCACCTCCTTGGTGGTAAAGAACGGCTCGAAGGCGCGGCTGGCCACTTCGGCAATCATGCCGCTGCCGGTATCGGTCACGGCCACCTTGACGTACTCGCCGGGCCGGGCCTCGCCATTGACGTCGAGGTCGGATTCCTCGAGCGCGATATTGCGGACCTCGACCGTCAGCTTGCCGCCCTGCGGCATCGCATCGCGCGCGTTGAGCACCAGATTGAGCAGCGCGGACGCCAATTGACCGGGATCGACGCTGGCGCGCCACAAGTCCCGATCGAGCAGGAATTCGCATTCGATATGTTCACCCAGGGTCCGCCGCAGCAACTGTTCCATGCCGAGAATTTTCTGGCCGATGTCGATGTCCTGCGGCGTCAAGGGCTGCTTGCGGGCGAAGGCGAGCAGGCTCCTTGTGAGGTCCGAGCCGCGCTCGGCGGCGGTTGCGATGCTGTCGGCGATGCTGTGCAGTTCCCGGTTCGCGGCCAGCTTCTCGGCGAGGTATTCCGCGTTGCCCAGGATGACGGTCAGGAGATTGTTGAAATCGTGCGCGACGCCGCCGGTGAGTTGACCCATCGCCTCCATCTTCTGGGATTGGCTGAGCTTTTGATTGAGCTCGTCGATGGCGGCGCGCTGCCGCTCGAGCGACTCGGCGGTGCCGTTGAGCAGCGTCATCAGCCCGCCCAGTTCGCCGCCTGGATGCGGCTCGGGAATCCGCGCGCTCAAGTCGCCAAGTCCGAGCCTCCGCGCCATCCCGGCGAGCCGTCCGACCTGACGGCCGACACCCAAAGTCGCCAGCAGCAATACGCCGGCAAGCAGCAGCAGCGAGGCCACCGCAAGCATCGCCAGATCCTCGTAGAGGCGGCGGTTGGCGGTGGCAAACAGGCCGTCCTTGGGTAATCCCACCATGATATAGAGGCCGGCATCCCGGGTCGAAGGCGAGCGGGCGATGGCCCACACATGCGTCCGGCCCTCAGCGTCCTTCATCTCGTGGAACGGCCCTCGGTCAGCTGCGGCCGCAAACCGGAACAGATCCGAGTTTGCGATCGATGCACCGGCGGGCTCGGTCCATCCCTTCCCCTGCGGGGCAACCAGGACGGTGCCTTTCCTGTCAACCAGCAACACGTCTTTGCCGTTCAGGAGGCGCGTGTCGTATTCGGCGAATTTGCGCAAGTTGAACGAAGCGAGCAGGATGAATTTCAGCTCGCCGGATTCCGTGCGAGTGGGGTACGCGATCTGCAACACGGAGGTCCCGGTCAGCCGGCCGAATACGGGCTCCAGCGTGACGATACCGTGCGCCGTCAGGGCCTGCTTGAAATAGGCGCGGTCCCGCAAGTCGAGGGTGCGGTTGGTCCGCAGCGAGTCGCAGAACAGGGCGCCGTCAGGCGTGATGGTCAGAATGCCGGTGAATTGCGGGTATTCCTCGCGCACCGCGGAGAGGAAGGCCGAACACGCCACCTTGTCTGACGTGTCGAGGTCGCGGGCGCGGGCCAGGCCATAGTGAAGCTGCGCCGTGCCCTGAATTTTCTCGTCCAGATCCTTGGAAATATCGTCGGCCGTAGCCGACAAATTGGCGAGCGCCGCGTTGATCTCGCTGGTGCGATTTTGGGCGAAGCGCAGTCCCACGAGGATGGCCGGCACCAGCATGGCCGCGATAACGAGTATCAGTAGCCGGGTGCGCAGGCTCATCGGTCCGTAATTTTCGCGCTCGAATCAGACAGTTTCATTTTTAACTAGTAATGTGCGGTAATCGTGTGCCGCTCCGTCCGCCGGAGGGATGGCAAATGCCCCTTGCGACAAGCCGGGCCGGCAGTTTTCAAATGGCTTCTATGGGAATCCCTCGGAGCGACCCTACAGACTCTGTTCGGCTATCGCAATCAGGGCGGGTGATGGGGGAGGGCGTGTGGTGTGGCACCAGGATAGCGCCAAACTCCACCGTCGTCGCTGCGAACGCAGGACCCATAACCACCGGCGATCATTATTCTGGACGGTGGTTGTTATCTTCCCTTTCTAACAACAACGGCCGCGGCGTATGGGTCCCGGCGTTCGCCGGGACGACAAAGGAAGTTCGTGGGGACGACGACATTGTGTGCCGGCACTACGGCGTCCCGATCCCCATCGCCTTCAGCGCGTCCAGCATGCGCTGCGGCGGCGCCATCTTGATCGCGAGCGGCTGACCCGTCTCCAGCACGCTCTTGAGGCTGGAGAGGATCGCCGGCCAGCCCTGGCGGCCGCCGGAGAGGATGTCGTCGCTGATGGCGCGGTCGTGCGATTGCAGCATCGTCAGCTTCACCACCTCGCCCGACAGCTCGATCTCGTAGGTCACGAGCGTGGGCCCGAGTTTTTCCACCAGTGCCGGCCAGTTGACGTTCCAGGTTACGGTCAATTTCCGTGGCGGATCGCATTCGATCACCTCGCCGCTGATATGCACCGAACCGTCAGGCGCGCGGGCGATGAAAGCGCCGCCGATCTTCAGGTCGGCCTCGATCGCAAAGCCGGAAAAATACTGCCGGCTGAGCTCGGCCGATGTCAGCGCCTGCCAAACCTTCTCCGGCGTGGCAGCGATGTAGATGGTGTAGACGATCGCGGGTTTGAATTTGTCGATGTTCATGGCACGCCCTCGATGCCGAGGCGGGCGACGAATTCCACCTTACTCATCACGCTTCTCCAGTTGCCGTTTCAATTCGCTGAGCGCGGTGAGCTTGTTGCGCTCGAATTTTCTGATCCAGCGTTCGCCGATCTGATGGATCGGAACCGGATTCAGATAGTGCAGCTTCTCGCGGCCATGCCTGAGCGTGGTGACGAGGTTGGCCGCTTCGAGAATCCCGAGGTGCTTTGTCACGGCCTGCCGCGTCATGGCGAGGCCGTCGCACAGTTCGCTCAGTGTCTGTCCGTTCCTGGCATGAAGCCTGTCCAGCAACGCGCGTCGCGAGGCGTCGGCAAGCGCTCGGAAGACTTCATCCATGGTGGGGATAATAGGCAACCAAATGGTTGCATGTCAAGGGCGTGGTTTTGGCGCGTTGGTTGGAGGTTGCGATGGGGGGGATGGTCAGGTTGCTCTTCTTCCCTTCTCCCACAAGGGGAGAAGGAAGAATTGCACCGCTTCCATCTCCCCCGTTCACGTGCATAAATGGCGTAAGCTCCCTCCCACCCCGAGTTCCCCATGTCCCTCCAGGTCTATCTCGCTTTCGTCGCTGCCTGCATCGCGCTGGCGTTGCTGCCGGGTCCGGTGGTCACGCTCATCATCGCCAACGGCCTGCGCCACGGCACCCGCGCGGCGCTGATCAATGTCGCCGGCGCCCAGGTCGGCCTTGCCATCGTGATCGGCATCGTCGCGGTCGGCCTGACCTCGCTGATGGCGACGATGGGCTACTGGTTCGACTGGGTGCGTTTCGCCGGTGCGGCCTATCTGATCTGGCTCGGCATCAAGCTGGTTCGTGAGCCGGTGGAGGGCATCAAGTCAGACGAACCGCCACCGCCGCCGCGCGGCGGCTTCTTCCTACAGGGCTTCCTGGTGCTGCTCTCGAACCCCAAGGTGCTGGTGTTCTTCGGCGCCTTCATTCCGCAGTTCATGGACATGAAGCAGGACCACTTCCCGCAAGTGGCGCTGCTCGGCGCGACGTTCATGGTGACTGCCGCCATGACCGACGCGGTCTATGCGCTGCTCGCCGGCCGGGCCCGGCTTTTCTTCTCGGCGGAGCGCACACGGCTGGTGTCGCGGATCTCAGGCGGCTTCATGATCGGCGGCGGCATCTGGCTGGCGCTGACCCGGGCGAAATAGCACGCTTGAACCGCGGGCGGCGATGGCGCGTCTAATGCAACGCGCCGTCGTCTGAGGAAAATCTCCGTGCCCGATCTGCCCTGGTTCGTCTTTGCGATGCTGCTCGCGCCGCTCGGGCTGCTGCTGGGCGCCGCCGTCTACAAGACGCTGCAGGTGCGCGCCGCCCGCGAATGGCCGGCGGCCGCCGGCAAGATCGTGGCCTCGCACGCCCAGGTGCGCGAGGTCAGGGTGATCGATAGCAACCGGGAAGGCGGCTATCGCACCGAGCAGCGCAACTTCGCCAACATCATCTACGAATATTCCGTGGCCGGCAAAACGCTGCGCAACAACCGCGTCAGCATCGGCGAGGACCTCGGCAATTTCGAGGTCGCCGAGACCATCGCCAGATATCCGGTCGGCGCCGACGTGACAGTCTATTACAATCCGCGGAATCCAAAGGAAGCGGTGCTGGAACGCGACCTGCCCAAGGGTTTGTGGGGCTGTCTCGGCATCGGCACCGCGATCACGCTCGTGATCGTGTTTGGCTCGGCGATCGGGCTGAACAAACTGAGCGAATTCGTCTCGACAAAGCTGGCCCATCCAACAGCGTCGCCATTGGTCATTGCCTTCGGCGCGTTCGGCAGTGTGATCGCGCTGTTCGCGCTCGCGATGCACCGGCAGGCACGGCTCGCCGGGAAATGGCCGGTCGTATCCGGCATCATCAAGCTGTCCGGTCTCGAGCAATACCGCGCCGCGCGAACCGACGGCGGGGCGCGCGGGCTGATGATGTATCAGCGCAAGGTGCTCTACACGTACACCTACAACGACCAGTCCTACACCGGCACGCACGCAACCCTTTCCAGCAACGTCGCGTCGAGCTCGGACTGGCTGACGCGAAAACTCACGCCGCCTTATCAGGACGGCGCCAGGGTCAAGGTCTGGGTCAATCCCGCCAATCCGTCCGAAGCGACACTGGAGCCGCGCGCGTCGTTCGTGTGGTTCCTTTGGCTGCTGGTGCTGGGGTTTGCGGGGCTGACCTATTACGTCGCCCTCCACGGCTAGGTTGCCTGAAGAGCCCTCGATGTCGCTTCTCCCTCAAGGTCTGTGAGCGCAATCACAGTGAGCACGCCTGGCCTGTCGTACTCTTGCCGCTCATCACAAGAGAAAATCCCGTGCGACCTTCGCAGATCCTTAGCCGCCGATCCCTGACAGTTCTGCTGATCCTTTTCAGCGCAACGACCTGCGTGGCGGCTGATATCAGAAAAGATTGCCAGTCCGGCCGGATCGATTCATGCACGCAAATCCTTCAGTCAAATCCCGCAGACTTCAATGCGCTCGCCAACAGAGGCATCGGGCTCAGGGTTAGCGGCGAGTATGACCGCGCCATCGCCGATCTCGACGCCGCGCTCCGCATCAATCCCGATATTGCCGGGCTGTATCTGGAACGGGGCCTGGCCTACGACGCCAAAGGTGAACACCAGCTTGCGATACGCGATTTCGACGAAGCCATAGGACGCGACCCCGATCTGGTGCAGGCGCATTTCGGCAGGGCAATGGCCCATCAAGCCGTCGGTCAACGCGAACTTTCGACCGTCGATATGGACAGTGCCATGCGCCTCGATCGAATGATGGTGGCCGCGCTGTATATGCAGCGAGGCAATCAGTTGAGAGCTATCGGGCATCACGGCGAAGCCATTGCTGCCTTCGATCGCACGATAGACATCAATGCCGGCTGGCCTTTGGCATGGTTCGGCCGTGCCGCATCGTTCGAGGAGATGGGCAACTCCAAACGGGCCGCGGCGGACTATCGAAAGTGTATCGAACTGCCCGCGAAAACCGACGCCGAACGTCAGCGGCAGCAAGAAGCCCGCGAGCGGCTAGATAAATTGGGCACGCCATAGGTCGGCTTCGATACCCGCCTCATAACGATTCACGGTTCGGCAGCGCTGCTTCACCCTCCCCCTCCAGGGGAGGGTAAGGGTCATGCGATTGATCCGTGAATCTAAATTACCTGACGCGACCGAAAAATCGTCTCGACCTCACCAAGAATCCGCGCCAGCCGGTCGGCCCACGCTTTCTCACCGGCCTGATCCGAAATCAGGTCCTGCCGGATTTCGATTCCCGTGTTCATCAGGCCGCGCGCCTCGGCGTGAACGGGGATGGTGTAGTCGGTGTCATCGCTGACCGCGTAGGGTTCGTTGTCGCCGACTACCAGATCAGGCTCCGCGCGCAGCAATTGCAGCAGCAGCGGCGGCAATAGCTTGTCGCGCTGATAGAGCGTGCCGATGTGCCAGGGACGCGCGATGCCGGCATAGACAGGCGTGAAGCTGTGCAGCGAGACCAGTATCGTCGGCATCTTCCGTTGCCGGCGCGCGTCGATGATCTCGCCGATGCGGCGGTGATAGGGATCGAAGATCTGCGTTCGGCGCAATTCCGCGGCTTCTCGCGCGATGCCTTCATTGCCGGGGACCGTCGTGGTTTCGCTGATCAGTGGGATCGAGCTTGCGACATCAGGCGGGCGGTTGCAGTCGATCACCAGCCGCGAATAGCGCTGCACGATCAGATGCGCGCCGAGATGTTTCGACAGCATCTCGGCGACCCCGGCGATGCCGATGTCCCAGGCGATGTGCCGCACGAGTTCGCTTTCCGGCAATCCGAGATCGCCGAGCGCTTGCGGAATCAGCCGTCCGTAATGGTCACAAGTGAGCAGAAACGGCGAGCGTCCCGAATCATTATATTCGCGGACCGGGGGAACATCCGCAGGCCCCAGGAGTAATGATGTGTCGCCGACGCGATTCAATGCCATTTTTCCTTACGTATTGCCTATCGAAGCGGCATATCGGTCTACAAATGAGCAGGTTTTTGTATAGATTAGCCGGCCCAAAATCACGATGATTGTTTGACGATGCCGTTACTCACGATTCACCACAAGACCGTATATCGCTACACGCACCCGGTGGCGTTCGGCGAACACCGCATCATGCTGCGTCCGCGCGACGGCCATGATCTGCGCGTGCTGTCCGGCAGCCTCGAGATCGAGCCGCAGCCGATGCAGCTGCGCTGGATCCATGACGTGTTTGGCAACAGCGTCGCGATCGCGACCTTCGACGAGCGCGCGCAGACGCTGTCGTTTACTTCGATGGCTACGATCGAGCACAACCCGGCGGAAGAATTCGCGCTGACCGCGGATGACCCGGCCTACTTCTATCCCTTCCAGTACGACGATGAAGAGTTTCCCGATCTGGTGCAGTTCATCACGCCGCAATATGGCGATCCCAACGGGGATCTGTCGTTCTGGGCGCGGGGATTTCTCGAATCCGACGGGCCGACGCGGACCTACAACATTCTCAGCGGCATGACCCATGGCATCCGCGAAGCTTTCACCTATCGCAAGCGTCACGAGCAGGGCACGCAGCATCCTCTCGATACGCTGCAGACGAAGTCGGGCACCTGCCGCGACTATGCGCTGTTCATGATCGAGGCGCTGCGGCGGCTCGGCATCGCCGCGCGATTCGTGTCCGGCTATCTCTTCATTCCCGGCGACAGTGCGCATGGTTATGTCGGCGGCGGCTCGACGCATGCATGGGTGCAGGTCTATCTGCCGAGCGCGGGCTGGATCGAGTTCGATCCGACCAATGGCATCATCGGCACCCGTGACCTCATTCGTGTCGCGGTAGCGCGCGATCCGCGCCAGGCTATCCCGCTGCACGGCGCATATCTCGGCTCGGCGGACGCCTTCGTCGGCATGGAGGTCAATATCAACGTCGTCTCCGTCATTGACGAAGCGCAGGCGGAAAAGGTCTGATCATGGAGATCAAGGTCGGCTTCGAGATCGCCTATGCGGCCGTGCAGCCGACGCCGATGGTGATCATGCTCTCGATCCATCCGTCGCGTTTTTCCGACATCGTCGGCACGGAAAGCATTGTCGCCGAGCCTGACGTGCCGATCGGTTTTTATCGCGACATCTTCGGCAATGTCTGCGGACGGCTGGTGGCCCCCAGCGGCGGCGTGACCTTGCGCGGCAGCGCGCTGGTTCGCGATTCCGGATTGCCCGATATTGTGATGCCGACCGCGCAACAGATCCCGATCGACCAGTTGCCCGACGAGGTGCTGCAATATCTGATGCCGAGCCGCTATTGCGAGACCGACAAGCTCACCGATATCGCCTGGTCGCTATTCGGTAGCACGCCCGAGGGCTGGGCGCGGGTGCAGGCGATCGTCGAGTTCGTCCACAACCATGTGACGTTCGGCTACCAGCATGCGCATCACATGAAGTCGGCGCATGACGTCTACGAGCAGGGCGCCGGCGTGTGCCGCGATTTTGCCCATCTGGCGCTGACCTTCTGCCGCTGCATGAACATCCCGGCGCGCTATTGCACCGGTTATATGGGCGATATCGGCATTCCGCCGGATCCCGCGCCGATGGATTTCTCCGGCTGGTTTCAGGTCTACCTGTCCGGCCAGTGGTACACCTTCGACGCCCGGCACAATCACCCGCGGATCGGCCGCATCCTGATGGGCACCGGCCGCGACGCCGCCGACGTCGCGCTGACCACGAGTTTTGGCCGCATGGATCTCGTCAAATTCGTCGTCGTCAGCGACGAGGTGGTGGTGGCTTGATTGTCGACGCCCCGTCATTCCGGGGCGATGCGCAAGCATCGAACTCGGAATCTCGAGATTCCCCGGTGCGCAATTGGCGCACCTGAGGTCTGGTGCTTGCGCACCATCCCGGAATGACGGTTATAAGCAGCCCATGATTTCAGACCGTCTCTTCGTCTACGGCACCCTGATGCGCGGCTTCGACCATCCGATGGCGAAGCTGCTGTCGCGCAGCGCCGATTTCATCGGCGAGGCCACGTGCCGCGGCCGGCTCTATCTCATCAAGCACTATCCCGGGCTGGTGCTCTCGAATGAGTCTGATGACATCGTGTCCGGCGAATTGTATCGCCTGCGCGACCGCGATGCGTTGCTCGGTGAGTTCGACATGTACGAGGCCTGCGGCCCGGGCTTTCAGGCGCCGACCGAATATGTCAGGCAGATGCTGAACGTCACGCTCGCCGACGGCAGCGCGAGCGAGGCGTGGACGTATGTCTACAACTGGCCGGTCACCGGCCTGCCGCGCATCGCTTCGGGGAAGTTTCTGGAGCAGTAGCCAACCGGTGTTGCGTTTACCTCTCCCGCTTGCGGAAGAGGGAGTGGACCAGCTACTCCGCATCCAGCCGTTCCTGCTCCAGCCGTACATCGACCTCACGCTCGACATACGTCCATTCCTCGGTCTCGCGCAGTATCGCGACGAGTTCATCGAACAGCGCTGAATTCGCCGGGTCGTATTCGAACCAGGTCAGGAAATCGAAGGGCTCGCCGAGGTCGCGGCAGTGATAGAGCTGGCGGGCGATCGCTGGGAGATATTTCAGGCTGGCGGCGATATGCTGCGACTTGTCCTCGAAAATCCCGCGCCGCTCTTCCTGCGTCAGGTCCCACCACGCGGCGTTTTTCTTGATCGGGATCAGCGCCGCGCGGGTCGCTTCGGGACGCCCGAGCCCGGCCTGCACCGCCACCAGCTGGGTTTTCTCGGCGCGCTCGGTATAGCGCACATGGCTCGCGACCCCGGCGAGCCGCCAGGAGGCCTGCGAGGGCAGGATCGGCAGCGCGATCGAAGAGGAATGGACGATCGACAGCGCCGGCGTGCGCAACAGCCCCGCGCCCTTGACCGCGGCCTGCGACACCACCTGCCAGGCCCCGCTTTGCCCGCCTCTGAAGGTCGTGAACATGGCGACATGGAAGCGTGGAACCGGGCGGGGGGCAAGATGTCTTCGTCATTCCGGGGCGATGCGGAGCATCGAACCCGGAATCTCGAGATTCCGGGTCCACGCTGCGCGTGTCCCGGAATGACGGGGAGGGAGGCTGTGAATAGCGGCGAGAAAGCCAATTAGCTTCGTATTTTACCGGCGCGTCCCTATATCCATGGCCGGTTGGCCAACGTGCTAGAATCCGGACCAGCGACTCAAGGCCCCAATTCACCCATGCGCTTTACGCCCCAATTCCTCGAAGAACTGCGCGCCCGGCTTCCGGTCTCCGAAGTCGTGGGGCGGCGCGTCAAGCTGAAGAAGGCGGGGCGGGAGTGGAAGGGGCTGTCGCCGTTCCAGCAGGAGAAGTCGCCGTCCTTTACGGTCAACGACCAGAAGGGTTTTTACCACGACTTCTCCTCCGGCAAGCATGGCGACATCATCTCGTTTTTGATGGAGACCGAGGGCGTCGGTTTTACCGAGGCGGTCGAACGCCTCGCCTCGATGGCCGGCATGGCGCTCCCGGCGGTGACGCCGGATGCGGCAAAGCACGAGCAGCGCCGCAGGACGCTGTATGACGTGATGGAGCTCGCCGCCAAATTCTTCGCCGACACGCTGGCTTCGCCGGGCGGCGCCAAGGCGCGCGGCTATCTTGCCGACCGCGCGATTTCGCCGGCGACGCAGCTGCAATTTCGCATTGGTTACGCGCCCGGCGAACGCTTTGCGCTGAAGGAATTTTTGGGTGCGCAGGGCATCCCGACCGAGGACATGGTCGAGGCCGGGCTGCTCAACGGCGGCGAAGATATCCCGGTGCCGTACGACAAATTCCGCGACCGCGTGATGTTTCCCATCACCGATGTCCGTAATCGTGTGATCGCCTTCGGCGGCCGGGCGCTGGAAAAGGACGTTCCCGCCAAATACATGAATTCGCCGGAAACCCCGTTGTTTCACAAGGGCGACAATCTCTACAACCTCGCCACCGCGCGGCAGGCCACGCATGACGGCGCGTCCTTGATCGTGGTCGAAGGCTATGTCGACGTCATCGCGATGGTCACGTCAGGATTCAAGGCCAGCGTTGCGCCGCTCGGCACCGCGCTGACCGAAAATCAGCTGATGCTGCTGTGGAAGATGGCGGACGAGCCGATCCTTTGTTTCGACGGCGACAAGGCCGGCAAGAAAGCCGCGTGGCGCGCCGCGGACCTCGCGCTGCCGCATCTCAAGCCCGGCAAGAGCCTGCGCTTTGCGCTGCTGCCCGAGGGACAGGACCCCGACGACCTCGCGCGCTCCGGCGGCCGCGCCGCGATCGAGGAAGTGATTTCGGCGGCGCGCGGTCTCGCCGATATCGTCTGGTCACGCGAGATCGAGGGCGGCACGTTTGCGACGCCGGAGCGGCGCGCGGCGCTGGAAGCGCGGATCGGCGAACTCTCGAACGGCATCCGCGACGAAGTGGTGCGGCGCTATTATCGCCAGGATCTCTCCGAGCGGCTTCGCAACACCTTTGCCCCCGAAGGCGGCCGCGGCGGCTATGGCCGCGGCAATTTCGGCGGCGGCAATTTCGGCGGAGGACGACCCGGCGAATCAGGCCGCCGTTTTGCCTCCCGCGCCTCCTTCACCCCGGGCCCTGCGGGCCGGGCGGCCCCCTATGGCGGCCGCGGGCAGGCGAACTCCGCCAGCCAGACCATCAACCGTGGTCCCTACCAGGCCGCCAGTCCCCAGCTTGCAAATAGCCCGATCATGCGCGGCCAGCGCAGCGCGATGTCCCGCCGCGAGGCGCTGATTCTGCAATCCCTGATCAACCACCCTTGGCTGCTGCACGACCATCTGGAGGAGGTGGCGGCCCTGGAACTGGCCCATCCGGAGGCCAACAAGCTCCGCGCCGGTATTATTGCAGCCTTCGCCGGCGATCATCACCATTCCCCCGATGTCGAAGAACAGGCCGAGAAAATGCGCGCCGATCTCGAAGCGCGCGGATTTTCGCAAGTTCTTCAAAGGGTTGGCAGCGCGATCACGACCGGGGCGGTCTGGGGCGTGCAGATCGGCGCCGCCCGGGAAGACGTTCTTTCCACCTGGCAGCAACTCGTTGCCTTGCATCAGAAAACACACGCCTTACTTAGGGAAAAGAAGGATGCCGAGCTGGCCCTGGGCGAGGAGTCCAGCGAGGCCAATCTGGCGTGGTTAAAGGACGTCAGCGCCCGTTTGGAGTCGCTGGACGGCACCGAGGCCCTGATTGAGGGTTTTGGCGAGCTTTCAGGCCGATTCCGGCAAAGCGTCTGATTAAGCGTCAGATGAAAAAATGATGCGGACGGTTCGTGCCGGAGCCGTTAAAAGACTCGCCAAACCCATGGTTTGGCTGCAAAAACAGGGTTAAGCGAAGCTTAAGAGCCTTACGGCTAGTAGACATAACCGGCGAAACGGGGATTCGGGGTGGCGACAGTCTGCGCCGCCCTTTCCGCGTCGTGACTTACTTTTCGTATTGCAGGTGCGGCGGCCGCATCCTGCATGAGCGCGTTTCGGGAGCTTGATGAATGGCCACCAAGGCAAAGACGCTGCAGGTTAAAGACAAGGAAAAAGACGACAAGGCAGCGGACGCCCCCGAGAAGGACTCGCCGGACGCCCCGTCGCCGTTGCTCGATCTGTCGGATGCCGCCGTCAAGAAGATGATCAAGCAGGCCAAGAAGCGCGGCTTCGTGACCTTCGATCAGCTCAACGAAGTTTTGCCTTCCGATACCACCTCGCCCGAACAGATCGAAGACATCATGTCGATGCTGTCGGACATGGGCATCAACGTGTCCGAGGCCGAAGAGGCTGATAGCGAGGACGAGAAGGAAGAGGCCGACGACGAGACCGACAACGAGCTTGTCGAGGTCACGCAGAAGGCCGTCACCGAGGTCAAGAAATCCGAGCCCGGCGAGCGCACCGACGATCCCGTCCGCATGTATCTGCGCGAGATGGGCACGGTCGAGCTGCTGTCGCGCGAGGGCGAAATCGCGATTGCAAAACGCATCGAGGCCGGCCGCGAGGCGATGATCGCGGGCCTCTGCGAAAGCCCGCTGACCTTCCAGGCCATCATCATCTGGCGCGACGAGCTCAACGAAGGAAAGATCTTCCTTCGCGACATCATCGATCTCGAAGCCACCTACGCCGGCCCCGATGCCAAGAACAACATGAACCCGGCGATGCTGGCAGCACCCGTTGGCCCGGATGGCCAGCCGCTGCCCGCCGCCAACGGCAATGGCGCACCTGCGCATGTCGCGCCGCCGGCCGCCCCGCCGTCGGCGACGCCGTTCCGCGCAGCACCCGCATCCGCACCCGGTGGCGACACCGAGGAAAAGGATCCGGCTGAGGCCGCCGCCGAAGGCGACATGGACGACGACGAGTTCGAAAACCAGATGTCGCTCGCCGCCATCGAGGCCGAGCTGAAGCCGAAGGTCGTCGAGACCTTCGACAAGATCGCCTCCGAATACAAGAAGCTGCGCCGCCTGCAGGAGCAGGACATCGCCAACCAGCTGCAGAGCGAGACGCTGTCGCCCTCGCAGGAGCGCAAATACAAGAAGCTGAAGGACGAAATCATCGTCGAGGTGAAGTCGCTGCGGCTCAACCAGGCCCGTATCGATTCACTGGTCGAGCAGCTCTACGACATCAACAAGCGCCTGGTCTCGTTCGAAGGCCGCCTGCTGCGCCTCGGCGACAGCCACGGCGTCGCACGCGAAGACTTCCTGCGCAACTACCAGGGCTCGGAGCTCGATCCGCGCTGGCTCAACCGTGTCTCGAAACTCTCGGCAAAAGGCTGGAAGAATTTCGTCCATCACGAAAAGGACCGCATCAAGGATTTGCGCCACGAGATCCAGTCGCTGGCCGCTTTGACCGGGCTTGAGATCGGCGAATTCCGCAAGATCGTGCACGGCGTGCAGAAGGGCGAGCGCGAAGCCCGCCAGGCCAAGAAGGAAATGGTCGAGGCGAATCTGCGTCTCGTGATCTCGATCGCCAAGAAATACACCAACCGCGGCCTGCAGTTCCTCGACCTGATCCAGGAAGGCAATATCGGCCTGATGAAGGCGGTCGATAAGTTCGAATACCGCCGCGGCTATAAGTTCTCGACCTATGCGACATGGTGGATCCGGCAGGCGATCACGCGCTCGATCGCCGACCAGGCGCGGACCATCCGCATTCCCGTGCACATGATCGAAACCATCAACAAGATCGTGCGCACGAGCCGCCAGATGCTGAACGAGATCGGCCGCGAACCGACCCCGGAAGAGCTCGCCGAAAAGCTCGGCATGCCGCTGGAGAAGGTTCGAAAAGTCCTGAAGATCGCGAAAGAGCCGCTCTCGCTCGAAACCCCCGTCGGTGACGAGGAAGATTCGCATCTCGGCGATTTCATCGAGGACAAGAACGCGATCCTCCCGATCGACGCGGCGATCCAGTCCAACCTGCGCGAAACCACCACCCGCGTGCTGGCCTCGCTGACGCCCCGCGAAGAACGCGTGCTCCGCATGCGCTTCGGCATCGGCATGAACACCGACCACACGCTGGAAGAAGTCGGCCAGCAGTTCTCGGTCACCCGCGAACGTATCCGTCAGATCGAAGCCAAGGCGCTGCGCAAGCTGAAGCATCCGAGCCGGTCAAGGAAGCTGCGGAGCTTCCTGGATAATTGATTTCGTAAGTCAGTATTGACTGTCATTGCCGGGCTTGACCCGGCAATCCATCCAAAAACAAAGCGGCGGGCCAAGGCTCGCCGTTTTTGTTTAGTGTGCGATCGCGCGTGCATGCGCCTCGAATTAAGCTGCCGCCGCGATGAGACCGGATCACGCTGCCTCCGCGCCAGCGGTGCGCTCCCTCTCCCGCTTGCGGGGGAGGGCGGGGTGGGGGTGTCGCCACGAGTCAAGCTCGTCCAGCATTCACAATCGTCATGCCCGGGCTTGACCCGGGCATCCACGTCTTGGCTTCAAATAATCAAGAAAGACGTGGATGGCCGGGACGAGCCCGGCCATGACGAAAACCCTACTTCTTCTTCGCCCCGACCCGGCTGATGCTCTTGATCTCCAGCGGCGTGCGGCCGGATTTCTCGGCGATCTCGCGGTCCTGCTCGAGGATGAACGCACGCGCCGGCTCGTCGCCGTCGAGCCCGCCGAGCAATTCGGCAGGCACGCGCCGGTTGGAGCGCTGCGAGTCGTCCTCATAGACGACGTTGAAAAAGGCAAACTCGCCTTTGGGATTGGTCCCGGGTTTCTTGGCCATGCGGGCTTTTGGTCGATAAGGGGGCTGGAGTCAAAGAAAATTGCGGGTCTTGAAGCGGCTTGCTTTGCGCTCGCCGGCAGTTCTCGGTGACCAGAGAACGCATCAGGCAGCTTCAGGGCGAAATCGCTGCGGAAGTTGAAGCATCCGCCCTGATCGCGTAATTTTTGGTGATTCCTAGATGATTGGGAGGTGGCAATGGCAGCACCGATAGGACGCATTCGTAACGAAGAATGGGGAATTGGTGCCGCGCAGGCCTTCTATCATCGCGATGGCACCTGGTTTAATCGCTTGGAGCGATTTCCCGGCGCACTCTGCGACCCAAATGGCTATGTTCGATTCGAAACTGAGGCCGAGTATTTGGGTTGCCCGCATCTTGAAGTACGGGTGCAAACAAATGCTCATGGGGGTAAGGGTTTGTCTTTAGGTCAGGATCCTCAAGCTTCGCTTGTTCCGCAACCGTCAAGCCCGCCAAATCTATGGCCAGCTGCAGCAAGCGATACTCACGGATTGTCTTTCGAATTCCGCCGACTGACGAATTCGTTTCGGTGGCTATTTGCTCTACCGAAAAGCCCTCGTCTAGAAGCCGACGAACTCGGCGCATCCTAGCGACCGGCTTCCACTTGCGGACACCGGACTCGGTATGCCGCAGCGTAAGGATCGGTTCAGCTGACCTTCGATCGGGCGCTACATCGGCGTCGACCTTTTCTATCAATGCGATTTCAGAGGCCGTGGTTATCTTCGGAAATGTCTTGCGGTATTCTGCCGGGACAAGGTTAGGGCTGAGCAGCAACTTGCACGCGCAGATTCGGCGGTTGCCTTCCAAGACAACCCACTGGCCGCTTTCTTGCACGGTTATGATGCGCTCGCCTGGCAGCAGCCCGACTTTCGCGATCTTGCGCGCCAAATCCAATACGTCTTCGTATTTGATTAGTTTGCGAATGATGTCGGATTCTTTGTCGTTGGGCTCGACGTTGATGCGCGGGTTGTCGCGATCAAGTGCGATGTCCAACGGCTTAATCCGAGCCTTCCTCCAACTCGATGCCATGTGTTCCCCCACCACTCACTCTGCCCAACTCAACTGTTGCGGGCAAGGTGGGGGCGTCTATTTCCGACGTTGAGAACCCAAGATATTAACTTATCGTTAACGTGGCTCCCCCCTACGGCGCCACCAACTCCACCCTTCTATTCAACGCCCGCCCAGCCTCACTCGCATTCGACCCCACCGGCGCCAGATGCGCTACGCCCGCGGTGCGCAGCCGCGGCGCACCGATATGATAGTTCTTCACCAGCTCTTCGGCGATCGCTTCGGCGCGGCGGCGCGAGAGGTCGAGGTTGTAGGTGTAGGGGCCCTGGCTGTCGGTGTGGCCGACGATGAAGACGCTGAGCGCGACCTGCGAGGCCAGCAGCTTTGCGATCTGTTCGAGGGTGGGGCGGCTCTCGGGCCGGATGATCGCCTTGTCGGTGTCGAAGTAGATGCCGTAGAGCGCGACGCGGCCGGTCTCGCGCAGGCCCTTTTCCATGACAGTGGCATCCACCATCTTGTTCTCGATCGCGCCGAGTTCGGCGATCGTGAGCTGCGCGTAGATATCGCGGTTGTTCTCGCTGACGATGACGCTGGCATAGGTCTCGCGTCCGTTCTCGCGCTTGTGCGCCGAAAAGTAACGATAGTTGAAACCGTCCACCCACATCTGCGGGATCGGCAGCGCCTCGATCGCCTCGGTGAAGGGAATGCCACCGCAGGCTTCGGTGTCGCAGCTCAGCAGCGTCTCGAATCCGGCCTTTGTCAGCTGCGTCTCGAAATTCCGTGATACCTCCGTGATCGAGGGGCCGGGACTGGTGCGATAGGCGATGCGGGTGATGCGGCCTTCGAGGCGCGGCGTATCCGATGGCTTGCCGTCCTTGAAGACGGCTGCCTGCATCCGCGCGACATCGAAATTCTTCACCTGATGTCCCGATATCACGCTGCCGGCGAAACGGCCGATGCCGGGAAAATCCTTTGAGCCCACGACATCGCGGGTCTGCGCCAGGGCCGCGGCCGGGATGAGCGACAAGGCGAGCAGGACGAGGAGCGGCTTGATGATCGCGTGGGGAAGGGCCATTCGGAAAATCTCTGCATTTTTAGGAAAGATACCGGCCAAGCGGCCTTGCCGCAACGCTCGAAGCGCGGCGGCAGACGTGCTAGAAGCAGACCTGATATTCCGGCACCCACACTGAAGATGGTTTCCCCATGCACTTCTTTCGCCATGCCTTTGCCTTCTGCTCCCTTGTTCTTGCCGTTTTCTTCACGTCCCTCCCGCAAGCCAATGCCGCGCAATGCGGCAACTCCGCCGCCGGCTTTGAGGCCTGGAAGCAGTCGTTCGCCGGCGAGGCGCGGGCCAAGGGCATCAGCGCCGCGACCATCCAGGCCATGATGGCGACGAATTACGCGCAGGCGACCATCAACGCCGATCGCGGCCAGCGCAGCTTTCAGCTGTCGCTCGATCAATTCCTCGCCAAGCGCGGAGCCAATGCGATCGTCGCCAAGGGGCGTCAATTGAAGAATTCGCAGGCCGCGCTGTTTTCCTCCATCCAGCAGCGTTACGGCGTGCCGCCGGGGCCGCTGCTCGCGATCTGGGGCATGGAAACCGGCTTCGGCGCCGTGCGCGGCAACCAGAACATGCTCTCCTCGATCACGACGCTGGCCTATGACTGCCGGCGCACCGCCTATTTCACCGAGCACCTTTACGCGGCGTTGCAATTGATCGATCGCGGCGTGCTGTCGCCGAACCAGCGCGGCTCCATGCACGGCGAAGTCGGCCAGACCCAGTTCATGCCCAAGGCCATCCTGGCCTACGGCACCGGTAATCTCGAGAACTCCGCCAACGCGCTGAGCTCGGCCGCGAATTTCCTCAAAGCCCATGGCTGGCGCGCCGGCGCCGGCTACCAGCCCGGCGAACCCAACTTCGCCGCCATCCAGGCCTGGAACGCCGCCGGCGTTTACCAGAAGGCGATCGCGCTGATGGGGCGGCAGATCGACGGAGGGAGCGAGTGAGGTTGGTGTGGTGTGAACCACAAATAAAGCCGTCCCGGGCTTGAGCCACAACAAACTGTCGTCCCGGGCTTGACCCGGGACCCATAACCACAGGCGATAGTTGGGTTACACGCCAGTCGTTATCTTCCTTTTCCTACAACGGGAGCCGCGGCGTATGGGTCCCGGCTCAAGGCCGGGACGACGAAAATTAGCTCCGCGCCCTCATCTCATGGCATGATCGACACAACCTGGACGTTACAAGGGATTCGCATGCGTAAGCTTTGTTTGGCCGTATTGTTCGGCGCCGTCATCGCCGCCAGCCCCGCTCACGCCGCCCGCTGCGGCGGCGATTTCAATGCCTTCGTGGCGGCGATTTCGCAGGAGGCCGCCGCCGCCGGCGTTTCGCAGGGCGTGATTTCGCAGGCGTTGTCGGGGGTGACGCAGGATCCCGCGGTGCTGGCCTTTGACCGGCGCCAGCGCGGCACCTTCAACAAGACGTTCGAGCAATATGTCTCGACCCGCGTCGGGCCCGGGCGGATCAAGATGGGACGCCAGATGCTGCTGAAGCACGCCTCGCTGCTGTCGCGGATCGAGAAGCAGTACGGCGTGCCGCCGGAGATCATCGTCGCGATCTGGGGGCTGGAATCCGATTTCGGCAAGGGCGACGTCGGCAAGATGCCGGTCGTCCGCACGCTCGCCACCATGGCGCATGATTGCCGCCGCACCGAACTGTTCCAGGGCGAGCTGATCGCGGCGCTCAAGATCGTGCAGCGCGGCGACCTGCCGCTGCGCGATATGATCGGCGCCTTCGCCGGCGAGATCGGCCAGACGCAATTCCTGCCGTCGTCCTACATCAAATACGGCGTCGATTTCGACGGCAACGGCCACGTCGATCTGCGCCACAGCGTCCCCGACGTGCTCGCCTCGACCGCCAATCTGCTGCACGTCTCCGGCTTCAAGCCCGGCGCGCCCTACAGCGAAGGCACGCCGAATTTCGAGGCGATGCGCGAGTGGAACAGAGCCACGATCTATCGCAAGACGATCGGCTATTTTGCGGATCAGCTGGCGGGGCGCTGAGTCCATCGGCAATCGCAACTGCGTAGGGTGGGTTAGCGCAGCGTAACCCACCGCTTCCGTGAAGTGGCACCGTGCCCCTGAACGCAACGCGGCCTGGACGCGACTACCCGACTCCATGAAAGCAAAGGGTGGGTGCCGTGGCTTCAATCCGCTTGACTGTCGGCGCAACTATCCTCGTGACCGGTGCGGCAATGGCGATCGGCGGCGCGCTGCGGTCTCCGGACGCTTATTTGGGCGTCAACCTTCCCATGCGGTTCGCCGTGCCCGACTTCGCCAACTGGCTCGGCCGCGATGAGCTCGGCCGCGATACGCTCAGCCGACTGCTCGCCGGCGCAACCTATACGCTGGGGCAAACCTTGGCGACGGCAGCGTTCGCTCTGGCGACCGGCCTGATGGTGCGTCTCCTGACGCGGCGGTTCGAACGCGTCGTCATTGTTCTCGCGCGCGCCCTGTTCGTGGCGCCGAAATTCCTGCTCGGGCGTTCGCCCATCGGCCATATCATGCTCGCAGCTCTCGGCGCTGCATCGTTGTTGCCGGGCTTTCTTGCTGTCATCGCTGGCATCGCCTGGCTCGGTCCCGGACACGGCAGGAGCATCGTCGGCTTCGGAATGATGTTTTCCGTCGCCGTAGCCTATCTGCGGGTTACGGCCCCGCCATCGCTCGCACGCCTCGGCTTGCTGCTGCTCGGCTGGCTCATCGTGCCGGTCAGCGCGTTGGACGCGATCGGCCTCGGCCTAGAGCCGCCGCGGCCCAGTTGGGGCATCATGGCGGGCGGGCTGCACGGTGCACTCTCGCTCTCCGTCGTGCTGGCCGGCGCGTGCATCGTGTTGGTTGCCGCCGCGGCGATCATGGCGGCGGACGCGCTTCAATCCGATCCCGCGACAAAATAACCCGACGGGCAAATCAGTTCTGATTGTCAGAAATCGTGTCAAGTCAGAAATTTCCGAAAATCAAAAACTTTTCCCTTTCCTTCGAGCCAAATCACCGGCACATTCTCACTCATCCCGTCCCACTCAGAGGGGCGTCGGCCGTCGTCATGACGAGGGGCGGGGATGCGGTGGACGCTGATGTGGCGATTGACGGTCGCGGCTGAAGCGTACGGCGAAAGCGTGTGGTCCTGGCGCCCGTAACGGCGTCAAGTCTTTCGGGAGCCAACGCTTCCGAGGGGCGACGGTGGCAATAGAGGCCGTCTCACCGGGGAGAGCGCGTCATAAGCCGTAAAGCCACTGCGCAGGGAATGTCGGATGTTCTCCGCTGCCCTGTATGCTCATGTGCAGCATTCTTATGCACAGTCGCACATGAGACCGCGGGTGCAGCGCGCATCCGGCATTCCCTGCGCCCTCTGAATTGGGGCGGAAGAGATTTCTTGCAAACCTCGGGCGCATCGCGTCGCGAGATCGCGAAGGTGTGTTCTTAGTCGTCGTCCCGGACAAGCGAAGCGCGATCCGGGATCTACCGTGTTAGCTGTCAAGAGGCGTTAGCGCCTTTCCAAGGCTGTCCGGACCTGATTACGGCATTGGCG
>NZ_JAFCLY010000041.1:0-77000 GCF_018130185.1 Bradyrhizobium sp. AUGA SZCCT0182 | reverse complement strand
GCGCTGGTCGGCATGTTCCAGAAGAACTTCGCCAAGTTCGAAGCCCAGGTCGATGCCGATGTCCGCGCTGCTGCGCCCGAGGTCAAGCTCGCGGCGGAGTAATCCGAACGTCATTTTGGGAAATGAAAAAGGGCGGCCGCAAGGTCGCCCTTCTTTTTCACTGAACGCCTGTGCTTTGGCTATCGTCCTTGCAGCATCGCGTTTGTCGGCGTCCGGCGGTCGGTGATCTGCAGGCCGAACAGGCTGCCGATCAGTTCGACCGCAACGCGCGCGGTGCGGCCGCGCTCGTCGAGAAACGGGTTGAGCTCGACGATGTCGACCGAGCGCACCAGTTCCGAATCATGCAGCAGCTCCATGATCAGATGCGCCTCGCGGTAGGTGGCGCCGCCGGGCACGGTGGTGCCGACACCCGGCGCGACCGCCGGATCGAGAAAATCGACGTCGAAGCTGAGATGAAGCACGCCATTTTTCGCCTTCACGCGCTCGATGACGCGGCGGATCAGCACGCCGACGCCGAATTCGTCGAGCGCACGCATGTCGGCGATGGCGACGCGGCGGTCTTGAACCAGCTGCTTTTCCAAGGGATCAATCGACCTGATGCCGAACAAATCGAGCTGATCCGGCGTAATCGACGCGCGCGGTTGATCGCCGAGCAAATCGTCAAGCCCGCCTTCGCCGCACAGGAACGCCGAGGACATGCCGTGCATGTTGCCGGTGATGGTGGTGTCGGGCGTGTTGTAGTCGGCATGCGCATCGAGCCACAGTACGAACAGCGGCCGGCCCTGTTCTGTCCAATAGCGCGCGACGCCATTGACCGATCCCATCGAGAGCGAATGATCGCCGCCCATGAAGATCGGCACCGCGCCGGAACGCGCCAGCCCGTAAGCGCGCTCGCTGAGCAGCCGAATCCAGGTTTTCACCTCATCGTAGAATTTGGCGTTGGCTGGCGGCGGTCGGTCGGACGTGACCGTCGATATCGAAAGATTGCCGTGGTCCGCGACGGCAAATCCCAACTGGTCGAGCACACGCGCAATGCCCGCGGTCCGCAGTGCATCTGGTCCCATTAGCGTGCCGGCTTGCGAAGCGCCGATTTCGATGGGGATGCCGAGGAGGGCGATATCGGGCCTTTTGACGTCGGGTTCGGACATGAGCCGCCCTCATATTCAGAATGCGTAGGGTGGGCAAAGCGCAGCGTGCCCACCATTCAAGACGTCACTGTGGATGAATGGTGGGCACGGCGCAAACGGCCTTTGCCCACCCTACGCAGACTCGAGCGGAATTGTTCCCTTACGCCTTGAAATACGCGATTTGCATCGTCGTTGCGAGCAGCCGTCCGTTCGGCGACCACAATTCACCGTTCTGATCGCCATAAGACTTGTGGAAAATCTTGGCGTCGGCCACCGCCAGCACGCGCGTGATGTCTTCCGCCGCGAGATCGGCGGCGTCGGCGTGAAAATAGGTCGTGATCGACACCGTGCCGAACGGCACCAGTTCGCGCCTGGCGTGGAAGATGCGGCCAAAAAACGCATCCGACATCGACATCAGCGACAGCGCGTCGATCTTCCGCGGCACCCGGTCGCCGATCCACAGTTTCGAGAACGAATTCGGCTCGGCCGAAGACGCCGATCCCCAACCCGGCTCGCCCTCGACGAAGCGGAAATCATACTGCTTGACCCAGGGGGCGGCGACCTTCCCGTAAGGCAGCGTCTGCTCGTAGGGTTTTGACGACGGGAACGGCGCCTGCGGGTGCGACCAGGACGGACGCCGCTCGGCGAACACGGCGGTGGCCAGCGTCGCGACCTCGCCGCCATCTTGCGTCATCTCCACGCACCAGTGCTGCGTCGAGCGGTTGGCCTTGACCAGGCGTACGTCGAGATCGAAGGCGCCTTGCGCGACCGGCGCGCAGAAATTGACGGTGAGCGACAACGGATCGCCCGACCGTTGCGGATGATCGATCAGCGCCCGCAGGATGGTGGCGGCGGTGGCGCCGCCGAACGGGCCGACAAAGGCCCAGTAATCCTCGCTGGTCTTGCCCTGCCAGCGGCTGTCGCCGGCGGTGACCTGCGTGGCGTCGTCGAAAAGATGCGGTGCCTTGGTGAGCATGGATTCTCCTAAACCCAATCGTCCGTCATTGCGAGGAGCGTAAGCGACGAAGCAATCCAATCTTGCTTTGCCACTATGGATTGCTTCGCTGCGCGCGCAATGACGGTGTCCCTCATGACGCGCAGTATCACGGCAATCTTGCCGGATTCAATGACGCCGGAGGTAATGGATTTTCGCCGGCCGGAATTCAGCCCGACGCGCCGCGCTGGGCTTCCAGTTCCTGCTCCGCCGTGCGCACCGGCACGTGCCAGATATCCTCGGCATATTCGCGGATGGTGCGGTCGGAGGAGAACCACGGCATCCGCGCCACGTTGAGGATCGAGGCCCGCGTCCACGCCGGCATCACCTGCCAGCGCGCATCGATGCCGCGCTGCGCCTCGTAATAGGAATCGAAATCGGCGGCGCACATATAGTGGTCGAACTGGCGCAGCGTGTGGCCGATCGCCTCGAACCTTGCAGGGTCGCCGGGCGAGAAGTCGCCGCTCTCGATCGCGCTGATCGCCCGCGACAGCCGTGGCGAGCGGCGGATCACGTCGGAGGCATCCAGTCCCTGCCGGCGCCGGACCATGACGTCGCCGGCCTCCATGCCGAAGATCGCGATGTTTTCCGCGCCGACATGGTCGCGGATCTCGATGTTGGCGCCATCGAGCGTGCCGATGGTCAAGGCGCCGTTGAGCGCGAGCTTCATGTTGCCGGTGCCGGAGGCCTCCATGCCGGCGGTCGAGATCTGTTCGGACAGGTCCGCCGCCGGGATGATCACTTCGGCCAGGCTGACATTGTAGTTGGCGAGGAACACGATCTTCAGCCGGCCCGCGACATCAGGATCGTTGTTGACGATCTCGGCGACGTCGTTGATCAGCTTGATGATGAGCTTGGCGGTACGATAGCTCGCCGCCGCCTTGCCGGCGAAGATTTTCACCCGCGGCACCCAGTCGCGCTGGGGTTCATCCTTGATCGCCTGATACAGCGCAACCGCTTCGAGGATGTTGAGCAGCTGCCGCTTGTATTCGTGGATGCGCTTGATCTGGACGTCGAACAGCGCCGACGGATCGACCTTGATGCTGAGGCGCTCGCCAATCACCCGCGCCAGCGCCAGCTTGTTCTGGAGCTTGACGTCGCGGAACTGCTGCTGGAACGAATTGTCGCCGCAATGGTCTTCGAGGCGCTGCAGCTGCGCGAAATCGTCGAGCACGGCTTCGCCGCAGGTCTCGCGCAACAGGCTGGTCAGTTTCGGATTGGCCAGCATCAGCCAGCGCCGGAAGGTGATGCCGTTGGTCTTGTTGGTGATGCGCTGGGGATAGAGATGGTTGAGATCGTGGAACACGGTCTCCTTCATCAGGTCGGAGTGCATCGCCGAGACGCCGTTGATGCGGTGCGATCCGACAAAGGCCAACTGTCCCATCCGCACCCGGCGGCCGGAGCGCTCGTCGATCAGCGACACCGAGGCGCGGAAGTCGATATCGCCGGGAGCGCGTTGTTCGGCCAGCGCCAGATGCGCGGCGTTGATGCGGTAGATGATTTCAAGATGCCGCGGCAGCAGCCGTTCGAACAGCTCGACCGGCCAGGTCTCGAGCGCCTCCGGCAGCAGCGTGTGGTTGGTGTAGGACAGCGTCGCGACCGTGATCTTCCAGGCCTCGTCCCAGCGGAAATTGTGCAGGTCGACCAGAAGCCGCATCAGCTCGGTGACGGCAAGGCTCGGATGGGTGTCGTTGAGCTGTACCGCGGCCTTTTGCGCCAGGCTGCGCAGCTGCCCGTCGGCGGCAAGGTGCCGCTTGACCAGATCCTGCAGCGAGGCCGAGACGAAGAAATATTCCTGGCGCAGCCGCAATTCGCGGCCCGCCGCGCTCTCGTCGTTCGGATAGAGGAATTTGCAGATCGATTCCGCACGCGCTTCCTCGGCCATTGCGCCAAGATAGTCGCCGGTGTTGAAGGCATCGAGCCGCAGCGGATCGGGCGAGCGTGCCGACCACAGCCGCAGCGCGTTCACATGCTGGCCGCGCCAGCCGACGATCGGGGTATCGTAGGCGACGGCCTGCACGGTTTCGCCGGGATGCCAGCTCGCGCGTTCGCGGCCGCGGTCCTCGACATGGGTGACGTGGCCGCCGAAATGCACCTGATAGACCACCTCGGAGCGCTGGAATTCCCAGGGGTTGCCGAAGCCGAGCCACTCGTCGGGATATTCCTGCTGCCAGCCCTGCGCGATGATCTGGCGGAACAGGCCGAAATCGTAGCGGATGCCGTAGCCGATCGCGGGAATGGCGAGGGTGGCCATGCTTTCCATGAAGCAGGCCGCCAGTCGCCCGAGGCCGCCATTGCCGAGCGCCGCATCCGGCTCGCAATTGCGCAGGTCCGACAAATCGACGCCGAGATCGCCCAGCGCCGCCTCGAACAGCGGCAGCAGGCCCATATTGTTCAGCGCGTCGGTAAACAGGCGCCCGATCAGGAATTCGAGCGAGAGGTAATAGACCCGCTTGCGGCCGGCGTCGTAATTATCCTTCTCGGCCGTCAGCCAGCGGTGCACGATGCGGTCGCGCAGTGCCAGCGCTGCCGCCTTATACCAGTCGCGCTTGGTCGCCATGCCGGTGTCCTTGCCGATGGCAAGCCGCAGCTTGGCGAGAATCGCGCCCTTGATTTCGGAAAGCGCCAGTTCGTCGATCGGTTGGCCCGGCACCGGAAAACTCCCTGCGAATGCTTGTTCTTGCAACGCGTCAATCCCTGCAGTTCAGACTCACAAAACGATACGCGCCTTGCACCACAACCGAAACCATCCAGACGTTTGTTGTGCACCGCGCTGACATGTTTTTATGCAAGGACCGGGCCGATTTGGAGGCATCGGCGCGCCGATTTCGGTGCTAGAATGGCATTTGAAAGCGATGATATCACGTCAGTTGAGGGGAGAGCGCGCCATGAGATTGATCATCGAGATCGCCGCCGCGACGCTCCTGGTGTTCTGCATCAGCGCCACCAGTGCCGCGTTCGCGGCCGGCAAGGCAGGCAAAACCGCCGATGGATTGGGCTGTTCGTTCAGCGTCGCGAAGAATGCGTCGCCCGCCGCCCGGTGTGCGGCGATGAAGCGGCAATGCGGCGGAAAATTCTACGCCAATTATTGCGGCGGCAAGATGCTGTCGGCGATGTGAGCAGCAACGAAACCAACCCGTCCGAACCCGCCTCGCAAGAAGAAATGATCCCACCGATCGGTTCAGTCTCGCTGTGTCCAGCCGACCATTCTGACGCAGAAGCTTTCGCCGCGCTTCGGATTCTGGCGATGCGGGAGAGCCTCGAACGCATCGGGCGCTTTGATCCGCCGCGTGCCCGCGAGCGGTTTCTTTCGGGCTTCGTGCCTGAACTCACCCGGCATATTCTGGTCGATGGGGCGCGCGCGGGACTGGTGGTCGTGAAGCCGGATGATGCGGGATTGATGCTCGATCACCTCTATATCGATCCGCGCTATCAGGGCCGCGGCGTGGGTGCAGCGGTGCTTGCCGAGGTTTTCGCCGAAGCGGACCGGCAAGGAAAGCCGTTGCGGGTCACCGCGCTGCGCGGCAGCGATTCAAACCGCTTTTATATCAGGCACGGTTTCACCCTCGTGCGGGAAGCCGAGTGGGACAATTACTATGTGCGTCCCGCCATCGGATAGTTCCCGAAGGCTCGCTAGTCCCGCCGCCACCAGATCGGCCCCAAACGCGAGTCGTCAAAACATCACATGCCTCTGCTAGCAGGCGGCATGACCTATCTCTATTTGGGCATCGCGATTCTTTCGGAAGTCGTGGCGACAACCTTCCTGAAACTGTCGGACGGTTTCAGCAAGCCGCTGCCATCGCTGGTGACGGTCGCGGGTTACGCGGTGGCGTTCTACTTTCTGTCGCTGACCCTGCGAAGCCTTCCGACGGGCGTGGTCTATGCCGTCTGGTCGGGCGTCGGCGTCGTGCTCATCGCCACCATCGCCTGGGTGTTCCAGAGCCAGAAGCTGGACATGGCGGCGCTCTGCGGCATGGGGCTGATCGTCTCCGGGGTCGTTGTGATCAATCTGTTTTCCAGCGCTTCTTCGCAGTGAGTGGATCTTGCCGGCCGGCGCTCGGGGTAATCAGCGGCTTGGAACAAATTAAGAACACTTTAGCAAGTCTTTGATATATCATTGTGATTCGGCGCAGTGCCGACACAATATCTATGGTCTATCGCCAGTACCGAGGACTACATGTCCATGTCCACCATCGCCTTCGATCAATTCGCGCTCACCCGTATCGCCGACTTCGCGCGCTCGCTGTCGCGGCTGCATCAGGCTTCGCGCCGCCAGCCGGTCGACGACGACGCGATCGACCGTGAGTTCAACGCCGTCTGCATGTCGGTGTGGGGTTACACGACCGACGATTTCAGCGACGATCTGTTCTCGATCGCCGATCACGCCTGGCTCGATTCGCTCGATGAGGCCCATGCGCGGATCTTTGCCGCCGAGCAGGGCTACGACCTCGTCGACGACCAGGGCATGCTGTCGGACTGGTGGGGCTATTGCTGGATGATCCTGGCCGAAAAGCGCGGCCTGCTGACGCCGGAAAACCGCGCCGCGGCGCGTGCGGCGATCGAGGAAAAATATCTGTCGGCGCCGAACGTGATCGGGGTGATCGTCGGGCGGTGAGGTCTTTGCTTCGTCATTGCGAGCGAAGCGAAGCAATCCATCAGTTCGTCATTCCGGGATGGTCCGAAGGACCAGACCTCAGATGCGCAATTGCGCATCGGGGAATCTCGAGATTCCGGGTTCGATGCTTCGCATCGCCCCGGAATGACGGCCTTCGGCCGTCAGTTCACTTCCGCGCGCTTCGCCGCCTTGGGTGCTGTGCTCTTCGGCACCACCGTCGCCGGCATCGCGATCTCGTTTCGCGTCTCGGGCATCACGGTTTCACCGACCATTTCAGCGCTGACAGGTGCGACCTTCATTTCACCGAGCCGGGCGCGGACGCTGGCGGTGAGGCCGGGATAGGAGGCCACGGGCGTGAATTCGGCGGCCTGCTCGGCGCCGAGGCGGACGCCGGTATAGGCCACCAGGCCGTCGGTGGTGGCGACGACGTCACCCGAGCGCAGCGAGGTGTCGAGCGCGAGGTCGACCGGCGCGAGGCCCGACGGGCTTCTGCCGTTGCAGGTGCAATCGGCGCGCAGCGCCTTGCGATAGGCGAACGCGTTTTCACTGTCGGCGTAGCGCTCGCCATTGCTGGCCGACGCGCTGTCGATATTGCTGCCATAGAACACTTTGGTGGTGCTGGCGGGACAGAACGCCTGGCACATCTGAACCGGCGTGGCGTTGCCGCGCGTGGTCAGCGGAAAATACTTGCCGTCGCAGCTTCGCACACAAAAGGCGGGTCCGGAGCCGGCGACGCGCGGCGCCGGTGCGGGCTGTGCCGGAGGCTGATTGAGGCCGAACGGATCGGCAAAGAAATTCGCCTGTGGCGGGGCTTGCCGCGCCTGCTGTTTCTGGCCACCGCCAAAGAACATGTCGAACAGGCCTTCGGCCGATACGCTGCCGGGCACCAGCATGAAAGATGCTGCAAGCGTGGCGGCGGCAATAGAGGTCGCGCGGCGCCGCATGCGCGAAAAAGCCAACTCTGTACGCAACGCTAACTCCACCCAACGCAACACTTACGCACCGACGCGCGACAGGCGTCAGTGGATTCACCATAATCCGGGATGGTAAACGAGCTATGAGCAAGCGTTCGGTAGCGGGAAAGAATTGCGGGCTTGCTTACCTCGCCCCGCTTGCGAGGAGAGGTCGGATCGCATCGTAGATGCGATCCGGGTGAGGGGGTACAGGTCTATCAAACTGACACTACTTTTGCGGAGAGAGCCCCTCACCCCAACCCTCTCCCCGCAAGAGCGGGGCGAGGGAGCAAAGAGCAATCACCCCTTCAAAAATTCGCCGGCCTTGTAGAGCGATCGAAACTGTATGCCGGCTTCGGCAAAGTTTTCGGTCGCGCCTTCCTCACGGTCGACCATGGTGAATACCAGCACGATCTCGCCGCCGGCTTCGCGCACGGCCTCGGCCGCCTTCAGTGCCGAGCCGCCGGTCGTGGTGACGTCCTCGACGATCACGATGCGTTTGCCTTGCAGGCTCTCGCCCCTGGCGAGGCCCTCGACCGCAAGGCGGGCGCCGTGCTCCTTCGGCTTCTTGCGCACGAAGAAGGCCGCGATCGGATGGCCCTTGAGCCAGGAGAGCTGCGCGATCGCGCCGGCCAGCGGCACCGCGCCCATTTCCAGCCCGCCCACGTAGTCGAGCTGATCGTCCTTCAGCGCCTCGTAGGTCAATTCCGCCAGCAGCGCCGCGCCCTCGGGGTCGAGCATGGTCGGCTTGAGGTTGAAGTAGAAGTCGCTCTTGCGGCCCGAGGCCAGCGTGATCTCGCCGCGGCCGAACGATCGCTTGCGGATGATCTCGGCGAGGCGGGCGCGGGAGGCTGACTTGGACAAGGCGTATTCCCAAAGGTTTGAGGCGGGCGGCAATCTATCGGTGCTTTCCCGTACATTCCAGAGCCGATCTGGCCCAATCAACAGGGCGCGGCAATGTGCCGGGCCCCCGCCGGGCGCAGGGACGCCCCCTCGGAAACGGCGGTTGTAAGGCCGCAAGCTTCCGCGCTACGGGAAGTCCAAGCTTTATTGGGGGAAACCGTATATGACCATCGAACTGCACACCTGGAACACGCCGAACGGCCGCAAGATCTCGGTCGCGCTGGAGGAAATGGGGCTGCCCTACAAGGTGATCCCGGTGAACATCAGCAAGGGCGAGCAGATGGCGCCCGCCTTCCTCAAGCTCAGCCCGAACAACAAGATTCCCGCGATCGTCGATCCCGATGGCCCGGAGGGCAAGCCGGTCAGCATTTTCGAGTCCGGCGCGATCCTGCTTTATCTCGGCGAGAAGACCGGCAAGTTCCTGCCCAAGCCGCTGGCCGAGCGTATCCCGGTCTATGAATGGACGATGTGGCAGATGGGCGGCTTTGGGCCGATGCCCGGCCAGGTGCACCATTTTATCGCGCTCGAGAACGAAACCGACCGCGCCTACGGCCTGAAGCGCTACATGGACGAGACCCGCCGGCTCTACGGCGTGCTGGACCGCAGGCTCACGAACCGCGAGTTCGTCGCGGACGCGCTGTCGGTCGCCGATTTCGCCATCCTCGGCTGGGCCTGGCGCCACCCGCGCCACAAGGTCGAGCTGAAGGATTTTCCAAACGTCGAGCGCTGGTACAACGCGCTGATGGCCCGCCCGGCGACGAAGCGCGGGATGGAAGCGAAGCTGGATTGAGACTATCGGTGTCATTGCCGGGCTTGACCCGGCAATCCATCTTTCTTCAAAATCATGTGCCTGCTTGCGCAGGCGATGGATGCGCGGGTCAAGCCCGCGCATGACAGCGCGGCGGCTACGCCTTCCTTGCCTCGAACGCCATTTTCACCGCCAGCCCCGCCAGCACGGTGCCCATCAGCCAGCGCTGCAGCAGCAGCCAGCTCGGCCGCGTGCCGAGAAACAGCGCGATCGATCCGGCCGCCAGCGCGATCACGGCGTTGACGCTGACGCTGATCGCGATCTGGATCGCGCCCAGCGCCAGCGACTGCGTCAGCACGCTGCCGACGGCAGGATCGATGAACTGCGGCAGCAGCGCCAGATAAAGCATCGCGATCTTCGGGTTGAGCAGATTGGTGACAAAGCCCATCGCGAACAGTTTGCGCGGGCCATCGACCTGCAGCTTCTTCACCTGGAACGGCGAGCGACCGCCCGGCTTCAACGCCTGCCACGCCAGCCACAGCAAATAGGCCGCGCCCGCAAAGCGCAGCGTGTCGTACGCATAAGGCACCGCGAACAACAGCGCCGTGATCCCGAACGCCGCGCAAAGCATGTAGAACACAAACCCGAGCGCGACGCCGCCAAGCGACACGATCCCCGCCGCCGCGCCTTGCGTGATGGAGCGCGAGATCAGGTAGATCATGTTCGGCCCCGGCGTCAGCACCATGCCGAGCGAGACGAGGGCGAAACCGAGCAGGGCTGATGTGTGGGGCATAGAAGGACTCGCGAGGGAATGCGCGCGCACTTCTAGCGCGCGTCACGCCGCGATGTCATTTCGGAAATTGTACGGAGAGCAATTCAGCCAAAAAAGCGGTGCGCTCCCTCTCCCGCGCTTGCGGGGGAGGGCTGGGGTGGGGGTGTCGCCACGAGTCGCACTCTTCGGGTGGAGAGAGCCCCCACCCGCCGCGCTTCGCGCGTCGACCTAAGAGCGAGCTTCGCTCGTCTCGACCCCCGCAAGTGCGGGAGGTAAGAATCAATGCGCCTCGTCCCAATTATTCGCAGCTCTCGCATCGACCTGCAGCGGCACCGAGAGCAGCACGGCCGGGAATGGCGCATCCTGCATCACGTGCTGCACGACAGGCAGCGTGGCCGCGACTTCGTTCTCGGGCACTTCGAAGATCAGTTCGTCGTGAACCTGCAGCAGCATCTGCGCCGAGAGCTTCTTCTCGGCCAGCGCGTCCTCCATCCGGATCATGGCGCGGCGGATGATGTCGGCGGCGGAGCCCTGCAGGCGCGCGTTGATCGCGGCGCGCTCGTTGAAGGAACGGACCGAGGCGTTGCTTGCCTTGATGTCGGGGTAGTGGCACTTGCGGCCGAACAGCGTCTCGACATAGCCGTTGGCGCGGCAGAAATCCCGCGTCGCATCCATGTAGGCGCGGATGCCCGGGAAACGCTCGAAGTATTTCTTGATGTAGGCGGAGGCTTCCTCGCGCGCGATGCCGAGCTGGTTGGCAAGGCCAAACGCCGAGATGCCGTAGATGATGCCGAAATTGATCGCCTTGGCGCGGCGGCGCACCTCGCTCGGCATGTCCTTGATCGGCACGCCGAACATTTCGGAGGCCGTCATGGCGTGAATGTCGAGCCCGTCGCGGAACGCCTGCTTCAGCACGGGGATGTCGGCGATCTCGGCCAGCAGTCGCAGCTCGATCTGCGAATAGTCAGCCGACACCAGCTTGTGGCCGGGCGTGGCAATGAAGGCGCGGCGGATCTTGCGGCCGTCCTCGGTTCGCACCGGGATGTTCTGCAGGTTCGGCTCGTTGGACGACAGCCGCCCGGTGGTGGTCGCGGCCAGCGCGTAGGTGGTGTGAACGCGATGGGTCTGCGGATGGACATATTCCGGCAGCGCGTCGGTATAGGTCGATTTCAGTTTCGAGACCTGCCGCCATTCCAGAATCTTCTTCGGGAATTCGTGGCCCTGTTCGGCGAGCTCATCGAGGACCTGCGCCGAGGTCGACCATGCGCCGGTCTTGGTCTTGCTGCCGCCGGTGATGCCCATCTTGCCGAAGATGATATCGCCGATCTGCTTGGGACTGCCGACATTGATCGGCTCGCCTGCGATCTCCTGAAGCTCGGCTTCGACCCGTGCGGCGGTCTGGGCGAATTCGCCTGATAACCGAGACAGCACCTGGCGGTCGATCGAAATGCCGCGCCGCTCCATGCGCGCCAGCACACTGACCAGCGGCCGCTCCAGCGTCTCATAGACCACGTTCATGCGCTCGGCGACGAGGCGCGGCTTCGTCACGCGCCACAGTCTTAAGATCACATCGGCATATTCGGCTGAATAGGCAGTCGCCTTGTCGATCTCGACCTGGTCGAAGGTGAGCTTGTTCTTGCCGCTGCCGACGAGATCGCCATGGCTGAGCACGGCATGACCGAGCCAGCGCTCCGCCAGCCCTTCGAGCCCATGCGCGTTGCGGCCGGCATCCAGCGCGTACGACATCAATTGCGCGTCTTCGACATTGCGCAGGGTGATGCCGTGCTGCGCCAGCATCACGGCGTTGAACTTGATATTGAACCCGATCTTGAGAATGCCCGCTGATTCCAGCAGCGGCTTCAACGCGGCGAGCGCGTCGCCTGGCTTGATCTGGTCGGGCGCGAGGCCGGCGTCGAACAGCCCGGAGCCTCCGCCGGATTGCTTGTGGGCGAGCGGAATGTAGGCGGCGTCGTTTGGTCCCAGCGCCAGCGCAATGCCGCAGATATCAGCCTGCATCGGATCATCAATATTGGCCTGCGCATCGATCGCGAAGTGACCGACATCATGCGCACGCGCGATCCAGGCCTTGAGTTGATCGAGGCTTCGGACGGTCTGGTACTTGGTGCGATCGACCGGAATTTTTCGCGCGGCTTCCGCGCGCGCCGCGGCGAGCGAAATCGGCGTGCCCTTGGGGCTCGCGGCCTTGTCCTGCTTATCGGCGCCCGGCTTTGCCGTAGCGGGCGGGCTGGCAAAGAGGTCGCCGGTAGCGCCGCCGGCCGCTCTGGCCGTGGCGGGCGCGGCAGCACTCTTGTTGCCGGCCGCGGCTTCCACGTCGGACGGATCGATCTGCGAATAATCGGCAACGCGGCGGGTGAGGGTGGAGAACTCCATCGCCTTCAGGAATGCGACCAGTTTCCGCGCATCGGGCTCGTGTACCGCAAGATCATCGAGCGGCACGTCGAGTTCGACCTTGTCGTCGAGCAGCACCAGCTGCCGCGAAATCCGCGCCTTCTCGGCATTCTCGATCAGCGCCTCGCGCCGCTTCGGCTGCTTGATTTCGCCGGCGCGGAACAGCAATTGCTCGAGATCGCCATACTCGACGATCAATTGCGCCGCGGTCTTGATGCCGATGCCGGGCACACCCGGCACGTTGTCGGTCGAATCCCCTGCGAGCGCCTGTACCTCGACCACCTTCTCCGGCGGAACGCCGAACTTCTCGATCACCTCGGCAATGCCGATGCGACGGTCCTTCATGGTGTCGTACATCATGACCTTGTCGGTCACGAGCTGCATCAAATCCTTGTCGGACGAAACGATGGTCGTGGTCGCGCCGCGCTCACCCGCGATCCGGGCATAGGTCGCGATCAAATCGTCGGCCTCGAAGCCGCCCTGCTCGAGGCAGGGCAGGTCGAAGGCGCGCACGGCGTCGCGGATCAACGAGAATTGCGGGATCAGATCGTCCGGCGCCGGCGGCCGGTGCGCCTTGTAATCGGGGTAAAGCTTGTTGCGGAACGTGATCTCTGACTTGTCGAAGATAATCGCCAGATGGGTCGGCCGGTTGTCCTCGGGCATGTCGCGCAAAAGCTTCCACAGCATGTTGCAGAAACCGAGCACCGCATTGACCTGCAGCCCATCGGATTTGCGGTTCAGCGGCGGCAGCGCGTGATAGGCGCGGAAGATGTAGGAGGAACCGTCGACCAGAAAGACATGGTCGCCCTTGCCCGGAACTTTGGCAGGCGCCTTGGTTTCAGCCTTGGTTTCAGCCTCGGTCTGAGACTTGGTCTCGGACTTGGCTGCGGCTTTGGCGGGGGCGGGTTTGTCGGCTTTGGGGGCTGTTTTCGGCATGGCCGAAATTTAGGGATTTTTGCGAGGATTGACAGCCTCGGCGGGCGATTTTCCACGCTGTCATCAGCTGCCATTCAGGCGGGTGGCAGGGGGCGAAACCTACTCCGCCGCCTGCAGCACTGGGGCGGCCTTTTTCGGCGCGATCCAGAACGCTCCGGGGCGATCGAACAGGAAGTTGGCATGCAGCGTCAGTGCCAGCCGCCAGATCCCCAGCGCGCCGACGACGCCTGCGACGGTGACGATCAGCGAGATCGTGCCGATGTCGATGGATAACCCGCTGCGCAGCAGCAGCGCCCTTGTCGCCGCCATCGGCAGGAAGAAGGCGAGATAGATCACGATCGAATGCTCGCCGCAAAACCGCAGGAAATTGAGCCAGCGCATTCGCGCCAAAAGCGCGCCCATCACGATGATGGCGCCGGCGCCGGCAAATCCCAGCGCGAGCGAGATCAGCGGCCAGTCGCTGTGGCCCTTGATGACCAGGCCGCCATTGATCAAGGCCCACAGTGCCAGACCCGCGAGCGCGAGTGCGGGCTGCGCCCGCGCGCGATCCGACACGGCGAAGACGTAGGAAGCCAGCCAATAACCCGCATAGAAATAGACGAAGCGCGCGCAGAATTCGTCGATCACGGTCCAGCCGGTCGCGACATGCGCCATTTCCAGCAACGCGGCTGCGGCAAAGATCGCCGGCGGCGGGGCGCTGCGTGTCAGTTTTGTGACGACGAAGAAGATTGGCAGCAGATAGATGAACCACAGCGTGCCAAACGGCTCGATGAAGGATTCCAGATACAGATAGCCTACATGTGCCCAACCGGTCCCGGCGGCGAAAGACGGTGCCTTGAAACCGAACTGGATCGTCACCCACAGCACGTAGAAATAGGCGAAATGCACCACCTTGCGGTCGAGATACGTGCGCCAGTCGCGGTCGATCACGACCGCCAGGAACAGGCCTGAAATCAGGAAGAAATCCGGCATCCGGAACGGTTTGGCGAACATGACGAGCCAATGCATGAAGCCGGTCTGGCCCGCTGCGGCCTCGACCCCCAGCACCGAATGCATCATCACGACCATGACGATGCAGATGCCCTTGGCATAGTCGACCCAGTCCACGCGTCCGGCCACGAAAGACGTGGCGCGTTCGGCGACAGGCAATGTGCCGTTTGGTGTCATGGATGTCCTGTTTTGGCCCGTTGGCGCCGCATCATCGGCCCGATCCGTTGCTTTCTCCTTTATTCATACAAATGACATGCCGGTTTTCTTGCCGGTTTCTTGCCGATTTTCTTGCCGTTCTCCGGCGCTTTTCCGGTTTCCTCTTTGCCGCCAAATGCTTTAAGAGGCGGGCAGAATCGGAAGCGAAATTAACCATCAAAAACAGGCTGTTTTCATGCGCATTGCCATGATTGGAACGGGCTATGTGGGGCTGGTATCCGGCGCCTGTTTTGCCGATTTCGGCCACCAGGTTACCTGCGTTGACAAGGACGGCGACAAGATCGCGGCCCTCCTGCGCGGCGAGATCCCGATTTTCGAGCCCGGGCTCGACGCGCTGGTGGCTTCCAATGTGAAGGCCAAGCGGCTGGATTTCACCACCGACCTCTCCGGGCCGGTCGCGGACGCCGACGCCGTGTTCATCGCGGTCGGCACGCCGTCGCGGCGCGGCGATGGTCACGCGGATTTGAGCTACGTGCACGCCGCCGCGCGCGAGATCGCCGCGGTGCTCAAGGGTTTTACGGTGGTCGTCACCAAATCGACGGTGCCGGTCGGCACCGGCGACGAGGTCGAGCGCCTGATCCGCGAGGTCAATCCGTCAGCCGATGTCGTGGTGGCCTCCAATCCGGAATTCCTGCGCGAGGGCGCCGCGATCCGCGATTTCAAATTCCCGGACCGTATCGTGGTCGGCACCCCGGACGAACGCGGGCGCAAGGTGCTCGGCGACATCTACCGGCCGCTGTCGCTCAACCAGGCGCCGCTGATGTTCACGGCGCGGCGCACCGCGGAGCTGATCAAATACGCCGCCAATGCGTTCCTCGCCACCAAGATCACCTTCATCAACGAGATCGCGGACCTTTCCGAAAAGGTCGGCGCCGACGTGCAGGAAGTCGCGCGCGGCATCGGGCTCGACAACCGCATCGGCGCGAAGTTTCTGCATGCTGGCCCCGGCTTCGGCGGCTCGTGCTTCCCGAAGGATACCCGCGCGCTGGTGAAGATCGCGCTCGATCACGACGTGCAGCTGCGCATCGTCGAAGCCGTGCTTGGCGTCAACGACAACCGCAAACGCGCGATGGCCCGCAAGGTGTCGAACGCGGCCGGTGGCAGCCTGCGCGGCAAGACGGTCGCGGTGCTCGGCCTCACCTTCAAGCCCGACACCGACGACATGCGCGAGGCGCCGTCGCTTCCGCTCATCACCGGGCTGCTCGACATGGGCGCCAAGGTACGCGCCCACGATCCGGTCGGCATCGAGCAGGCGCGCAAGGAATTGCCCGATATCGAATATTGCGACGACCCCTATGACTGCCTGCGCGGCGCTGACGCCATGGTTGTCGTGACCGAATGGGTGCAATACCGCACCCTCGACCTGGAGCGCGTGAAGCGCGAGATGGCCAAGCCGGTCGTGGTGGATCTGCGCAACATCTATCGCCCCGAGGACATGGCGGCCCACGGGTTCACGTATGACAGCGTGGGACGGGGATCCGAGACCATCGTTTGATGGCTTCTTGAACCATGCGCCACCGCTATTCCCGTCATGGCCGGGCTTGTCCCGGCCATCCACGTCTTGTTTTCTGACCGTTCGAGAAAGAAAGACGTGGATGCCCGGCACCCGTCTCCGCTAAAGCTTCGACGTGGCCACGAATGGTTGGCGCGCCGAAGCTTTAGCGAAGGCGGCAACGCCGGGCATGACGAATGAGTGAAAAACTTGCCCCTGACCTTCGACACGCCCCTTCCGATCGACGCGGCGCTCCCCGAGCTGACGCGCACGCTCGAAAGCCACAACGCCGCGGTGCTGGTGGCTCCTCCCGGCGCCGGCAAGACCACGCGGGTGCCGCTGGCGCTGCTGGACGCACCCTGGCTCAAGGGCAAGAAGATCATCATGCTGGAGCCACGGCGGATCGCGGCGCGCGCCAGTGCGGAACGGATGGCGCGGACGCTCGGCGAGCGCGCCGGCGAGACCGTCGGCTATCGCGTCCGCTTCGGCTCCAAGATATCGCGCGCGACCCGGATCGAGGTCGTCACCGAGGGGATTTTTTCGCGCCAGATTCTCGATGATCCCGAATTGAACGGCGTTGCCGCCGTGCTGTTCGACGAATTCCACGAACGCTCGCTCGATGCCGATCTGGGGCTGGCGCTGGCGCGCGATGCGCAGACCGGTCTGCGCGAGGATCTGCGCATTCTGGTGATGTCGGCGACGCTCGACGGTGCCCGGGTCGGCAAACTCCTGGGCGACGCGCCTGTCGTCGCCAGCGAAGGCCGTGCCTTTCCGGTCGAGACGCGCTATCTCGGCCGCAAGTCAGACGCGCCGCTGGAGCGGCAGATGGCGGATGCGATCGCGACCGCGCTGCGCGCCGATCCCGGTTCGGTGCTGGCGTTCCTGCCGGGCGCCGCCGAAATCCGCCGCACGCAGAATTTTCTCGGCGAGCGGGTCCATGACGCAAGCGTCGAGATCGTGCCGCTGTATGGCGCGCTCGATGCCGCGGTGCAGGACCGCGCCATTCAGCCGGCGCCCAAGGGGCAGCGCAAGGTGGTGCTGGCAACCTCGATTGCCGAGACGTCGCTGACCATTGAAGGCGTTCGGATTGTCGTCGATTCCGGCATGGCGCGGGTGCCGCGCTATGAGCCGGATATCGGCCTGACCCGGCTGGAAACCGTGCGTGCCTCGCGCGCCGCCGTCGATCAGCGCCGCGGCCGTGCCGGCCGCACCGAACCCGGCGTGTGTTACCGGCTGTGGGACGAGCCGCAGACGGCATCGCTCGCCGCCTACACGCAGCCCGAAATTCTCTCGGCCGATCTGTCCTCGCTGGTGCTCGACCTCGCGCAATGGGGCGTGCGCGATCCCGCGACGTTGGCGTTCCTCGATCCACCGCCGGCGCCTGCGTTGAAGGAGGCCAACAGTCTGCTTGCCGAACTCGGCGCGCTCGATGGCGACGGCCGGATCACCGCGGAGGGCAAGAGCCTGCGTGCGCTGGCGTTGCCGCCGCGGCTGGCGCGCATGATCGTGGACTCGCATCGCGCCGGCGCGGGCAAGGAGGCCGCCGAGATCGCCGCTGTTCTGACCGAGCGCGGCCTCGGCGGCGACAGCGTCGATCTCGATCACAGGCTGGATCAATTCCGCCGCGACCGCTCACAGCGTGCGTCGAGCGCGCGCAGCCTGGCGCAGCGCTGGGCCTCACAAGTGGCGGCCGAAGCGCCGCCTTCTTCGCCGCAAGCGGATGGCGGTCTGAGCACTGGCGTCATGCTGGCCTTTGCCTTCCCCGATCGGGTCGCGCGCAACCGGGGAAACGGCAGTTTTGTGCTCGCCAACGGCCGAGGCGCCGCCGTCGAGCAGACCTCGTCGCTGGCGCGCGCGCCCTATATCGCGGTTGCCGAACTGACCGGCACCGCCGCGCAGGGCCGCATTCTGCTGGCGGCGCCGATCGCGCAGGAAGAGATCGAGCTGCGCTTTGCCGATCAGATCGAAAATACCGAAGAGGTTTCGTTCGATCGCGGCGCAATGGCGCTGCGGGCGCGGCGCAGGCGCAGTCTCCATGCGATTACGCTGTCGGAAGCGCCGATGGCGCTGCAGCCGTCAGGGGAGACGGCAAAAATCTTTGCCGCCGGATTGGTCGCGGCCGGGCTCGACAAATTGCCGTGGTCAAAGGCGTTAAAGCAGTGGCGCGACCGCGTCATGTTCCTGCGCAAGGCGGAAGGCGAAAGCTGGCCAGATCTGTCGGACGACGCGCTCGCTGTCACAAGCGAGGCGTGGCTGGAGCCCGTTCTCTACGACAAGACTTCGCTGAAGGACCTGGCGCCCGGCGATCTCTCGGACGCGCTGATGTCGCTATTGCCATGGGATTTGCGCGCGCGGCTGGAGCGCGAGGCACCGACCCATTTCGAGGCGCCGACCGGCACCATGCTGGCGATCGACTATGAAGCCGAGCAGGGGCCGACAATTGCCGTGCGGCTGCAGGAATTGTTCGGGCTCAACAGCCATCCCTCGATCGCCAAGGGCGCGGTGCCGCTGGTGCTGGAACTGCTGTCGCCGGCGCAGCGGCCGGTGCAGGTGACGCGCGATTTGCCGGGGTTCTGGCGCGGCAGTTACGCAGCCGTGCGTTCCGACCTGCGCGGCCGCTATCCCCGCCATCCCTGGCCGGAAGACCCGGCCAATGCGTTGCCGACGCGGCGGGTCAAGCCGCGCGGCACCTGAGCGGCGCGATTATGCGCCCGCCGTTAACACTTCACTCATCCTTTTCGCCAAAATGGCAGCCTCGGCTGGCGTTGTTAGTCGCGGCTTGGCCGGCGCCGTGGTGTTATCGGCGGTCTGGCCCAAATGTAGCGTATCGAGTGTGCGTCATGCGTAACCTGATGATCTTTGCCGCCATTCTGGTCGGCCTCGGCGGCTTCATGGGACAGATCGCGGACAAGATCGCGCCGACGCTGGCATCCGCCAATGCCAAGCCACAGAAGGTAGAAGCGGCGACGGTCGCGCAAGCCAGCGGCCGCAGCCTCAGCATTCCCAGAGATGCCCGCGGCCATTTCCAGACCGATGGCCGGATCGACGGCCAGCGCGTCGACTTCATGGTCGACACCGGCGCTTCGCTGGTGGCGCTGAACGAGAAGTCCGCGGCGCGGTTCGGCCTGCGTCCCTCGCGCGGAGATTACAACGCGACCGTCACCACCGCCAACGGCACCATCAAGGCCGCGCGCTCGCGGATTGCCATGATTGACCTCGGCGGAATCGTGGTGCGCGACGTCGACGCCATGGTGCTGCCCGACGAAGCCCTTTCGGAAAATCTGCTTGGTCTGTCGTTCCTGTCGAAGCTGAAGCGCTTCGAGTACGCCAATGGCCGACTGGTGCTGGAGCAATAAAGCGTTTTCGAGCGAAGTGGATGCCGGTTCGCGTGAAGAAAACGCGTCAAAACAGGAATTTAGAGCTTCAGTTCTGATGCAATCAGAGCTGAAGCTCTAGGCAGTTCTGCCTTCAAATCCGCCGCAATTAATCGCCAAAAGCCGCTAATCCCGCCTTCCGCTGCAGCTAGGCTTTCGCTAAGCCTGCGGCGCTGCCCTTCTATGTCTCAAGAGGCCATCCCCCATGTTTCCGAAGCCGAAATCCATGCTGGTTCCGAATACCTATGCCTATGAATCCGAGCCGATGGTGAAGGCGACGGGTTTCCGCGAATATGACGCGCGCTGGCTGTTCGGCAAGGAAATCAACCTGATGGGCATTCAGGCGCTGGGCATGGGGCTCGGCGCGCTGATCGCGGAACGCGGCGTTAAACAGGAAATCGTCACCGGGCACGACTTTCGCGGCTATTCGGCCTCGATCAAATACGCGCTGATCTCGGGCCTGATGGCGGCGGGCTGCAAGGTGCACGATATCGGGCTCGCGGTGACGCCGATGGCCTATTTCGCGCAGTTCGACCTCGACGTGCCCTGCGTCGCCATGGTCACCGCGTCGCATAACGACAATGGCTGGACCGGCGTCAAGATGGGCGCCAACCGGCCGCTGACCTTCGGCCCCGATGAGATGACGCGGCTGAAGGAAATCGTGCTCAACGCCGATTTCAAAAACCAGGCCGGGGGCTCCTATCAATTCCACGAGAATTTTCCGGCGCGCTATATCGCCGATCTCACGGGGCGCCCGAAGCTGAAGCGCAAGCTGAAGGTCGTGGTCGCCTGCGGCAACGGCACCGCGGGCGCGTTCGCGCCGCAGGTGATGGAAGCGATCGGCTGCGAGGTGATCCCGCTCGATACCGAGCTTGATCACACCTTTCCGAAATACAATCCGAATCCCGAAGACATGGAGATGCTGCACGCGATCCGCGACGAAGTGCTGAAGCACAAGGCCGATGTCGGCCTCGGCTTCGACGGCGACGGCGACCGTTGCGGCGTGGTCGACAACACGGGTGAGGAGATCTTTGCCGACAAGGTCGGCGTGATGCTGGCGCGCGACATGTCGGCGATCCACAAGGATGCGTTGTTCGTGGTCGACGTGAAGTCGACCGGACTTTTCGTCACCGATCCCGTGCTGCAGAAGCAGGGCGCCAAAACCGAGTATTGGAAGACCGGCCATTCCTACATGAAGCGCCGCACCAACGAGCTTGGCGCGCTGGCAGGCTTCGAAAAGTCCGGGCATTTCTTCTTCAACAAGCCGTTTGGCCGCGGCTATGACGACGGCCTGGTTTCGGCGATCGCGATCTGCGAGATGCTCGACCGCGCCACCGGCAAGTCGATGGCGGATTTGAAGGACGCGCTGCCGAAAACCTGGTCGTCGCCGACGATGTCGCCGCATTGCGCCGACGAGACCAAGTACGGCGTCGTCGACGCCGTGGTGAAGCATTTCGAGGCGCTGCAGAACAAGGGCGAGAAGGTCGCGGGCCAAAAGATCCGCGATCTCGTCACCGTCAACGGCGTGCGTGTCACCGTCCAAGATGGCAGCTGGGGCCTGGTGCGGGCGTCTTCCAACAAGCCGGAGCTGGTGGTGGTGGTCGAGAGTCCCGTTGCCGAGCAGCGGATGCACGACATGTTCGAGGCGATGAATGTGGTGCTGCGCACCCATCCCGAAGTCGGCGAATACAATCAGAAGATTTGAGATTGAAGTGTCATTGCCGGGCTTGACCCGGCTATCCATCCTCTTCGCGAAAGTGTTCTCTGAGGATTGATGGATACGCGGGTCATAGGCGAGCGCAAGCGACGCCGTCCTTCAGACGGCTATGCCCGCGTATGACACTTGTGGCGCCTACGCGACGTGAAGCGAGCCGAGGAAGCTGTCGACCTCGGATTTCAGCCGGCCCGATTGCGACGACAGGCCATTCGCGGCGTCGAGCAACCGTGCCGTCCCGCGTCCGGCGTCATCGGAAGCCCGGCTGACGCTGAGGATGCTGTCGTTGACATCCCTTGTGCTATTCGCGGCCTGCTGCACGTTGCCGGCGATTTCGCGCGTCGCGGCGCCCTGCTGATCGACGGCGGCGGCGATTCCGCTTGAGATCTCGTCGATCTCGGCGATGGTGCCGCTGATCACCTGGATGGCGTTGACGGCCTCGCCGGTGGCGGCCTGGATGGCTTGAATCTGCGCGGAAATTTCCTCCGTCGCGTTCGCGGTCTGATTGGCCAGCGCCTTGACTTCGCTCGCCACCACCGCAAATCCCCTGCCATGTTCGCCGGCGCGGGCGGCTTCGATCGTGGCGTTCAGGGCCAGCAAATTGGTCTGGCTGGCGATGCTCTGGATCAGCGTCACCACTTCGCCGATCTTCTGGGTGCCGGCGGCAAGTCCCTCGACCACGGAGTTGGTGCGACGCGCCTCTTCGGCGGCCTTGTTGGCGATCTCGGCGGAGCGCGTCACCTGCTGGGCAATGCTGTTGATCGAAGCCGCGAGCTCTTCGGTTGCCGATGCCACCGTTTCCACGTTCGCCGAGGCCTGCGTCGATGCGGCCGCGACCGTTGCGGTCTGCCGCGAAGTTTCAGCGTTGCTTTCGCTCATCGAAGCCGACAGTCCCTGCATCTCGCTGGCTGCCACGGCGACGGCCTCGACGACGCCACTGATCCTGCGCTCGAAGCCGGCGGACAGTTCGCGCCTTGCCGCATCACGGTCGCGCTTGGCTTGTTCGGCCATGTTGCTGTCGGCAGTGGCGCGCGCTTCGGCAGCGCTCGCCGTATCGGCCTCCGCGGTCTTCCGTGCCGCCATTTCGAACAAATGGGTGACCGTGGTCGTGAGCCAGATCAACACGCCTGCCTCGATAAGGAGGATGACGGCGTGGAGAACGACGCGGCCAAAGTCGGAGCCGCCGGGATAGACCGCGGCCGGCAGCAGGAAATTCAGCGTCAGGTGGTGCAGCGCGACAGCCGCCGTACCGAGAACGATCGGCCGGTAGTCGCAATAGGCGACCAGACAGGCCAATGCGGCGAAGAAGTACATGTGCATGTCGACCTGCCAGCGATGTCCCGCGAGCTGGAAGACAAACATGGCGACATCGGCCATCAACGCGACGGCAACGATCAGGCGGGTGGAAGGTCCGTTCCCCGACATGCGCCACGACAAGGTCGCGGCCAGCGCCATTGCGGCCATGAATGCGGCCGGTACCAGCCAGTCGGCGTCGCGCGCCATGCCGATGACGAGAGCGATCGGGACATGCAGCCAGAGCACCGCGAGCAATATCTTGCTGGCTGTTTCGCGCAGGATTACCAGGTCTTCGCTTTCGAAGGTCATTCCCAGCTCCCAAAAATGTAGGTCGTGAAGTACGCGTCTATTTCGTGAAGCAGGCCGCGATCGCCTGCGGGTCCATGGTCAGCCAGGCGCCGGCTTTGCGCAGTTGTGTCAGCCCGTCATTGTCGTCCGGACGCACGATCAGAAGGGCCGGAACGGCGGTCGTCCTGACGATGGCGGCGTTGGCGGACGCGGTAGCAAGGAACGCTTGCTGGTCGCTCCACCATGGCGGGAAGGCCACCGCCACGACCTCGGCGCCGGTCCTGACCTGCAACGACAGTGCTGCTACTCCGATCCAGCTCGCGATCAGGAGCGCGGCAGCGTTCAGCCAGACAGGCCGTCGGGTCGTTGGAATGATTTCCCCCCGCTCCATCACAAAACAATATCGTGACGAAGCTAACGGCGCGTAAACCTTCAGCGTAAGGTAGCGTTAGGGGGATGTCCGGCTGTTACGCCGCCGGCACCGGCAGGGCGGTGACCGACTTGATCTTCTCCATCGCAAAGCGCGAGGTCACATTCTTCAGCGGCACGGCGCTGATCAGCTTTTTGTAGAACACGTCATAGCTTGCCATGTCGGCGACCACCACGCGCAGCATGTAATCGACGTCGCCCGCCATCCGGTAGAATTCCATCACCTCGGGCATGGCGCTGACGGCGCTGGCGAAGGTCTTCAGCCAGGCCTCGGAATGGTCGGAACTCTCGACCGAGACGAACACGGAGATGCCGAGCCCGATCTTGTTCTGATCGACCAGGGCGACCCGGCGCAGGATCACCCCGTCGGCCTCTAGCCGCTGGATGCGCTTCCAGCATGGCGTCGAGGACAGCCCGACCCGGTCACCGATCTCGGCTACCGACAGCGAGGCGTCCTCCTGCAGCACCGTCAGGATTTTGCGGTCAATGGCGTCAAGGCGGCGATTGGCTTCGTGAAGCTGTACTGCGATGTCGGTCATGAGAAGAATGTTCCATGAATAAGGCTTTCACTCCTCATATATAGAAAATTCTTCTATAGCAAGCCTATCTTATTGGCCGGTCGAGGCCGGGCTGGTACTCTGCCCTTGGCTCAAAAGATCTTCAACTTCAATACGTTGCGGAGCAGCGAAGGCGCCGCCAAAGCGGGTGCATTTCAGGGCCGCGGCAGCCGAGGCAAACCGAAGCGCCTGCCGCAATTCCTGCCCCTCGGTGATCGCGAGCGCGAAGGCGCCGTGGAACACGTCGCCGGCGCCCAGGGTGTCCACCGTGTGGACCGGGAAGGCCGGGGTTTCCTGGATGGCCTTATTCTCGTCGAGCCAGATGGTGCCGCGCGCACCGCGGGTTCCCGCCAGGAACGACTTGGTCAGTTTGGCGATCTTCTTCAGCGCCTGGGCGTCGTCGGCGACATCAGCGGTCTCCTGCAGCGGCTCGCTCGAGAACACCAGATGCGAAGACGCGTTGAGCAACCCCTCCCGCAGCGACATCGCGCGGTCGACGTCGACGATCACAGGGATGCCGCGTCTTTGCGCCTCGGCGCACAGATCCGTACAGAATTCCGCACAACGGCTCTCGGTGAGAATGGCGGCACAATCGTCCAGCAGCGTGTCGAAGTCGGGCAATTTCACATGCCACAGCTCTGGATCGCGGAAGGTCACGATGGTGCGCTCGCCGGAAGGATCGATCATGACAGCCGAGATCGGCGTCACCAGGCCGGGCATATGGATGAGATGTTTCGTCTCGATGCCCTCATGCGCCATCTGATCGAAGATGAAGCGACTCGATGTTTCCTTGGCATCGCCCATCGGCCCGCAGATCGAGGCGCGGCCACCGAGCCGCACGATGCCGATCGCGCCATTGAGCGCGTTGCCGCCGCAGATTTCGTCGAATGCGGTGGCGTTCTCCTTGGAGCCGCGCCCAGGAACACCTGGCGTGTGAAAGGTCAGGTCGCGCACCGGCATACCGATGCACAGGATGCGCGGCGGGGTTTTCGGCGCTTTATCGTGAAAGTTCATACCGGAATCCGTCATGCGGGTTCCGCCATGTGCCGGAACCCGGAAGAGAGTCCGGGGATAATGATTTGGTCCATGGGAGAGTTCCCGCTATGCGCTCGAATCGGTTCCCCCATGCACCCAGCGGCCGATCAAATGGTGAGCGATCGCGAACGGATGCGCGGCAAACATGCCGTCGGGGTGTGTGCGGCTGTGCATCAGGGCCACTTCGTCGCGAGTGAACCAGCGTGCATCCTCCAGTTCGGCCTTGTCGACCACGATTTCGTCCGAGGTTGCGCGCGCGGCGCATCCGATCATCAGCGACGACGGGTAGGGCCACGGCTGCGTCATGTAATAGGTAACGTCGGTGCAGTGAATCCCGGATTCCTCGAAAATCTCCCGCCGGACCGCGTCCTCGATGGTTTCGGCGGCCTCGACGAAGCCCGCCAGGCACGACCACATCCCCGGCAAAAACTGCTTCTGCCGTCCCAGCAGACATCTGTCGCCATGAGTGACCAGCATGATTACGACTGGATCGGTGCGCGGAAAATGCTCGACCTTGCAGTTCGGGCAGTCGCGCTTCCAGCCGCCCTCCTTCATCGCGGTGCGGGTGCCGCAATTGGCGCAATAGCCATGGCGCTGGTGCCAGGTCACCATCGATTTGGCCATCGCGATCGCCGAGAGCTGTTCGGTCGGCACCGCGCCCTGCATCACCATGCCGCGCAGTTCGGTGACCGCGACGTCGTCGCGCGTCAGCAGCTTTTCCACCGCCGCGGCCGCGATGCCCATGCCGAAAACAGGCGCACCGTCGCGCAGGCCCAAGAAGATCGTGCCCGGATTGGCGCCCAGTTTCACGGCCTCGTCGACACTGAGCAGGACGCGCGATCCTCCGGCCTCCTGCCGCACCACCAGCGAGTCGCGGTAGATCACATAGGCGCGGGCGTCGCGGTGACTTTCCAGCGCGAACAATTTCTCGTCATTGCTGCGCAGATGCGCGGCGCGGTCGAGAATGTCGGTGACGAAAGCGGGCTTGCCGAGCGGAAACGAATCGAAAATGGACATGAATTCAACCTAGCCAAATCTTGCGGCGGAGTGCGCTGATGAAATTCTGGACTTCCTCGGCGTCATGCGCCAGTGGCGGCATCACGCCCCAGACCGGCCGCGGCCAGGCGGCGTCGCTGGTGCGGCGCGCGACGACGTGAACGTGGAGCTGCGGCACCAGATTGCCCAGTGCCGCGATATTGAGCTTGTCGCATTTGGTGATCTCTTTGAGGGCACGGGCGACGCGGGAAACTTCCGTCATCAACTGCGCCTGGGCTACCTCGTCGAGATCGATGATTTCCACCGCTCCCTCGCGGCGCGGCACCAACAGCAGCCACGGGTAATGCGCGTCCTTGATCACCAGCACCCGGCACAGCGGCAGGTCGCCGATGTCGATGGTGTCTTTCTTGAGCTGGGAGTGCAGCGACCAGGCGGCGTCGGACATACGTATTTCCCCGTCATGGCCGGGCTTGTCCCGGCCATCCACGTCTTTCTGGTTGGGAACCGAGGAAGGCGTGGATACCCGGCACAGGGCCGGGCATGACGGCAAGTAAAGCCTTTCCGCGTTTCTGCACAAGTCCCGCAAACCCTGCTGACCCCGCTTGCTTTCCGGCCCTTTTGGCCCCAAATAAGGGCCGGGAGATTGGCGGTGGACGAGCCACTCGCCAACCGGGTCAGGTCCGGAAGGAAGCAGCCCTAACGAGGTCCGGATCGGGTCGCTCGTCAGTCTCCTACCTGTTTTTCGAGCGAATCGCGCTGAAAGCGGCGAGGCCGCCTTTGCCGCTTGATTCCTCTTCCGTTCCGCAAGCCGGCCTTGAGAGACAATCAATTGCGGATCGACCGATGAGTGATGCTGGCGCTCCCCAAGAAAAGCCTGAAGATCAAACAGATGGCGCCAATCAGGGCGGCTTCGCTCTCGGTGGCGCACCCGAGGCCGGAAAGCCCTATCGTGTGCTGGCGCGTAAATACCGCCCCTCCAGTTTCGACGATTTGATCGGCCAGGAGGCCATGGTCCGAACCGTTTCGAATGCGTTCGAAACGGGGCGAATCCCGCAGGCCTGGATTCTGACCGGGGTGCGCGGGGTCGGCAAAACCACCACGGCGCGGATTCTCGCCCGCGCGCTCAATTACGAAATGGCTGACGGCTCGGCGAAGGGGCCTGCGATCCAGATGCCTGTTCTCGGCGTGCATTGCCAGGCGATCATGGAAAGCCGGCACATGGACGTGCTGGAAATGGACGCCGCGTCGCATACCGGCGTCGACGATGTCCGCCAGATCAATGACAGCGTGCGCTATGCACCGGCCTCTGCGCGCTACAAGGTCTACATCATCGACGAAGTCCACATGCTGTCGACCGCCGCCTTCAACGCGTTCCTGAAAACGCTGGAGGAGCCGCCGGAGCACGCCAAATTCGTGTTCGCGACCACCGAAATCCGCAAAGTGCCGGTCACGGTGCTGTCGCGCTGCCAGCGTTTTGACCTCCGCCGGGTCGAGGCCGATGTGCTGATGGGGCATCTGTCAAACATCGCCGCGAAAGAGGGCGTCGAGGTCGAGCCCGAGGCGCTCGGCATCATCGCGCGCGCCGCCGAAGGCTCGGTGCGCGACTCGCTGTCGCTGTTCGACCAGGCGATCGCGCATGCCGCCGGCACCGTGCGCGCCGACGCGGTGCGGCAGATGCTCGGGCTCGCGGACCGCACGCGCGTGATCGATTTGTTTGAATCGCTGGCGCGCGGCGACATCGCCAGCGCCTTCAAGGAATTCCGCGAGCAATATGACGTCGGCGCCGATCCGGTGGTGGTGCTGTCTGACCTGGCCGAGTTCGTCAATTTCGTCACCCGCGTGAAAGTTGTGCCGGCCACCGCCGACAACGTCGCCTATGGCGAGACCGAACGCGTGCGTGCCCGCGATTTTGCGGCCAAATTGTCGATGCGGGTGCTGTCGCGGATGTGGCAGATGCTCCTGAAAGGCATCGCCGAGGTGCAGACCGCGACGCGGCCGGCCGCGGCCGCCGAAATGGTGCTGGTGCGCATCGCCTATGTCGCCGACATGCCGACGCCGGACGAAGCGATCAGGATGCTTGAACAAAATGGCGGTGGCTCGCCGGTCGTTTCGGCAAGTGCTGCGCCCGCGCGCGCGGCGCCGGCCTCGACCGTGTCCGCCATGTCGTCAGCGCCGATGCGCGCGCCCACGGCGCAAAGGTCCGGTGCCGAGGCGTCGGCGCGCCCGCAAATGGCCGCGCCCGCGCCTGAGGCGCAGTCCGCGCCCGCCTTGCGGATCACCAGCTTTACGCAGCTCGTCGCGCTGGCCGGCGAGAAGCGCGATCTGCTGATCAAGGCGGCGCTCGAGGCCGACATGCGGCTGGTGCGCCTGGAGGATGGGCGGCTGGAAGTCGCGCTCGAGCGCCACGCGGCGCGGGCGCTGGTCAGCGATCTCTCCCGCAAGCTGGAACTATGGACCGGCCGGCGCTGGACCGTGATCGTCTCCAACGAGACCGGCCAGCCGACGGTTCGTTCGCAGAACGAGCATGCGAAGAACGAACATGCGCGGGCCGCGGAAGCGGATCCGCGCGTGCAGGAAGTGCTGGCGCGGTTCCCGGGCGCCAAGGTCGTCGAGGTGCGCAAGCTTGCCGCCGAGCCGCCGGAAACCGACGCGATCGCCGAAGACCCGGCCGAGCGTTCGGACAGCGACGACGATTGATCGATATCTTGAGAAGACGCACCCAAGGAAAACTGCGAGGAAAACCCAATGGCTGATTTTCTCGGCATGATGAAGCAGGCGGCGCAGCTGCAATCCAAGATGCAGGCGATGCAGGAAGAACTCGGCAATGTCGAAGTCGAGGGCATTTCCGGCGGCGGCATGGTCGCCGTGCGCATGACCGCAAAGATGGAAGTGAAGGGTGTCAAGATCGATCCGTCGCTGATGAAGGCGGAAGACCGCGAGATCCTCGAAGACCTGCTGGTGACGGCGCATAACGACGCCCGGCGCAAGGCGGAAACCGCGATGCAGGAAAAGATGCAGGCGCTGACCGGCGGGCTCGGCCTGCCACCAGGGCTTGGTCTTACTTAAATGCTCGGTCTCATCTGAAATGGCTACTGCGGTTGCCGGCCCCGAAATCGAACGTCTGATCCAGCTGTTGGCGCGGCTGCCAGGGCTTGGGCCGCGTTCGGCGCGGCGCGCGGCGCTGCATCTGATCAAGAAGCGCGAAGCGCTGATGACGCCGCTCGCCGGCGCGCTGCAGGTGGCGATCGAGAAGATCCAGGTCTGCAAGACCTGCGGCAATATCGATACGCAAAATCCCTGCACTGTCTGTACCGATCCGCGGCGCGATCCCACCACCATCGTCGTGGTCGCCGACGTCGCGGATTTGTGGGCGCTGGAGCGGGCCAATGCGACCAACGGCCGCTATCACGTGCTGGGCGCCACGCTGTCGCCGCTCGACGGCGTCGGCCCGCAGGATCTCACCATCGACGCGCTGGTGGCGCGCGCACATGATTCGCAAGTCGGCGAGATCATCCTGGCGCTGAATGCAACGGTTGATGGCCAGACCACGGCGCATTACATCACCGATCTGCTGCAGGAAGCCAACGTCAAGGTGACACGGCTGGCCCATGGCGTTCCAGTCGGCGGCGAGCTTGATTATCTCGATGAAGGTACGCTATCCGCAGCCATGCGGCAGCGAACGCTGTTCTAACCAAAACAACGGAACTGACATGACGAAATCACGATTCGCCAAGCGCCTTTGTATTGCGGCTACCATGGCGGCGGCCTTGGCCGCGCCTTCCGCACGGGCGCAGCAGGCCGAGCCTGCGCCGAAGCCGGGCAAGCTGATCAATGCCGGCGACGTCCTGTCGGGGGAACTCAATGCGATGAAGGTTCGCGGCGGCAAGAAAGGCAAACGCGTCGCCACCTATCAGCTGACCAGCGAGCCGCGCCGGCTGCCGCCGCCGAACGGGCTCTGCAATCTGGAGACCGGCCCCGAAACGTTCCAGCTCATCACCTCGAACGACGCGCAGGCCGCGCAACTGAAGAACTTCATCGGCAAGGAAATCTCGGTGAAGGTCGACGAAGTCGCCTGCGCGCAGGATGCCGGGCAGATGAGCGAAGCCGTGATCACCAAGTGGAGCGTCGTGACCAAGCATTGAGTTGTCACGGCCGTTGTCACAAACACCACTGTCATCGCCCGGCTTGACCGGGCGACCCAGGGCGCCGCGGCCTATCGGTTCAATTGTTGATGTCTCTGGATACTGGGTCCCCGCCTTCGCGAGGACGACACCGAGGTTGTTGACGCAACGTTCAACGCCCTTGCAGCCTAAACCTTCACCGGCCCCAGTTCGTCGAAATGCCCGCGTCGCTGCAGCCACACCAGCAGGATCAGGCTCGGCACCGCGACCAGTACGGAGACCACGAAGAACAGCGGCCAGCCCGTCGCCGCGGCCACATAGCCCGAGCCAGAAGACAGATAGATGCGGCCGACTGACGCCAGCGCGGTGAGCAGCGCGTATTGCGTGGCGGTGTGCAGCGGGTTTTTGCACAGCGCAGAGAGATAGGCGACGAAGATCACCGTGCCGATCGCGCCGGTAAACGCTTCCACCGAGACAGCGACGGTCAGCGCCCATTGCTGCGACCCGACCAGCGCCAGCCAGGTGAAGGTGAGATTGGACACCGCCTGCAGCAGGCCGCCGATCCACAGGCAGGTCACCAGCGAGGTGCCGCGCGCGAGGAAGCCGCCGGCGAAACCGCCGATCAGGGTCGCGGCCAGGCCGACGCCCTTGACGATGATGGCGTAGTCGTTGCGCGTAAAGCCGATGTCGATGATGAACGGAACCGTCATCGCGCCGGCGAAGGCGTCGGTGAACTTGAACAGCATCACGAACACCAGCACGACGATGGCATAGCGCTGGGTCAGGAACTCGCTGAAAGCGCCCATCGCGGCCTCGGCGATGCGGCTGACCGAAGGCTTTCCGCCTGCCGCGGCGTCAGCGATGCGGGACTGCTCCGGCTCCCGCGCGCACAGCACCGTGACGATGCCGATCAGCACCAGCGCCGCCATTGCCGCGAAACTCGCCATCCAGGCATCGAGTCGGGTCAGCCCAACATACTCGAAGCCGGTGACGAGAAACAGCGCACCGGCCGTGGACGCCACCATGCCGACGCGATAGGCCGCCACATAGGACGCCATACCGGCGGCCTGTTCGTTCTCCGCAAGGCTTTCGACCCTGTAAGCATCGACCACGATGTCCTGCGTTGCCGACGTCGTTGCGACCAGCAGGGCGCCGAGCGCCACGAAGAACGGCGAGCGCGCGGGATCGGTCAGCGCCAGTCCGAGGATCGCGGCCATCAGCAGCAGTTGGGTGAAGACCAGCCAGCCGCGCCGCCGCCCGAGCCAGCGCGTTAGCAGCGGAATGTTAAGGCCATCCACCAGCGGCGCCCACAGGAACTTGAGCGTGTAGGGCGTGCCGACCAGGGTGAACAGCCCGATGGTGCCGAGGCTGACGCCGTTCTCGCTGACCCATACCAGCAGCGTCGATCCCGACAGCGCCAGCGGCAGCCCCGACGAGAAGCCGAGCATCATCACGATCAGCACGCGCGGCTGCAGATAGACGGCAAGGCCGTCGCGCCAGGTCGGCGCAGACGAGGTTGCTGCCGATGTCGAGGGGGCTTCAGGTGCGTTCATGAAGGGGTGTTAGCAGATTCGGCAGCCAAAAATGATACTGTCATCGCGAGGTCAAGTCGGGCCGTCCGTGCCATTATTTCAATATGAGCCTTTTTGATTATCGGCGAATCCGAACCTATAGACCGGGCTGCTTGGGGCACGAAGGCGCGCCTGACGCTGTGAAACCGCCAGCCCAGCCCAGCCCAGCAGCGGTAAATAGAGACCGATAGCTTAGCTCTTCGGAAATTCTGCCTTCAGGGCGTGCTCCACCAACGCTTCGAAAGAAGGTTCACGCAAGGTGACTCGCTTTCTCGTCGGTCGCCATAAATCTTGATTGCGCTGCGCGACAACTTCGAACGTTCGAAACGCGAGTCGCGCCTTGTGCGTCTTCACATCAGCTTCCCGCCTTCCGAGAGTTCGCTTGATCTGCTCCGGCGATATCTCCGAGTAGGCTCCCAAAATGATTTCACTAAGTTTGATCTCCGGGTTGCCGCCGAAATCGAAAAAATACAGTCCCGATTTGTCATCCTTGTCATTGAGCTGCACAAAGAGGCGATGCTCTTGCTCGTAGTGCCAATGCTCAAACTTAAGAGTGAGTAAGTCTAACATGTGCTCAACTGCGGCCGGCCCAAGGTTCTTCATCGCTTTTAGTTTAGCCTTGGCGGTCTCTATAACTGTCTTCTGTCCTTCTCCAGAGAAAGAATCCCAATACTTTGTGCCGGTCGCGTTGCGAACGATGCTGCGAGCGGCGACAGCGTTAGGCTTTGAGCGAGCATTCAAAATCTTTAGTTCTGTGGCGTCGATCTCGACGGCGGATTGATTGATTGTGAAGAATGCTTTCTCTGCTTTGGTCGCATCATTCCCTGGTACCCAAAGCAAAGGCACTTTAGCGTGGGCAAGCGCCCGAACCTTTTGTCTGAGTTCGGGAAAGCTCCCTGGATTCATTGTTTCTGTCCGCCACTGAACATAAGATCCAACCCGCTTACTGACCAACTCGCGAGTCTTTATGTGAGTCCGCTCCTGTTCATCTGGAATTTTCCCGTAGAATCGCGTGGACTCATTTCCGGCTCCGTAATCGTCCATGATCCAGGCGATGATCGCACTCAAACGATGTGCTCCATCAATAATGAACGTCAGCCGGGCCGGTGACTGCCAGCAGATCACCGCTGGGATGAGGTCGTTACTTACAAAGGCTTCGATAAAATCGCAGACGGCAGTTGGTGTCCAAGCCGCGGTTTCCCGCTGAAAGTCCGGCTTACGGAGTGTTGCGAAGAACGACTCACCGCGTGTTAGGTCCGTCGCTGAGGCCGATGGCTTTCCACTTTCGCCAGCCCCGCTATTATCATCCGGGGGAGCAATAAAATCTTCTCTTGGAATAAGCGCATCCAAATTTACAACATCCGCCACCTTTCATTCCTCCCCCAGCGCGCGAGCTTTCTATGCTGCACAAGGAGAGAGTGTAGCCATTTTTTCTTGAGCAGTCTCTAGCGACACAGGTGTTATCCGGCAGGATTTACATGATTCTGGGTCGCGCTCCGGAGACGGAAATCCACTCGCTTCTCGCTCTTGCGTTGGTGCAAGGGTTGTTGACGCCGAATCATCACCGCCTGCAAAATCGGGGCTTCGTCCCTCGCCGAGCGTCGCGCTCAGATACTTGGTACGGCCTATAGGTTCGGACGAATCTGTCCGCTAGTGGCTGCCATCGTCATATAGCGCAATTGGCCGCAACGACGTGCAGAGCACGAGCAGCTGCATTCGCGCCGAGCAAGTGACTGGCAACGGTGTTGCGATAGGATGCAACAGGGCGTAACGCCCCGGTCAAGCCGGGCGATGACACCGTTTGTGTAGCGCCTCCGTAGACCTCTACTCCCCCGCCTGCATCTTCCGCTGCAGGGGGAACAGTTCCGGTGCGCCCGGCTTGACGATCCGTGGGGCCTCAGCCGGGGCTTCGGTCTTGCTGAAATCCAGCTCCTCGATCCGTCCGGCGCGCTTTTCGATCTTGTCGGCGGAGATCAGGATCTGGCGGACGTCCTCGTTCACATCGCCAAAATGCTTTTGCAGCTTTACGACGCGTTCGCGCAGTCGGGTCAAGTCGTCGCCAAGATGCATCACCTCGTTGCGGATCTGGTCGGCCGCGTCGCGGATGCGGGCGTCTTTCAGAATCTGCTGCATCACCTGGATCGCCAGCATCAAGAGCGACGGCGACACCAGCACCACGCGGGCGCGATAGGCTTTCTGGATCACGTCGTCGAAACCGTCGTGAATCTCCGCATAGACCGATTCCGACGGCACGAACATCAGCGCGGTGTCCTGGGTCTCGCCGGTGATCAAATATTTCTCGGCGATGTCGCTGACATGCTTCATCACGTCGGCGCGCAGCCGCGCTGTGGCGTATTTGCGCTCCTCGTCGGTGCGGGCGTCGTGCAGCGCGGTCATCGCCTCCAGCGGGAATTTGGCATCGATGCAGAGCGGGCGCTGGTCCGGCAGGAACACCACGCAATCCGGCCGCTTGCCTGATGAGAGCGTGTGCTGGAACTCGTAAGAACCCTTCGGCATGCCGTCCTGGACAATCGCTTCCATCCGCGCCTGGCCGAACGCGCCGCGCGATTGCTTGTTGGCGAGCACGTCGCGCAGCGTGGTGACCTGCGAGGTCAGGTCGGTGAGATTTTTATGCGCATTGTCGATAATGCCGAGCCGCTCATGCAGCGCGCGCAAACTGTCCATGGTGTTGCGCGTGGTCGCTTCCATCGACTGGCCGACCCGGTGGGTCACCGAATCCAGCCGCTCGTTGACGGCGCGGGCCATCTCGGCCTGGCGGCCGGCCAGCGCCTGTCCCATCGCATCGACCCGGCCGGTGGATTCGCTCTGCGCCCGCAGCATTTCGCTCAGGCGTTCCTCGAGCTCGTCGGCCCGGATCGCCTGCGCCATCGCGAGTTCCGCGCCGCGCCGGCCGGAGCGGGCGATGACGATGGCAATGGTCAGCAACAGGATTAGCGCCAGTACGCCAAAGCCAATCAGCGCGTCGCTGGTCCGAATCGGCAGGTCGCCGACGATAAAAAGAATCTCGTTCATGGCTGCTTGTAGCCGATTCGCGCGTTAGCGCGAACGAAGAGGGAACATTTATGGTAAATGACCCCTTAATTTTCGTGGTTAACGCCGCCTTAAAAATCATGGTTAAGGCCGCCTTAACCGGTTCCGCCGCGCATTGACCCCGGCAAACCGGCAGCTTAAATCGCCCCATCATGGCATTAAGAGAAATCATCATCCTGCCGGACAAACAGTTGCGGCTCGTCTCCAAACCCGTCGAGAAGGTGACGGCGGAGATCCGCAAGCTCGCCGACGACATGTTCGAGACCATGTACGACGCGCCCGGTATCGGCCTCGCCGCGATCCAGGTCGCCCAGCCGCTGCGGCTGATCACCATGGATCTGGCCAAGAAGACCGAGGACGGCGAGACCAAGCCGCAGCCGCGGGTCTTCATCAATCCGGAGATCATCTCCTCGTCCGAGGAACTGTCGGTCTATGAGGAAGGCTGTCTGTCGATCCCCGAATATTACGAGGCGGTGGAACGGCCGGCGCAGGTGCGCGTGCGCTTCACCGATCTGGACGGCAAGGTGCACGAGGAAGACGCCGACGGCCTGTTCGCCACCTGCATCCAGCACGAAATCGATCACCTCAACGGCGTGCTGTTCGTGGACTATCTGTCCAAGCTGAAGCGCGACCGTGTGCTGAAGAAATTCACAAAAGCCGCCAAACGCGCGGCGGAGTAGCCGCAAACTCTCTCCGCCCACGACTTTCTCTCTTGCCGCAGCAAAGACGTGGATGGCCGGGACAAGTCCGGCCATGACGAGTAAAATCAATCGGCTCGGGATACATTCACACTATGCCTCTCCGCTTGATCTTCATGGGCACACCCGATTTCGCGGTGCCGACGCTGCTGGAGCTCGTGGCCCATGGCCATGACATCGCGGCCGTCTATACCCGCGCGCCGAAGCCGGCCGGGCGTGGCATGAAGCTGCAACCGACGCCGGTCGAGCAGGAAGCGCGGCGGCTCGGCATATCGGTTTTGACGCCGGCCACATTGAAGACGCCGGACGCGCTCGACGCGTTTCGTGCCCACAACGCCGATGCCGCCGTTGTCGTCGCCTATGGCATGATCCTGCCGCAGGCGATCCTGGATGCGCCTCCGCTCGGCTGTTTCAACCTGCACGGCTCGCTGCTGCCGCGCTGGCGCGGCGCTGCCCCGATCAATCGCGCCATCATGGCAGGCGACGCGGAGACCGGCGTGATGGTGATGAAGATGGATGTCGGCCTCGATACCGGCGACGTCGCGATGGCCGAGCGGCTGCCCATATCGGACACCATGACGGCTGCCGATCTGCATGACGCGCTGGCCCCATTGGGCGCTGACCTGATTGTGCGCGCGATGGGCGGGCTGGAACGCGGCGGCCTGCAATTGCGCAAGCAAAGCGAACAGGGCGTCACCTACGCGGCCAAGATCGAGAAAGCCGAGGCGCGGATCGACTGGAGCCGGCCGGCGCGCGAAGTGCTGCGGCATATTCACGGGCTGTCGCCGTTTCCCGGCGCCTGGTGCGAGGCCGCACTCGACGGCGAAATCGCGCGCATCAAAATCCTGCGCTGCGAGCCGGCCAAAGGCGCAGGGGCGCCGGGTGACGTGCTCGACGAGCAGCTCACGATTGCCTGCGGCGACGGTGCGATCAAAATTCTCGAATTGCAGCGCGCCGGCAAGGCGCCGATGAAAGCCGCGGATTTTCTGCGCGGCACGCCGTTAAAACCGCCGGCGCGGCTCGGCTGATGCCCCGCTACAAGCTCATCATCGAGTATGACGGCAGCCCCTTCAGCGGCTGGCAGATTCAGGACAACGCCCCAACGGTGCAGGGCGCGCTGGAAACCGCGGTCAAGGCGATCTGCGGCGAACAGGTTCGCGTGCACGGCGCGGGACGCACGGATGCGGGCGTGCACGCGCTGGGCCAGGTTGCGCATTGCGACATTGAGAAGCCGTTTCCACCGGGGCGGCTGCGCGACGGGCTGAATGCGCATCTGCGGCCGCATCCGATCGGCGTGCTCAGCGCCGAGATCGTGGCCGACGATTTCGAGGCGCGATTTTCAGCCATGAAGCGCCACTACCGCTATCGCATCACCAACCACCGCGCCAATCTCGCGCTCGACATCGGCCGCACCTGGCGGGTACCCCGGCGTCTCGACACCGACGCGATGCACAGCGCCGCGCAGCGGCTGCTCGGCAAGCATGATTTCACGACGTTCCGCGACACCGAGTGCCAGGCGAAATCGCCGGAGAAGACGCTCGACCAGCTCGACGTCATCAGGGACGGCGATGCGGTTGCCATCGTGACCTCGGCGCGCTCGTTCCTGCATAGCCAGGTGCGCTCGATGGTGGGCTCATTGGTCTGGGTCGGCGAAGGCCGCTGGAGCGCCGACGATCTTGCCTCAGCCCTTGCCGCCCGCAACCGCGCCGCCTGCGGCCCCGTCGCGCCGCCGGACGGGCTATATCTGGTACGCGTGGATTATTGAGAACCCGAATCCCTACTGTGCATGGGGTTGTTTTCGCGATTTTTTTCCGACCGAAACGGCGCGATCACGAAAAGTACCGATCCAGTATCCCGCGATAAACCTTCGTCAGCTTTTCCAAATCCGACACCGGCGTGCGCTCGTCGACCTGGTGCATGGTCTGGCCGACCAGGCCGAATTCGATCACCGGGCAATAGCTCGAGATGAAGCGTGCATCGGACGTGCCGCCGGAGGTCGACAGTTCCGGCTTGCGTCCCGTCACCTCTTCGATCGCACTGACGGCGAGGTCGGTGAAGGCGCCGGGTTTTGTGACGAACACGTTGGAGTTCGAGGGCTCCCATTTGATGTGGGCGCGGATGCGGTTGCCGCGGGCTTTCGCCAGCCGCTCATCGACCAGCGCCCGCAGCGTTTCCTGCGTGTGGTTGTCGTTGAAGCGGATGTTGAACTTCGCACGGGCCTGTCCGGGGATCACGTTGCTGGCGGTGTTACCGACATCGACGGACGTGAATTCGAGGTTGGAGGCCTGGAACTGGGCGCTGCCATGGTCGAGCGGCTCGTCGCTCAGCGCCACGATCAGCCGCGAAATATCCGGCACCGGGTTGGCCGCGCGATGCGGATAGGCGACGTGGCCCTGCACGCCATCGACGAACAGCGTGCCGGATTGCGAGCCGCGGCGGCCGACCTTGATGCAATCCCCTAGCACTTCGACATTGGAGGGCTCGCCGAGCACGCAATGGTCGAATTTCTCGCCCCGCTCGGCGCACCACTTCAGCAGCTTGATGGTGCCGTTGACGGAAACGTCTTCCTCGTCGCCGGTGATCAGGAACGAGATCGACCCCTTTGGCTTGCCGTCATTGTCAGCGAGATATTGCAGCACCGCCGCGACGCTGCAGGCGATGCCGCCCTTCATGTCGACCGCGCCGCGGCCGTAGAGAAAGCCGTCCTTGATGTCGCCCGAGAAAGCGCCATGGCTCCATGCGCCTTCATCGCCGGCCGGCACCACGTCGGTATGCCCCGCGAAGGTGATGTGCGGCGCAGCGTTGCCGATGCGGGCATAGAGATTGTCGATGTCTGATGTGCCGGGCTCGCCGAATGTAACGCGATGCACCTCGAAGCCGGCGGCCTTCAGGAGGTTTTCGAGAACACCGAGCGCGCCGGCATCGGCCGGGGTGACGGAAGGGCAGCGGACGAGGTCGCGGGTAATGGAAACAGCATCATTCATACCCCGGCTTAACATGCCAAACCGGCGGCGGGCCAGCCTTGTGGGGCACCATTTCGATCTCGCTTTGCTGGTCCCATGCGGGCCGCGTATCGACCGGCGCCAGCGGGTCGGCGCCGAACCGGTTGGGCCCTCGCGAGCCCTTGAGGAAGAACAGCTCGATAATTCCCCAGACCCACAAAACGAGAATGCAGATGGCCAACAACAAACCGAATACGTCGGGAAGCCAGTCGGTGAGCTGGTCGAAGGGACGGGAAAAGACCAGGAGCGTGGCTATCCACCAGCCGCTTCTCCCGCGATCGTGCAAGCGCTTGACCGAGGTGGCGAAAAAGACCCACAGCAGCAGGACCGAGCCGGCGGCCTGGAAAAACAGGACTGGCGCGTTGACCCATGACAGCGATCGATAAGAAGCGGAGCCGAATAGCTTGAGGATTTCCTCGATGCCGAGGCTGAAATTGAAAGGCCCGGTCCCACCAAGGAGGAGGACGACGCCTATCGTCAGGATGGCAAGGAATATCATCCAGCAAATGCTGATCAGCAGCGCCTGCCAATATCTGGCGCGGTTGAGGCGACCCTCAAATCTGAACAGGTACCAGGCGTAGTCCATGCGCGTAACTCCGGGCTACCAGCCAGGTATTAACCACGTGCGACCGGGCCGGCACGCTGCAGGAGAAAATCCGGAACGCCGAACGACTGCGCGTGCGAAACAACAGGAGATTTGGGAGGGCTGCGCGTCGGATCGGTTCCGAACCGGTTGCGGCCATCGGTTCCGATCAGGAAAAACAGCTCGATGACAATCCAGGTTTGCAGAACCGAGAGGGCCACAGCACCCATCACGAGCAGCATCTCCCGCGCGCCGGAAACATCAACGCCGAAATAGAGCCCGAAGAAGAGAGCATAATAAACGTAGGAGAGAGGGTTAACGATCAGCACCGCAATCGCCCACCAGCCGCTTCGGTCGCGGTCGTGAAGCCGCTTGGCCGTCGTGGCGGCGTTGATCCAGAGCATCGCGATGACGGCGCCGGCCTGCAAAACCTCCCATTGCCCTAACGGGGATTTGAGCCAAAGCACCAGCCAGCAAGTCAGGAGGGCGAGCTGGACCGCGAGGTATCTGGCGCGGTTGATGCGGCCATTGAAACTGAACAGAAAACGGGCGTAGTCCATCGCATCCTCCGGACGGCGGAAAAACCCCGCGGTTCCGGAATATTGGTCGCGTCAGACGGCCGCGGGGTTCGAGCTTTGGGCTCGAAATCAGTCCCGCAGCAGCTCGTTGATGCTGGTCTTGGCGCGGGTGCGCTCGTCGACGCGCTTGACGATCACCGCGCAGGCAGTGGACGGGCCGGGCTGGCCGTTCTTCAAGGGGCGCGCCGGCAGGTTGCCGGGCACCACAACGGCATATTCCGGAACTTCGCCGATGAAGGTCTCGCCGGTGTCGCGGTCGACGATCTTGGTGGAGGCGCCGAGGAACACGCCCATCGAGAGCACCGCGCCCTTGCGCACGATCACGCCTTCGGCGACTTCCGAGCGCGCGCCGATGAAGCAATCGTCCTCGATGATCACGGGCTCGGCCTGCAGCGGTTCCAGCACGCCGCCGATACCGACGCCGCCGGAAATGTGCACGCGCTTGCCGATCTGCGCGCAGGAGCCGACCGTGGACCAGGTGTCGATCATGGTGGCCTCATCGACATAGGCGCCGAGATTGACGAAGGACGGCATCAGCACGACGTTGCGGGCGATGAAGGCCGAGCGGCGCACGATCGCGCCGGGCACCGCGCGGAAGCCGGCGTCGCGAAAACGGTTCTCGCCCCAGCCATCGAACTTTGACGGCACCTTGTCCCACCACGTCGCCTTGCCGGGGCCGCCCGGGATCGCACCCATGTCGTTGAGGCGGAACGACAGCAGCACCGCCTTCTTCAGCCACTGATTGACTTTCCACTTGCCGTCGGCCGCGCGCTCGGCGACGCGCACTTCGCCCTTGTCGAGCAGTTCAAGCGAATGATCGACGGCTTCGCGAACTTCACCCCTGGTCGACGTCGAGATGCCGTCGCGGGCATCGAACGCGGTATTGACAGTGGATTCCAGCGCGGACAGGGACATCGGGATTTCCTCGGGATATCGGGCCAGTTGTGACGTGAATTGGGAGGCTTTTTCGGGATTTGGCGGGAGAGAGTCAAGGCTTGCGCTCCCGTCGTCCCGGCCTTGAGCCGGGACCCATAACAACAGGGAGCTATGATTTGAAGAAGGTATCTACCCGCAGCGCTTCATCATATCCGCCGCGGCGTATGGGTCCCGGCGTTCGCCGGGACGACGTGGGGACACACAGTACCTCTAAACCTGCGGCAGTCGCGCCAAAAAACCCGTCAAATCATCCGTGACATGATCGACATAGGCGGCGTCGCGGCCTTCCAGTTCCCAGTCCTCGCGGACCACTTCCTTGGCGCCGTCAGGCACCACCAGCACCGTCGTCATGCCGAGCTCGTGCGGCACCACGAGGTTGCGGGCGAGATCCTCGAACATTGCGGATTTTTGCGGATCGACGCCGTGCAGGCTGAGGAATTTCTGGTAGGTCTGCGGCGCCGGCTTCGGCTCCAGTTCGGCGGCGATGATGTCGAACACCGCCTCGAAATGCGCAGCCAGGCCGAGCCGCTCCAGCACGGCGCCGGCATGGTCGGTCGAGCCGTTGGTCAGGATCAGCTTGCGCCCCGGCAGCCTGGCGATCGCAGCTCCCATCGCGGGATTCGGCTCCAGCGGCGAATGATCGATCTTGTGCACGTAAGCCAGGTAATCGTCGGCGTGCACGCCGTGCTCGGTCATCATGCCGCGCATGCTGGTGCCATAGCGGCGGTAATAATCCTTCTGCAGCACCCGCGCTTCTTCCGCCGAGATCTTCAGGTAGGTGCTGATGAACTCGCCGATGCGGGCATCGACCTGCTGCCACAGATTGACGTGATGCGGGTACAGCGTGTTGTCGAGGTCGAACACCCAGGTGTCGATGTGGGTGAATGCGCGGGGTGAGTTCATGATTCGCTCTCCACCGTCGTCCCGGCGAACGCAGGGACCCATACGCCGTGCAGGTTTTTGTTGAGCACAGTGTGAATTGCCTTTTCTTCTGGCGCCGTCATCAACCAACACTCAGTTCGATGGCGGCTATGGGTCCCGGCGTTCGCCGGGACGACGATAGAGGGTGTTCCCATCATGGCATCGCAAACCTTAGCGTCCTGCCGCCACCCGACATATCGACGGCAGTAAAGCCGATCGGGCTGAGGCCGCGGCTGCCGCAATCGCCCTGTTCGTTGATCTCGAATTTGCTCTCGCGGGTGCAGAGCTCCTTGGTGCCGCCCCAGTTCAGCGGCTTGTCCTTCAGCTTGACCGTGCGGTTCTCGCCGTCGACGGCCTCGGCGAAACTGAACACCTGCTTCGGCTGGCCGGTCACGTCGGGATGCAGGCATTTGCCGGGATCGATCCGATACCAGCCGCGGCTGGTCACGGCCTTGCCGTCGTCGGTGGCGACCGCGGCCATGATCTTGTGCGGGGTGTCGTTGCACCAGGTGAGCCCCGTCGCCGACGGCGACTGCACCGCGTCGATCATGGCGGTGAAGAAGTTCGGCGACTGCACGATGTCGGGGCTAAGCCCGCGATTCTTCAGGAACGCGCTCAGCGCTGCCTGCGTCTTCGGGCCATCGACGCCGTCGATCGGGGCGGCGTCATAGCCCGCGATCACCAGCAGCCGCTGGATGCCGGCAAGGCGCGCCTGTTCGTCGTCATACTCGCTGCCCTCGGCGAGATAGGCGACCAGATTGCCGTCGTCAGTCTGCGTCGGCGTGACCTGGGTGAACGGCGCCGGGGTCTGTCCGGTCCGGCACTGGCGCGCCGCGGCGATGATGAAGTTCTCCGGTGCGATGCACAGCGTGTCGTTGCCGCCCTGCGGGATCGGCGAGGCGCCATAGACGCCGAGCGCGCGCGCATTGAGGAGGATGCGATCCGCGGTCAGCTTGCCCTGCAGCACCACGCGGCAGGCGGCGGGATCGATGCGAAACCAGCCCCGGGTGGCGGTCGCCGATTTGTCGTCGATGCCGATCGCAGCCTCGACCACATAGCTCATGCGATTGCAGAGCTTCAGATCGGCCAGCGCCGGCAGCGACGAGACGAACAGCGAGATCGCGGCGGCCGGCAGCGCCAGGACCGTGCGCCTCCCATACCGCCGCATTCTGGCGCGGAAGCGGCGCGTGAACTTCGCGGGCGGGGAGATCGCGCTTGTCACTTGTGGATCAGCGTGCCGGTGCCTTGATTGGTGAACAATTCGAGCAGCACGGCGTGCTGTGTCTTGCCGTCGATGATGACGACGCCCTGCACGCCCTGTTCGAGCGCATAGATGCAGGTCTCGACCTTGGGGATCATGCCGCCGGAAATCGTGCCGTCGGCGATCAGCTTGCGTGCGTCCTTCACCGACAGTTCCGGAATCAGCTTTTTGGACTTGTCGAGCACGCCGGGAACGTCGGTCAGCAGCAGCAGGCGTTTTGCCTTCAGCGCGCCGGCCACTGCGCCGGCAAAGGTGTCGGCGTTCACGTTTAGCGTCTGCCCGTCATGCGAGGTCGCCAGCGGCGCCAGCACCGGGATCAGCTCATAGCCGATCAGCTGGTTCAGCAAGGTCAGGTCAACCTTGTCGGGGTCGCCGACGAAGCCGAGATCGACAGCCTTTTCGATGTTGGAATCCGGATCGACCATGGTGCGCGTCGTCTTCGACGCCTTCACCATGTTGCCGTCCTTGCCGCTGAGGCCGACGGCCTTGCCGCCGGCTTCGTTGATGTAGCCGACCAGTTGCTTGTTGACCGAACCGGCCAGCACCATCTCGACGATTTCGATGGTCGCCGCGTCGGTGATGCGGAGGCCCGCGGCGAATTCGGACTGGATGCCGAGCCGCTTCAACATGGTCGCGATCTGCGGCCCGCCGCCATGCACGACCACCGGATTGATCGCGGTCTGCTCCAGGAGCACGATGTCGCGGGCGAAAGCCTTGGCGAGATCCTCGGCGCCCATGGCATGGCCGCCATATTTAATGACGATGGTTTCCTCGTCATATTGCTGCATGTGCGGCAGCGCCTCGGACAGGATGCGAGCCTGATCGAGCGGGCTGATATGTTGCGAGTCGGTCATGAAGCGGCTCTCGTCATTTCCAGATGTCGGGCCGGGTTCTAGCTGATTGGCGGGCAGGGCGCAAAGTGGGGATTTCTTGCCGCCGCTGCCGTTTTTTTCCTCCCCCCTTGTGGGAGAGGGTGGCGCCTCACGAAGTGAGGCGACGGGTGAGGGGTCTGTCTCCGTGGATGCAGACCTCTCATCCGGCGCGGACTGTGTCCACGCCCACCTTCTCCCACACGAGGAAAAGGAAGAGTCGTCTCATCCGCGCCTTGGCCACGCCGCAGCCACAGCCACCGCCAGCCAGCTCAGAATCAGTAGCGTCCCGCCGGTTGGCGCTGCCATCGGAAACAGGCCGTGTCCGGCATATTGCCGCAGCGTCAGGTCGCCGGCGAACAGGCCGGCGGCGATGACGAAGCCGAAGGCGGCCACGATGCCGATGCGGGGGTGGATGAGGCCACGTTCGGCCAACGCCACCGCAGCGAGAACGGCGGTGGCATGGAACAGCAGCATCGATGACGCCGACGCCAGCCGCGACGCGTCGGCCTGATGCGCGGAGGCCGCCGCCAGTATCACGCCATCGGCGCCCATGATGGCGGCCAGCACGATCAGGATACGACAGGCGCGTGACATCAGCTGCGCTCACCGAGCAGGCGCACCATCGCCGCGCGCAATTCCGGCATGCCGCTGCCATCGCGCGAGGAGGTTACCAGCACGTCCGGAAACGCGGCGGGGTGTTTGGCCAGCGCGGCCGTCGTTTCTTCGATGTGCTTTTCGAGCTCTGTGCGCTTGACCTGATCGGCCTTAGTCAGCACCACCTGATAGCTCACGGCGGATTTATCCAGCGTCTTCAGCACGTCCTGGTCGACGTCCTTGATGCCGTGGCGGGCATCGATCAGCACATAGACCCGCGCCAGCGTGGCGCGGCCCTGCAGGAATTGATGGATCAGCTTGGTCCAGGACGCGACCTTGGCCTTCGGCGCCGAGGCGTAGCCATAGCCGGGCATGTCGACCAGGCGCAGCCCGGCGTTCTCAGGGCCTTCGAAGAAGATCAGTTCCTGGGTGCGTCCGGGCGTGTGCGAGGTGCGCGCCAGCGCGTTGCGGCCGGTCAGCGCGTTGATGAGGCTCGATTTGCCGACATTGGAACGGCCGGCAAACGCCACCTCCACGCTGGCCATCGGCGGCAGCGTTTCGATCGACGGCGAGGCCCAGACGAACTGCCATTCGCCGGCGAAAAGTTTTCGCCCCTCTTCGATCAGCTTCGCATCGGTTTCCGCGGTCATGCGAAGGTTTCCTGTTCTTCGTCATGGCCGGGCTTGTCCCGGCCATCCACGCCTTCTCTTTTCGCGGGTCCCAAAGACGTGGATGCCCGGCACAAGGCCGGGCATGACGAGTTGGGAATATTCGCGTCCAACAACCAGATGCCGGTCGTCAGGTTTTTGAATCGGCCTTCTTGGCGAACGTCGCCTTGAGATTGTCGAACAACTCCACCTTGACGCCGTTCTTGCGCATGATGAAGCTCTGCTGCAGCACCGACAGCAGGTTGTTCCAGGCCCAGTAGATCACGAGACCTGCCGGGAAGCCGGCCAGCATGAAGGTGAAGATCAGCGGCATCCAGTCGAAGATCATCTTCTGGGTCGGATCCGGCGGCGTCGGGTTGAGCTTCATCTGGAACCACATCGTGATGCCCATGATGATCGGCCAGACGCCGAGCATCAGGTACGGGCCGACATGCGGCCCGAGCACCATGGGATCGAACGGGATGAGCCCGAACAGGTTGAAGATCGTGGTCGGATCGGGCGCCGAAAGGTCCTTGATCCAGCCGTAGAACGGCGCGTGGCGCATTTCGATGGTGACGAACAGCACCTTGTAGAGCGAGAAGAATACCGGGATCTGCAACAGGACGGGAAGACAACCGGCGATCGGGTTGATCTTCTCCTTCTTGTAGATCTCCATCATCTCCTGTTGCTGCTTCTGGCGGTCGTCGGGATAGCGCTCCTTCAGTGCGGCCAGTTGCGGCTGCACCGATTTCATCTTGGCCATCGAGGCATAGGATTTGTTGGCGAGCGGGAAGAACAGCAGCTTCACCAGCACCGTCACCAGCAGGATCGAGACGCCGAAATTGCCGACCAGGTGGAAGAAGTAATCCAGCGCCAGGAACATCGGCTTGGTGATGAAGTAGAACCAGCCCCAGTCGATCAACAGGTCGAAATGGTTCAGCTCGAGCTGCTTGTTGTAGCCGCCGTGGCCGGCGAAGGGAAAGTTGATGCCGACGACGTTGGCTTCCTTGGCGCCGGCGAACAGCCGCGCATTGGTGCTGCCGGTGCCGCCGATCGCGACGGTCTGCGGATCCTGCAAATAGTCGGTCTGATAACGGACCTTGGCGCCCGGTTCGGCGAGGAAGCGGGCCTTCAGGCGCGCCGACGTGTCAGGCAACAGCGCCGCAGCCCAGTACTTGTCGGTGATGCCGAGCCAGCCATTGGTGACATTGAACTCGAAGCCTCGGCCGCCACTGCCCAGAACCGGCGCCTCGGCGACGGCTTTGTAGCCGTGTTCCTGCAGGCCCTTGTCGCCGAGATAGCCGATCAGGCCTTCATGCAGGATGTAGTAGCCCGAGACCTCAGGCGTGCCGTGACGAGAGATGAGGGCGAACGGATAGAGCGTGACCGGCGCGGTGCCGACATTGGTGACGTCGTCCTTGACGCTGAACAGATAGCGGTCGTCGATCGAAATGGTGCGGCGGAAGGTAAGGCCTTCGCCATTGTCGTATTTCAGCGTCACCGGGTGGGTCGGCGAAAGCGCGCCGGAGCCTTCCTGCTGCCATACCGTCTCGCGGTCGGGAAGCCGCGCCGTCGAGCCTGCGGCCGCGACCCAGCCGAACTCGGCATAATAGGGATGAGCGGTGTTCGACGGAGAGAACAGCACGATCGCAGGCGATTTGGGGTCGACGGTGTCGCGGTATTGCACCAATGCGAGATCGTCGATGCGGGCGCCCTTCAGCGCGATGCTGCCCGTCACCCGCGGCGTGTCGATCTTGACGCGGGGGGTTGCGGCAATCGCGGCGTCGCGGCTGACGACCGGCGCAGCCGCGCCCGGCTGGGCGGGCGTGGTGGCGGACGGGGCCGAACCTGGCGTCGGCGCGGTGGTGGTAGAGCCCGGCGCTGTCTGCGGCGAGGATTTTGCGAGCTCGGCCTGGGTCTGCGACTGCAGGCGCTGCTTTTCCATCTGCGGCGCGTTGTAGAAATATTGCCACGCGATCAGCACGAGGCCGGACAGAATGACGGCGAGGATGGTGTTGCGATTGTCGGTCATCGTTTCAAGGTCTCGTCATTCAACTCGGGTTCCGGCTCGCGCCGTCGTCTTTATTTTGGTGTCTTTGGACGCGTTGTCTTGACGCGAACCGGTAGCGGCTTCGTTCGGAAGCGCTTTGGCCACTTTTGCCGGCTGCCGGTCGAGACGAAGCAGCGCCTGGCGAAGGTCGTCGAGCATGGTCGTAAAGTCGCGATGCAGCGCCGCGCGCCGCCCGACTAGCACATAATCATGGTGCGGTCGCATCGGTATGACGTCCAGCCGCTTCACCAGTTCGCGAAGCCTGCGCCGGATACGATTACGCTCGGTAGCGGTACCGTTCTTTTTGGTAACGGTAAAACCGATCCGGATCGGGCCATCATCGTCGCGGCAGCGTCCCTGCACCACGAAGGCGGCGCTGTTGGCTCGCGCGCCATTGGCAACGGCGAGGAAGTCCGCCCGCTGCCTTAGCCGATCCATAATAAGGTCTCCGGAGACGTCCGGCTCAGGCGCTCAGACGCCTGCGGCCACGCGCACGGCGCGCAGCGAGAACCTTGCGGCCGCCGGTCGTGGCGAGACGGGCGCGGAAGCCGTGACGGCGCTTGCGCACCAGTTTGCTGGGTTGATAAGTCCGCTTCACGGGTAGTTCTCCGCTAACCTGGCAAGCTGCCGCTGAATTGCAAACTGCCGCTGAATTGATGGTAAGTCCGGTAATGCTGGCCGGCCCAAGACGGGCCATCGACGGCCCCAAATGAGCCGCCCCCGGTCAGACCCGGCCATAGCGGACAATTGCGCGGCTTATACGGGAGCGACCTGTTTTCGTCAATGTTGCGCGGAGCCGCAATCGGGCTTCTTTGAAATGGCACAATTGGGGCGAATATTATTGTTTTCGCGGGGTTTTTAGGGACGGGACGGCAACTCGCCCCTGACATCGGAACCGGCCGACATTAGCGATCGGTAATTTGACCGGTCCGTGGCCGGAACGCATCCTCGCAAATCAGCGTGCGGGCGGCGGCAGTGAAGCCGGTCTTAAGCTCCGATCCTGTGCGTAAAACAAGGTTATCAAGGCGGATATTTCGTGTCAGCGACCGACGACCAGCCGACCATCGAAGCGCCGCGGCCAACGCCGCCGCGCCGGCTCGGCCTGTCCGGCAAGCTGCTGCTGCTCACCATTCCCCTCGTCATGATCGCCGGCCTGATGATCTATGTGCCAGCGATCGCGAATTTCCGCATCAACCGCCTGAACGACCGCATTGCCGCGGCGAGCACCGCGGCGCTGGTGCTGGACGCCGCACCCTCGGGCATGGTCCCGGAATCGCTGGCGCGGCAGATCTTGAAGAGCGTCGGCGCCCGCGCGGTCGCCATCAAGATGGGGCAGCAGCGCCGTCTGCTCGCGAGCGCCGATTTGCCGACGGCGATCGACCACGACATCGATATGCGGACCATCACGGTATGGTCCGCCATCGTCGATTCCATCGAAACCATGCTGGCAACCGACAATCATGTGATCCGCGTGGTGGGACCTGCGCCCGGCGGCGGGCAATTCATCGAGGTCGTCGTCGACGAGGCGCCGCTGCGGCAGGCGATGTACCGCTTCTCGCGCAACACGCTCCTGGTCTCATTGGCTATCGCCATGCTGACGGCGGCGCTGGTCTATTTCGCCATGCATCATCTGTTCGTGCGGCCGATGCGGCGGCTGACCGCGAACCTGGTCGGTTTCCATGAAAACCCGGAAAGTTCGGCGCGCATCATCGTGCCGAGCCAGCGCGGCGACGAGATCGGGGTCGTGGAGCGCGAATTGTCCGACATGCAGCGCGACCTAGTGTCGATGCTGCATCAAAAGAGCCGGCTCGCCGCACTCGGCCTTGCGGTCTCCAAGATCAACCATGATTTGCGCAATCTGCTGGCATCGTCGCAATTATTGTCCGACCAGCTCGCCAGCGTGCCCGATCCGCGGGTGCAGCGCTTTGCGCCAAAACTGATGCGCTCGCTGGAGCGCGCCATCGACTTCTGTCAGTCGACCCTCTCTTACGGCCGCGTGCAGGAAGCCGCCCCCGACCGCCGCATGATGCTGGTCGAGCCCGTGGTGGCCGAAGTGCGCGAATCCGCAGGCCTTGCCGCCGATGCCTCGATCGCCTGGGTCAGCGCGATCGAGCGCGGGCTCACTGTGGACGCCGATCCCGATCAGATGTTTCGCGTGCTGCTCAATTTGGTGCGCAACGCCGCGCAGGCGCTCGAAAGCCGCCCGAAGGGCGATGCGGCGGCGCTGCAGATTCGCATCACCGGCCGCCGCGAAGGCGCGGTCGCGATCATCGAGGTTTCCGATACCGGCCCCGGCGTGCCGGCGCGGGCGCGCGAGCATTTGTTCGAGGCTTTCCAGACCTCCGGCCGGCCCGGCGGCAGCGGGCTTGGCCTCGCCATCGCCGCCGAACTGGTTCGCGCCCATGGCGGCGATATCCATCTGGTCGAAGGCACCATCGGCGCCACCTTCCGTATCTCGATTCCGGACCGCCCGGTGGAACTGCAAAGCGTCCGCAACGAGCGGGCGCGGGCGTAAATCACGCTATTTGCTGCGTTTTGTGACCGATCTGGCCGGTTTGCCCCGGCCAAATCGTTTGCCAAAACCCGCGTTCCGGAGCTTGCCAATCGGACGCGGAGCGGGTAGCTAAAGCGCTCTTTCGCGACGTTTCCGACACCATTCGGATGCATCGGGGCGACTAGCCCACGATGGCCCTAGCGAAAAACGCGCCCGTAGCTCAGCTGGATAGAGCACCAGACTACGAATCTGGGGGTCAGGAGTTCGAATCTCTTCGGGCGCGCCAATACTTAGCCACTACCTACCGTGCAAAAATTATTGGCTTTTTACGGGAATTGCAAGGAAGCACGGCGGTCTAGTGGTCCTGGCCCCCGCTGGGTCTATGTCCGCCATCTAGCCAGTCGGCGAGACCCTGTCCGTACCGCGAGTGCGTATCCCTTTCGCTCCGCCAGCTTGGCCGCAGCCGTCTGTTCGCGGTCCAAGGATGTCGGCAATTGAGCCCAGGGTTAGCAGCGATTTTGATTTGAGCTCTGGACTCAAATTTGGAAAGTCGGGCTCAATCTTCTCCGAGAGGCCTATTTTTCTCCAAAGCTCTGGACTCCCCCGGATTCGGTACGGATCTCGAAATTCCAACGTTTCGATTCCAACGAAAAGAGGTTTTGCGGCTCCTCTCGGACAACGGCGCCGCACTGACGGTGCTCTCGCCGATCGCCCACAGCGCGAATGAAGCCGGCGGCTGATCGTTGCCTTTCAGCTTGACGTGAAGTTCTACTATTTCTCGCGCCGCTCGCAGCCCAACATGGCGATTTGCACTATGACAAGATCGAGGAATATTCGGCATTCAGCGGCTGCGAATCAGACGCCTTTGAGCCTCTTGGCGACGGTTGGGCTCGTCTATCTCGAACGCATTCTAACCAGCATGCCGAACGACGCGGCTCCGCGAAAGCTTCGCTTTGCATATTTGGATTCGTGCAATCACATGGGTACACGGCGCGACCCTGCTTTCGCACATACCGAAAAGCCCGGCGCACACGTAAATTGTGGCGCGAGGATCGGAAAGCCGATAACTAAAGTAATTGACGCGAAACAACTAGTAATTGAGGACACTTTGCCTGCGATGCCAACGCCGCCGCATCTTGATTGGCTTGTCGATATCGGGGAGCGCCTCAAAACGGTTGACGGTCACGATATTGAACTTTGGGAGCTTCAGCACGCCGATGATCCCGCCGTCCTCTCGGCATGGGCAAAGCATTTTCGCGAACATTATTGCGACGATGAGATGCTTAAGAAGCTGGTCGCGGGAACGGGAAAAACCAATGGCGAATATCTCACCGAGTGGAAATTTCCGGATGCAAAAGAAGCGCCCGGACCAAGTATTCGCTCTGGCGATTTTGCCGAGATCATTGTGGCGGACTACATTGAATACAAGCTCGGCTATTGGTGCCCTCGTCAGCTTCGTTACGATCAAAAATGGAACAGGAACGAATCCACGAAAGGCTGTGACGTTGTCGGCTTCCAATTCGTAAGCGATAAGGGTTTCGATCCAAATGACGAGTTGTTCGTATTTGAATCCAAGGCGGCTTTATCCGGAAAGAAGCCAGTCAATCGACTACAGGATGCTGTTGCTGACTCGGACAAGGATGCCCTGCGGGAAGCAACCACCCTGAATGCACTCAAGCAGCGATTCCTGGAACGCGGAGACGACGATCCAGCCCAGAAGGTGCAACGGTTCCAGAATATCACCGACCGACCGTTCAAGCGAATAAATGGCGCTGCTGCGGTCCTCAACTCGTCTCTGTTCGATGAGACACTGATCCAGCAAACGACCACGGCTTCGCATTTCAACGCCGCAAACCTAAAACTCATTGTCATTCGTGGGGACACGTTGATGGTGCTTGTGCATGCGCTCTACGAAAGGGCAGCAAATGAGGCCTGAAACCGCCGCCCGCCGCTTGCTTTCGGTCACGCGCGCCAAAGCCAAGATGTATGAGTACGAAGTACCGCCAGCAGAACACATCGCACTGCCGCAGCGTCCGGAACAACTATTCTCCCTTGCCGTGGGTCTCTTGGGTGATGCGGCAGCAGCGATTGCCGCAGGCGAGACAGCGGTCGCGCGCGACGAAACTCCCGCCGAGACTCTGGCATTCGCGGCAACGTATTTCGAAGCCTATATCGCCACCAGGCTCAACGAAGCCGTCGAGGTCGACTTTGCCATTCTCGGCGCAGCCGCGTATTACTTGGCGGATAATCCCGGAAGCGCGATGGTGGTCGTAAGGGGCGCAGTTGCACCGCCAGCCCAACTCGGTTCCGGTTTGGCGCTGCTCGCTTTTCGACTTTTGCTGTCTGATTATACCGGGATAGGCGACGCAATATACGGAGACCTGCCAGATCAAATTCTCTCCGGTCTGTCGGCATACCTTAATGGTAGCGGCGACGCCGAGAGCGTAACGAATCCGATGCTCCGAATTCGAAATGAAGCTTATCGCAGCGGCGATGGCCGCGAACTGCTTTATGCGGATATCTCAACCGCGTTGGTCAAAAAGAAAATTGCCAACGCCGCACGGACAATTCTTCCAGGCGCATCGGGCCTCGCCCTTGAAGTCTGGCTCCCAGCGTTACAGCGAGCTGCATTTCCACGCGAGCTTTGGCCATCGCAACGGCGCATTTGCGCGGCGGGCGTTCTTGAAGGGGTCTCCGCCGTCATTCAGATGCCTACCAGCGCGGGAAAAACTCGCGCGACTGAGCTCATATTGCGCGGCGGTTTTTTAAGCGGGCGCGTATCATTGGCAGTGATCGTCTGTCCATTCCGGTCACTTTGCCATGATATTCGAGGCGACATGGCGCGCGCGTTCTCTGCCGAGAATGTGGTGTTGAACGAGGCTACCGACAGTTTTCAGGAAGACCTTACGGTCGAAGCGTTGTGGCAACACAAAACAATCCTGATCGTGACGCCGGAGAAGCTTCTCTACTTGCTACGGCGGACACCCGACCTAGCGCAGCACATAGGTCTTGTCGTCTACGACGAGGGACATCAATTTGACAGTGGCGCGCGGGGCGTTACATACGAGCTCCTGTTGACCTCCCTGAAGCTACTGCTGGCCGCAGAGACCCAGATTGTCCTCATCTCTGCGGTCATTGCAAACGCCAGCAGGATCGCAGGCTGGCTGATTGACGATGAAGGGTCAATTGTTGACGGCGCAGGCCTTATGCCGACCGCCCGTCGTGTCGCCTTTGCAAGTTGGCAGACCCCACTCGGCCGCCTTGAGTATGTCAGTCCGCTCGATCCGGACGACACCGAGTTCTTCGTTCCTCGCGTAATTGAACGCGTCGAGCTACGTAATCTTCCACGTGAGCGGACACGGCGGTTCTTTCCCTTAGCGGAGGATGGCAGCTCTATCGGCCTCTATCTCGGCCTCAAGCTTGTCTCAAATGGAAGCGTTGCCATCTTCTGTGGGCGGAAGGATACCGCCGTCAATATCTGCGCCACAGCTGTTGATCTCTTTCAGCGAAGTGACGATTTTACCAGGCCCGTCGGTGAGGCTGATGCAGGCGAAGTTGCTAAACTGACAGCGCTTTTCGCGGCTCACATCGGTGAAGGCGCGCCGACAACGAAGGCGGCGCAACTCGGCATCTTCCCACATCACGCCAGTGTTCCGAACGGCTTGCGGCTCTCGGTTGAATTCGGCATGAAGGCAAGCCTGATCAGCTTTGTCGTATGCACCTCGACGCTAGCCCAAGGCGTTAACCTGCCGATACGATATCTCATCGTGACCGGTGTGTATCAGGGAGGCGACCGGATACTTGTTCGGGATTTTCACAATCTGATCGGTCGCGCGGGCCGCGCCGGTATGCATACCGAGGGCAGCATCATTTTCGCCGATACCAAGGTTTACGATAAGAAGCGACAAGTTCGCGAACGCTGGCGTTGGCGGACGGCCAAGGAACTGCTCGACTTTGCGAACTCGGAACCATCAAGTAGTAGCATTTCGGCGATATTCCAGCCCTTCGAATTCGGGCAGCCGACGCGCACGATAACAATCGATGTAAACCTCCTGCACACGCTGGTGTTCGACGATGAGACTACCGTCGAAAGCAATGTAACGCAGATCGTGGATACGAATCCCGGCGTCGATGCCCGTCGATTTCGGAGGTTTTTGCAGGATCGGGTAAAGATTGTTCACGGCATTGCGTCCTTCCTGCTCGCCCATTTGGAGTTTGCGGGTGATGGACTCGCCGAGCGGGCCATTAATCTCGCGCAAAACACGCTGGCGTATTACCTTGCGGACGAGCAGCAACGCACGCAGATTGAGGCAGTGTTCCAAGCCGTTGCCGAGCGTATTCTGGAAGGCGCTGCGACCGAAGAACTGCGGGCGACTCTACGGCGGTCGCCATTGGCCCCGACAACGGTCCATAAGTTGAAATCCTGGTTGGGTGCCAATCGCGAGGCGCTTACCCAGTCTGTTGATAGTGGGGGCCTCCTCGCCACCATGGCTGCCGTAGTGCTGAATTATAATCGTAACAGCACCATCACATCACTCTCGGATCCATCCGTGATGCCACTTGTTATCGAAAGCTGGGTGGCTGGCGCAGCCTTCAGCGCCATCTTCCAGTTGCTTGTCGAGAGGAACATTCGGATTGGAGGCAATAATCGCAATCCAACAGTCGAGGATGCTGTAGCATTGTGTGAGAGCGGCCTCGGCTACGAAGGTGCTATGATTCTTGCTACCATTGCTGATCTTGCCGAGGAAGAAGAGGGAGAGTTGCCAGGGGCACTCACGCTGCTCCAACGGCAAGTGAAGTCCGGATTGACCTCTATCGCAGCATTGGGCTTTTTTGAAGCTGGTTTTGCCGACCGCGTTGTAGCCCAAACGTTGGCGAATGCGTTTCCTAACGTCGCGGATCGCCAGTCCGCGCGCCTTGCTGTGCGAAATGCCGCTGCGCAGGCGCGTGAGGTTATTACACCGTATCCAGCGTATTTCACTTCCGTGCTGGATGAACTCTTGACCTGATACGAGCAAATGCTTCTCAAAGAACGACATTTCTTCAAGCGTTCGAACGGAAGGATCGAGCATGCCTTCTCGGCAGAATGTGCACGCCAAGCTCAATCACGCGGCGTCATACGTTCTGTTCGATGGACGCCTGCGGGGTTTGTTCATCGCGGAGCAATGCTCCCTTGCGGTCAAGGGCATCGGCATGCCGGTACTAGCTATCAAGCCGCACTCGTTTTCCTACCGTGCGGCGCTTCTTCAATCGTTCTAATCGCGTGTATAGCAGGGTGGCCAAGAGTGGGATGTATCGACCAGACGCGAAGGACCGGGATATCGCTGGCAGTATCGAAGCGCCCGTGGACTTCGAGAGCCTTCTCGACAACATCTTCGGCACGGAAGAATTCGAAGTATCCAGACTGCGTTGTCGGACGCGCAAGCGCCGAACGGCGACTGCTACCGCCCAAATACGCATGGTCATTGCGCCTGGCTCGATCAAACCGCGCAGCAAGCGTAGGAATGTTGGTGCCGGACAGTTCTGACGCCAGGACTCATGCTCGCGGCAAACATCACCGGCACCAAGGACTTCCACGGTTCTAAGCGGCGGCCACTTATGCTAGTTTGTTGATTCAGCCAGCTGTTACGGCTGAGGGAGCTCTGACAGTCAAAACTAACGTTAGGAGAAGTCGTGAGCCGCTATCCCTATGACTCCGACAAGATTTTAGCCGCAGCCCAAAATTGGCGTGACGTTGCACTGGTGGGAGGCGAGTCCATTTTCTCCGCGGGGAAAATATGGACAACCGAAAATATCGAAACCTTAGACCGTGGATTTACTCAAAATCCGGACGAAACTGATCGTCCCTTCTCCGCAAAACTCCATGATCAGCTAGCGACGTGTTCTGCTGCAGTAAAGCAATTGGCAGCCGAGATAATGTGGATTTTGTTATTGTGTCCGAGCAACATCTCCGCTGAGCGAAAGAGAGAGAACGTAAGGGCCATTTGGGGGTGGTCAGGGGCACCGTTTCCAGCTGAAAGTGAATGGCTCTCGGACGAGATTCTGCCTGGGATAGGCAGCGCAGGGCCGGGCTTCAGCAACCACAGACCTAGAGAGTTCACATTCTGCCTCAATTTTCTCCTTAAATTTAGGAAGCTAGACGGTCATCAGCAGGCTTCGCTTTTAGAGCAGCCCTGGAAATTTGCCGAGTGGTTACAGGACGTGCCTGACGCGCAGGCTCGCCAGTTTCGTCACATGCTTCTCTTTGTCCTTTTTCCAGACGACTTTGAAAGGGTGTTCTCTGCAGGCGACCGCAAATCCGTTGCTGAACGTTTCGCTGGTTTGCCGTTTTCCGAGACCAATAAGATGACTGCGGTCGCTATCGACAAGATCTTGCGGCAGACCCGTAGCGACCTCGAGCAAAAATACCAGACAGCTGAGCTGGACTACTATCGTAATCCACTCAGGGAGCAGTGGCAGCACGATTGGAAAACTCTCGAAGCTTCCTTAACGGCGACCCACGTGCGACAGGCGATAGCCGAGATTGAGAAGGAGGGGATTCCAACTGAGGCTCGTTCGTCGACATACGAAGACGGAAAACGGTTTCCACCGAAATTGGTGTTTTCTCTGGCTTGCAAGTATTCAACTGGTAAGGAACTACAGAGGCGAGAATTTGCGGGCGGAGATGACACGTCAGCGTTCAAGATTCTCCGACAACTCGGTTTTTCAATCGTCCCAAAAGATCTCATTGGCGATCTTGTTGTGAAATTTCTCGCGCAGGCAAACGGTGGTGAAGATCTTCGCACGAGCGAGTATCCCAAAGAATATCGCAGCCTTCAGATTAAAGTTGGATTTGGCCAAGGCGGGTTCTCTCGGGTGCCATGGATCGCCTTCCTGGGTCCGGACCAAAAAGTTAGCGACGGGATCTATCCCGTTCTTCTGTATTATAGAGAGGCAAAGATCCTCATTTTAGCGCTCGGTGTAAGTGAAACGAACAAGCCGACTTATCGTTGGAAAACGACCGAGGGGCTCGAAACAGTAGCAAAATTTATGCGCGAAAAGCATTCGCGCGAAGCCGAAAGATACGGCGACTCTTTCGTCGACAGTGCTTTCGCAATTCCAGACGATCTTCACCTTGCTAACCTCATCACACGTCTCGACAAGATTATTCAATCCTATGATGCCGCGCTGGCGCCAACCGCTTTCATTTCTTCGGGGAATCAGCCTTCGATACCTGATGTAACGGCTGCAAAAGCTGCGCAAGACGTTTTTATCGAGAAAGAATTATTCGATCAATTGTTGGAACGTTTGGAGCTGAAGAAGAACATTGTTTTGCAGGGGCCTCCGGGAGTCGGAAAAACATTTCTGGCCAGACGACTCGCACAAGCCTTCGTCGGGACACTCGATGCGAACCGGACAAGAGTCGTGCAATTCCATGCTTCCTATGCTTACGAGGATTTCGTCCAGGGTTATCGGCCAGACGGGAAGGGAGGGTTTGAGCGTAAAGATGGCGTGTTTATCAGATTTTGTCGCCGTGCTTTGGCTGACCCTGGTCGCCCCTACGTCTTCGTAATTGATGAGATTAATCGCGCAAATCTGAGCAAGGTTTTTGGTGAACTTCTTATGCTCATCGAAAGCGACAAGCGCAGCGAAGATTATGCGGTGGAACTTGCTTACTCGACGGAGGAGGATGCGCGCTTCCACGTGCCAAGTAACGTTCACATAATTGGTTTGATGAATTCTGCCGACCGTTCGCTCGCGTTGGTTGACTACGCTTTGCGACGCAGGTTCGATTTTTTCGACATTAAACCGGGCTTTGGGACGGTCCAGTTCCGCGCTCATTTGATTGATCGCGGCATACCTGAGGAACTCGTCGAACACATCAAGGGCGGCTTAAGCAGCTTGAATAAGGCTATTTCTGAAGATCGAGACTTGGGTCCCGGATTTTCGATTGGCCACAGTTTCTTCTGTGATCTATCTGCGGACGAGGATGCTGAAGACGCTTACAACCAAGTTATCAATCTTGAGATCGTACCTTTGCTGCGTGAATATTGGTATGAGGGAGCGCAGGCTGAGGATTGGCGGTCGCGGCTACTAAAGGCGTGAGCCTATGAGCGCTTCAATACCAATTGCTAACATCTATTATCTGCTTTGTTATGCTTGGAACAGGCTTGAGCAGGGGAAGATAATAGACGTTAGCCAAACGCCAACAACGGAATTAGCTGACTTATTCGCGTTGGTCTTGTGTGATGGCATTCGACATTTGGCACGGCGCGGACTTGAGCAAGGTTACGAAGCTCGTGAAGAAGAGCTAAGCGGGATCCGCGGACGTTTGGATATTGCAAACAGCCTTCGACGCTCGCTCTTTATGCAGGGGCGGGCCCACTGTCGGTACGATGAATTATCCGCAGACACGGGCGCCAATCGGATTCTGAAGGCAACACTCGTGTCATTACAAAATGCGGATCGATTAGACCGGAAGCTCCATCACAAGATCCGCGTCACTCAGAAATTCGGGAGATAAGGCTTTCGCGCAAGGCGTTTGATTCCGTTCGCGTTACCTCAAACAATCTCTTCTACCGTTTTCTATTGAGCACGTGCAGGCTAGTTTTCGATTCGCTTTTGGTCGACGAGGCTACCGGTAAAGTACGCTTTCGCGACTTTACGCGTGACGAAGATAAGATGGCGGGATTATTCCAGTCGTTTCTATTCAATTTTATCGCCCGGGAATGCGCGGAATGGACGGTAAAGAGCGAGAACATTGGTTGGCAGGCTGTAAGTTCGACCGATCCAAATCTACAGCTCCTGCCTCGAATGCAAACCGATATTTCTGCGAGGCGATCCGGCGAGTATCGGATCATCGATGCAAAATATTATCGCCGTACTCTGAGCAGCTATTTTGACATCGATAAACTTCACAGCGGAAATCTTTATCAGATGGGTAGTTACCTTATGAACGCGAAAACGATTGGAGGTATCCAAGCCGATGGCATGCTGATCTACCCAAAGGTCGACCGTGATTTGCGAGAGAAATATGAAATTCTTGGCCGCAATATTTCTGTGTTTACGGTGGACCTCAATGCGCCATGGCAGTCAATTGCTCAGGAACTTCGTGCGCTCATGGCTTGATGCTCCTTGCAGCGAATGTCGAGCCGCTTCGCAACCGATCGCGAAAGTTCCATAGCATTCGATGGACGAAATCAGCTGTCATCGCCTGGCCACACGAGCCCCGGCACGAAGTTCAGCGGGAATTGGCGCGACTGAACGGGGGTTGGCTTTAGTATCTCACGAGACAATCAGATGCAGCGTCGTTCGCCATTTATATTTGTCTTAATCGAAGTGAATGTAGATCCTCAATCCGATCGGGCGTCCATCCGAATAATCAAGGAGCTGACAAGGGCATCGTGCCCTTCGCCGCTAGACTGCTTCTGGCGGATTGTGTTGAAAAACTCTCCTGTTGAAGCGCCAGGAGTTCGCTGATTCATTGGGTCCGGTAGACGGGAGACCGGAAGCGATGATGGGTCCGCGGCAGGTTGATCAGGCAGCGCTGTTCTACGAATTCTCACTTGAGCGACACGTTCCGGCCGCACACTTGCTACGATCGATCGACCGTTTCGTCGATTTGTCGGACGTTCGGAGCCACTTGGCGCCATTTTACAGCTCTACTGGCCGGCCTTCGATTGATCCCGAACTGCTGGTCCGGATGTTGCTGGTTGGCTATTGCTACGGCATTCGTTCCGAACGTCGGTTGTGCGAGGAGGTTCACCTGAACCTCGCTTACCGCTGGTTCTGTCGGCTTGGGCTCGACGGCGAGGTGCCAGAGCACTCGACCTTCTCCAAGAATAGACATGGCCGCTTCCGCGATTGCGATCTGCTGCGAAAGCTGTTCGAGACCGTGGTCCGGCGCTGCATGGCCGAAGGGCTGGTCGACGGAGCTGCCTTTGCGGTCGATGCCAGCCTGATTGCTGCCGATGCCAACAAGCAGCGCTCTGCTGCCGGGTCTGATGATGTTGACTGGGAGGCCATCGCCAGGACGCGCCGATCCGTCCGGGAATATCTCGATACCCTGGATGAGGCTGCCTGGGGCGCCGCCAGCGAGACGGTACCGAAGTTCATCTCCAGGTCGGATCCGGCCGCACAATGGACCGGCGCTCACAAAGGGCATGCTTTCTTTGCCTACGCCGACAACTACCTGATCGACCTGAAGGCAGCAATCATCGTCGATGTCGAGGCGACGCGAGCCATTCGGCAGGCTGAAGTCGGTGCGGCGCGCACGATGATTGAGCGCACCGAAGATTGCCTCGGGCTCTGCCCCGAGCGCTTGGCCGCCGACAGTGCCTACGGGTCGGCCGAGATGCTCGGGTGGTTGGTCAACGAGCGCGCGATCGAGCCGCACATTCCGGTGTTCGACAAGTCGGCCCGTGACGATGGGACGTTCTCGCGCGAAGACTTCGACTATAATCAGGAAGCCGATATCTACGTCTGTCCAGCCGGCAAGGCGCTGACCTCTACCGGTACTCTGGTGAACGATGGAGCAACACTGCTCTATCGCGCCAGCAAGTATGACTGTGACGCCTGCGATTTGAAGCCGCGGTGTTGTCCGAAGATGCCCGCCCGAAAGGTCCCGCGTTCAATCCACGAAAAGGCCCGAGACGTTGCGCGCGACATCGCCAAGACCGAGACCTATGTGACGTCGCGGCGTGAACGGAAGAAGATCGAGATGTTGTTCGCACATCTCAAGCGCATCCTGCGCCTGGATCGGCTCAGGCTGAGAGGTCCATTTGGTGCTCAAGACGAGTTCCTGCTGGCTGCCACCGCCCAGAACCTCCGAAAGCTGGCAAAGCTGGCTCCGCTGCCGGCCTGAAAGCAAACAAGCTCCCGCGCGCCTGTCTCCTCGCGCCACCCAGAACAGCTAAGGCGGCGACTTCTTCAACACAATCGGCGCAAAGTGGACATTCGCAAATTGCCAATGTCGCGGCTTAGGCAGCCGCGGTCGGGTCTCGCCTGATCGACGCAGCAGGAAAGCGCGGCAGGTTCGGCTCCACCTCATAGAAGGCGAACAGGACGTCCTGAGGTGCGAGGTGCAGGCGCTCGCCGAACAACCGGATCGCGTCATCGGCAATGGTGGCGGCGGTTTCCGTCGGCTTCCCGCTGGAGATGATGACCTCAACGACCATGAACCGATCGGTTCTGTCCGTTGCGTAGTCGGGGAAGCGGGGATCGACCAGGAGATCATCCTGGCCGATCTCGAGAAAGCGTGAAAGCGGTCGGCCCGCTGGTAACCGGCGGCTACCTGAGCTTCCAGCATTGCCTCCGACAAGCGGGACCTGTCGGCGGCGCTGAGGCCGCGCCGGACGGTAAAGGTTACAAACGGCATCTTCAGTCTCCACGGCTTGGGATGTACCGATGGCGTTGATGCGCTCGGCCGGGTTCGTCAGGCTTGCTGTCCTGCAGCTTCAAGGATCAGCCGCGTGATTTCGTCAGGACGGGAGATCAGCGAGAGGTGGCTGGCCTTCACCTCGATGGTCTTGGCGCCCATCCGCTTGGCCATGAAGCGCTCGAGGTCCGGATTGATCGTGCGGTCTTCCGTTGAAACCGCGTAGTAGCTCGGTTTCGATCGCCAGGCCGCATGCGTGGTCTTGCCGGATAGCAGAGCCTTGTTGAAGGGCTGCTGCACGGCGTAGAGCACCCTGGCCTTGGCTTCCGGCAGGTCGCCGGCGAAATCGCGAAGGAAGGCCTCTTCGGAGAGACGTCCTTCATCGCCGTCGAACACTATTCCCGCGCTCGCCGGCGGCGTCGGAAACGTCTTGGCCAAGGCGGTATAATCCTCTCCCGCGTCCGGCGCGCGCGCTGCCACATAGACCAGCGCGGAGACGTTCGGATGTACGCCGGCCTCCGTGACGATCATCCCGGAGAAGGAATGACCCACCAGCACCGTTGGGCCATCCTGCCGCGCCAGCACGCGCTCGGCCGAAGCCACCGCCTCTGGCAGCGTCGTCAGCGGATTTTGCACGGACGTGGCGTTGAGTCCCGCCGCCTGCAATCGCGCGATCACCTCTGTCCAGCACGAGCCATCGGCGAACAGCCCGTGCACAAGCACGACGTTCCTCGCCTTCACGGGAGTCGAATTTGCGGCCTTGCCGCGTGTGGAGATCAGCGAAGCCGCGACACCGGTCAAGAGGGCGGCGGAAAAAGCGCGTCTGTTCATCATGATTCTCGTCCTTCAAGGTTGGGTGGAATAAGCTTTGAGCAGTGTGTCGACCTCTGGCGAACGCACGATGGTCCCGTCGCGCACAAAGGCCTCGTGGTTGTCCTCGATGCTGTCATGGTCGTAGAGATAGTTGACCATGATACCGAAGGATTCCTGGATGCCGCGTGGTGCGCTGTTACCGAGCCAGTTGACACGTTCGAGCCGCGCGCCGTTGCCGAGGTGAAAGCGCGCCACCGGGTCGATGCGTATCGAGGGCGGCCGCGTCAGATAGCGGGCGCAAAGCCGCAGCAAGGGCGCGCGTAGCTTCTCGCTCTGCGCCGGGTCATTCCACCATTCGCCGCTATCGAGTTGTGGCCACAGCGCGGCATCGGGATCGCTTCCATTCGCAAGCCGTTGACCGAGCCAGCGCCGAAACCCCGGGACCGGCGACAGGGTGGAAAAACGCTTCAGCTGCGGAAACTCCGCCTTGAGCTCCTCGACCACCTGCTTGATCAGGAAATTGCCGAACGATATGCCGCGCAGGCCGTCCTGGCAGCTGGAGATTGAATAGAATATCGCGGTGTCGGCGCGCGCAGCTTGCGCCCGCGCGGTCGCTTCATCCGTCTCCCGTGCGAGCAGCGCTGGCATCGCTGTGGCCAATCCCTGCACCAGCGCAACTTCGACGAAGATCAGCGGTTCGCCGGGAAGCGCGGGATGAAAGAATGCGAAGCAGCGGCGGTCGGGCGCAAGGCGGCGCCGCAGATCGTCCCAGCCCTTGATCTCATGCACCGCCTCATAGGCGATCAGCTTTTCCAGCACCGCCGCCGGGGACTGCCAGTCGATCCGCCGCAACTCGAGAAAGCCGCGGTTGAACCACGAGGCGAACAGATGCTTGAGGTCGGCGTCGAGCAGCCTCAGTTCCGGTTCGCCGCGCAGAGATGAGGTAATTTCACTGCGCATCGCGATCAGCGCGCCGGTGCCGCCGGGCGCCATGTTCATGCGGCGCAGCAACTCCTGCCGGGGCGGATCGCCGGCCCGCGCCAGCGCGGCGGCGGCTTCCGCCGTGGCGTCGGCGAGATAACGCTCCGCTGCCGCGCGCAGTGCCGCCTTGTCGGGCTGAAATTCCGTCGCAAGGTAGCGCTGGAAGCTGTGCCGGTCGTCCGCATCGAGGGTGCACAGCATTTGGTGCAGTTCGCGCGCGACCTGCGCGCCGGATGCCTCGCCGCGTTGCGACAGCAGTGTCGCCGCCAGCTGCTTCGCGCGATCCACGGGCGCGGGTTTCGAGCTGGACAGGTCACTTGAGATTTGCGTGTTCGGGGTCATCGTTGCTTCCTGCTTTCAACCGTGGAGGACCGTGGCCGGACGAAATTTTGCCGGCGGCACGTAGAGTCCGCCTGACGCCGTGACGAGGTCGTCGATGGTTTGGGCCGCGAGCCAGTCGCGGGTTGCGGTGTTGACATCGATGCCGAGGTCGGACGCGAACGTCACGATACCACGGCGGCGCAGGCTGTCGGTTGTTTCGGGTGATTGTCGCCTGCCGAACTCAGTATCGCCGGCGACGGCGCGCAATGCCGCCTCGCGTTCCCTTGGCGATCGGCAACGCAAAAGGTTGGCCACCCCACGTTCGGTGACGACATGGGTGACGTCGTCGCCATAGATCATGACCGGCGGCAACGCAAAGCCGGCCGAGGCTGCGAGATCGAACGCGTCCAGCCGTTCGACGAAGCTCGGCGCGCCGTTCGGCTGCTGGGTCTGCACCATCTGCACCACAAGCTTGCGTCCGCGCAGGCTCTCGCCCGCTTCCTGACCGGCGCGCAGCCAGGTCGGGCTGTCGTGGCGGCGGCCACGCGAGTCCGCGCCCATGTTCGGCGCGCCACCGAAGCCCGTGATGCGGCCCTTGGTGGCCGTCGAGCTGTTGCCCTGTGCGTCGATCTGCAACGTGCCGCCGATGAAGAGGTCACAGGCATATTGCCCCGCGACCTGCGCGAGCGCGCGGTTGGACCTCAGACTACCGTCGGCGCCAACCGGGAATATCTCGGCGCGGTTCGAGACATAGCGTTCCATGCCCAATTCGGAGCCGAAGCAATAGACGCTGTCGACGAAGCCGGCTTCGATCGCGGGGACCAGGGTCGGGTGCGGGTTCAGTACGAAATGGCTGGCGATCTTGCCCTTCAGTCCGCGCTTCGCAGCATAGGTTGGCAGGATCAGTTCGATCGCCGCGGTCGCATAGCCGATGCCGTGATTGAGCCGCCGCACCTGGTAGGGTTCGTAGACCGCTGATATCGCCATCATCGCCATCAGCACGTTCTCGTCCCTGATCTTGGCGGGATCGCGTGTGAACAGCGGATCGATCAGGTAGGGCTTCGGGCTCGGCACCACGACATCGACCCAGTCGCCGGGTATGTCGACCCGCGGCAGGCGGTCGACGATCTCGTTGACCTGCGCGACCACGATGCCGCCGCGGAACGCTGTCGCCTCGGTGATGGTCGGCGTATCCTCCGTGTTCGGCCCGGTATAGAGATTGCCGTCGCGGTCGGCCTTGTCGACGACGACAAGCGCGACCTGCGGCGTCAGGTCAACCAGCATGCGGGCGTAGAGTTCGAGATAGGTGTGGATCGCGCCGATCTTGACCGCATTCGTAGCGACGAGTTCGGCGAGCTTGCGGCTTTGCGGCCCCGCATAGGAGAAATCCAGACGGTTCGCGATACCGCGTTCGAACACGGCGAGATGGTCGGGCAGCGCCAGCACCGACTGCACCATGTGCAGATCGTGCACCCGCGCAGGATCCACCTTCGCCAGCGCCGAGGCGAGAAAATCTGCCTGTTTCTGGTTGTCGCCTTCGATCGTCACGCGATCGCCAGGCTCGATGATTGCTTCGAGCAACTGCGTCGCCTGGTCGGCTGGGCAGACTTTTCCGCTCGTGCCGCTGAGCGCGGCAACCCGCGCGAGACGGGAGGCGCGATCTGCTCGGCGTCGTGATGTGTCTAACATGATGGATCTCCTTCGCTCGGTGCTTGCCCTTGAAGCGAAAGATAGGAGTCCTCGATTGATTATAGAAACGAAATTTTATAATATGATTGATCGCAAAATTGGATCAATCATATGCTGGATTTCGAGCTGTTGCGCACCTTTGTTGCCGTGGCCGATTGCGGCGGTTTCCACCGCGCCGCGGAGCGGCTCAACCTGACCCAGTCGACGGTGAGCCAGCAGATCAAGCGGCTCGAGCTCGAGACCAAACGGCCCTTGTTCCGGCGGACAACGCGCAGCGTCGCGCTGACCGACGATGGCGAGATGCTGCTCGGCGACGCGCGTCGGCTGTTGCAACTTGAGGAAGCGGCCCGTCATCGCCTGGCGGCGCCGCGGCTCTCCGGCATGGTGCGTCTTGGCGTAGTCGAGGAGGTTGCCGGTGGTTCGCTGCCTTCGGCGCTCGGCCGCTTCGCCACGCTCAATCCGGGCGTGAAGCTCGAGGTGCAGATCGGCGTCAGCGCGGAATTGATCGAGCAACTCAATGCGGGACGGCTTGACGTCGTGTTCGCAAAACGACCGCTCGGAACCTCGAAGGGACGTCTGGTGTGGCGCGAGCCGCTGGTATGGGCCGCGGCCGACACGTTCGATCTTGTTCCGGGGGCGGCGCTGCCGCTGGCCCTATATCGCGAGCGATCCGTTTCTCGCGAGGCTGCACTCATCGCGCTCAACAACAACGAACTGACTTGGGAGATCGTCTATACCAGCCCCAGTTTGACGGGCGTGCGCGCGGCGGCGCTCGCGGGCCTCGCCGTCACCCCGCTTCCCGCAAGCGCGCTGATCGCGGGATTGCGCATTCTCGGTGCGGAAGAGGGGCTGCCGCGGCTTCCTGACCTTGAGTTCGCGATCTACGAGAAGACGCGGCCCGACAAGGCCGCCGCGGCACTCGCTGCGGTTCTGCTGACCCTGGCACAGGGATCATCACGCCCGGCGATCTGAGATGAACCGTCGCTTCAATCGTCGAGAGCCGGCCGTGGGTCAACAGCGCGCGGCCCGCTTCTGGTGCGAGCCGGCCGTTCATGGATAGTCAGAGCTCGTAACCGTTGGAGCAGCGGATCAACATCCCCGGCAGATCGAATTTATCTCTTTGTCGATCTTTGCGTTTTCGGCGTCGATAGAGGGCATGGTGTCAAGCATAGGGCGGCCGACGCCATCTGAGGAAAGTGCCGTGCCCGACGAGTTGGTGCCGGGCGCGGCAGCGGTGGTGCCGAGGGCGCCTCCGCCCATCATGGACATATGAGACGATCCCATGCCATGCGCTCCTCCCATGCCGCCGCGGGCAAACGCCGCGGTAATTGAAAGGCCAAAGCAAAGGGCGATGCAAAGAACGGAAAGCTTTCTCATGTCGAAACTCCTCGCTGGCGTCGGCCGGCTCTGCGCCATTCGTTGCTTGATGAGCGTGAAGCTGATGTAGGCGCGCAGTCCGCCGATGCTATTAAATTCAATTTTAGAGAAGCCCGCCCGGCTGGCTCGGCAATTCCCGGTGAATAAACCAATCGAAGCAACCACGGCCTTCTTGGCCGGCAAGGCTCGCGCAAAGGTGAGCAGCGGAGGCGTCGCTGCTGGTGGCGTTTGCTCAATGCGATTCCCAATTGCAGGTCACAAGTCCCGGCTGGGAGCTGTATCTCTGACGGAGAATGTCGATGTTGCATAAAACAGCGATCGCGTTATTGGCAGTCATGTCCATTGGCCTGGCTTCGCCGACAATGGCCTTGGCACGTGGCGGAGGTGGAGGCCACGGGGGCGGTATGGGCGGTGGTGGCGGATTCCACGGTGGTGGCTTTGGTGGTGGCGGCTTTCATGGCGGTGGTGGCTTCGGAGGGGGCGGATTCCATGGTGGCAATATGGCCGGTGGATTCCACGGCGGTTTCGGCGGCTTTCGCGGTGGCGGATTTTACGGCCAAGGATTCCACGGCCAAGGATTTCATGGTCGCGGCTTTGGAAACCGCTTCGCGTTCGGCACTGGCCTAGGCTACGGATTCTATGATCCGTACTATTATGACGGCTACAGCGACGGCTACGGTTATGGCTATCCGTACGCATATCCGTATGCTTCGAGCGATTCCTACGCTGACAGCGATGGCTGCTATGTCGTTCAACGGCGCGTGCACACCGCGCATGGTTGGCGCCGGCAACCCGTTCAGGTGTGCGGTTGATGCTCCGTCGCAAATCGGATGCCGATCATGATCGGCAGCTGTAATCCGAGATGACCTCGGAATGTGAGAATGCCGAGGTCAATCTCATGATCACGCGAAACTAAACTCGTTTTTAATTGAGAGCACGGCACCGAACCGCCATGCTTGGAATGTTCCTGACGGCCATCTGCGTGTCAGGAATTTCTTTGGGCGGACCTTCCGAGAAGAAAATACAATCGGGAAACGCGCGAGCAGGCTTGCGGCAAAATTCACGGCCGCGTGAGCGTATCTGTGCGGAGATGAAATGACTGTGTTCTCGCGCTCTTTCGTTCGCAAGCGGGTGATCTCGCTGGCGACCACGACGTTGGTCACGACTGCGTCGCTGGCTTGCGCCCGCGATCCGATGTCGAGCTATCACGTCCCCGGCGCGATGCCGATCCAGTATGCCAGCGAGCGGCCGGATTACCACGAGGAGGCGCCGTTCGTGGCAGAAAACGATGCCGCGATGAACAGGATGATGGCGGATGCGATGGTGAAGCCAACTGGCGATGCTGATCGCGATTTTGCTGCGATCATGATGTCCCTCAATCGCGGCGCAGTCGATATGGCGCGGGCCGAGATCAAGTACGGTCACAATGAGCGGCTTCGCCAATTGGCGCAGCAGATCGTCGCCGCCCGGCAGCAGGAAGTTGTCACGACGCAGCAGGCTGTAAGCCACTGGTTCGCGGCCGCGATCGATCCTTCACCCAATCATTGAAAGAATCGGACATGGCCTTCTCCCCGTCAGCGTCGATCTGTTTTCGTGTCGTGCTCGTCGTCGCGGTAGTGGGCGTGGCCGATTTTGTCTTGAGACGGAACAACCGAGGATGAATGGATGGGTATCGTTCGCTTCGCCCTGAGATTTCCGCACACATTTTATGTGGTCGCCGCCCTGATCCTGTTTCTGGGCGCCGTCGCATGTTGGAAGACGCCGACCGACGTCTTTCCGGAAATCAATATCCCAGTCGTGACGGTGATCTGGAGCTATACCGGTCTGAGCACGCCGGAGATGGAGCAGCGCGTCACCACTTACAGCCAGTATGCCATCAGCTCGAACGTAAATGGCATCAAGAACATCGAAGCGCAGACGCTGGCTGGGCTTTCGGTCCAGAAGATCTACTTTCAGCCAGACGTCAATCTCGACCTCGCGATTGCCCAGATTGTCTCGGCAACCAACGCCATCCGTGCATTATTGCCGCCGGGCATCCAGGCCCCTCTGGTGGTGCAATTCAACGCTTCCAGCGTGCCGGTGTTGCAGATCAGCTTGAGTTCCGACACCCTCAATGAGCAGCAGCTCTACGACTACGGGATCTATCGCATCCGCCAGCAGCTGGCGCCGATACCCGGCATCACTCTCCCGACACCCACCGGTGGAAAATATCGCCAGATCATGGTCGATCTGGATCCCTCGAAGCTGCTCGCCAAGGGGCTTACACCGCTTGATGTCGTCAATGCCGTCAACACGCAAAACCTGACGCTGCCTGCGGGCACAGCAAAATTCGGCAACACGCAGTATGCCGTCCGCACCAACGCGACGCCCGCGACTATCGACGACCTCAACAATATTCCAGTCAAGGTCGTCAATGGGGCCACGATCTTCGTAAAGGACGTCGGCCAGGTTCACGACGGCTGGCTGGTGCAGCAAAACGTCGTGCGCCAGAACGGCCGCCACTCTGTTTTGCTCAGCATCATCAAGAACGGCAATGCATCGACGCTGAGCGTCGTCAATGCTGTGCATAATGCGTTGCAGACAGCGCGCGCCGCGGCGCCTCCCGGCATGCAAATCAACGAGCTGTTCGATCAGTCGGTATTCGTGAAGCAATCGGTGGCCGGTGTCCTGCGCGAGGGTGCGATCGCAGCAGGCCTCACGGCGCTCATGATCCTGCTGTTCCTAGGATCATGGCGTTCGACGCTGGTGGTCATGATCTCGATTCCACTATCGATCCTGACTTCGCTGGTCGTGCTCTATTTCCTCGGCGAGACATTGAATACGATGACGCTCGGCGGACTTGCGCTGGCGGTCGGCATTCTGGTGGACGATTCCACGGTCACGATCGAGAACACCCATCGGCTGCTTACCGAAGAGGGAATGCCCCTGCCGCAAGCCACGCTGCACGGCGCCGCCGGTATCGCCATTCCGACGCTGGTGTCGACGCTGGCCATCAGCTGCGTCTTTACGTCGGTGGTGTTCCTCGAAGGGCCGGCAAAGTATCTGTTTACGCCGCTGGGCCTGGCGGTGGTATTCGCAATGCTGGCGTCCTACGGCCTGTCTCGAACGCTGACGCCGATCGTCATCGGCTTGTTGCTCAAGGGCGAAAATCACGGCCCGGCGGACGCGACAAAGGCCGGCCTATTTACCCGTTTCCATGCTGCGTTTGAGCGCAACTTCGAGGCCATGCGGCACCGCTATTCAAGTTCGCTCGCCGAACTCATCAAGCATCGTTACGTCATTCCGATGTTCATGCTGCTACTGCTTGGGCTTGGAGCCGTCACATTTCCGCTCGTCGGCCGCGATTTCTTTCCTGCTATCGACGGCGGACAGATCCAGCTTCATGTGCGCGCGCCTGCCGGAACGCGGATCGAGGCCACGGAGAAGGCTTTTCAGGAGGTCGAGGACAAGATTCGTGAAATCATACCTGAAGACCAACGCGACCTGATCGTGGATAATATCGGACTGCCGGCGCGGGCCTACAATCTGGCGTTCACGGATGGCTCGACTATCGGCGTCAATGACGGCGTCATTCTGGTATCGCTGAAGGAGGGTCACAGGCCGACCAGCGAATATGTGCGCAAGCTGAGGGCGGCGCTGCCTGCTGCGTTCCCCGAAGACACGTTCTATTTCCAGGCCGCAGACATCGTCACCCAGATTCTCAATTTTGGTCTGCCGGCACAAATCGACGTTCGCACCGTGGGGTACGACAAGGACAACAATCTCCGCGTCGCGAACGAGCTGCGTCGGCGAATCGCCGCCATACCGGGGATCGCGGATGCGCATCTGCAGCAGGAAGTCGATGCACCGGCGTTCTATGCAGATATCGATCGCACGCGCGCAGCCCAGCTTGGGCTCAATGCGAATACCATCGCGACCAACGTCAATGTCAGCCTGAGTTCGTCCGAACAGGTGACACCGAATTTCTGGACCGATCCCAAATCGGGAATTCCGTATTATCTCGCGGTACAGACACCCGAGAACAGGATCACTTCGCTGAACGATCTGCGCAACACGCCGGTTTCCACCGGGATTTCGTCGTCGTTGACCGACGTCCCGGTGCCGGGCCTGCTCAGCAACGTCACGACGTTCAGGCGCGGCAGCGTCCCTACCAACAGCAATCAGGCCAACGTCCAGCCGGTCTATGAAGTCTATGCGAGCGTCCAGGGGCGCGATCTCGGCGGTGTAGCCGGCCAGATCAGCACCATCGTGACGGACCTGCAGAAGCAGCTCAAGCCTGGAAACACCATTCAGGTGATTGGCCAGATCCAGAGCATGAACGGGGCGTTTCTTGATCTCGGCATCGGGCTGCTGTTCGCAGCGGTGTTTGTCTACTTGCTGATGGTCGTGAACTACCAGAATTTCGGCGACCCCTTCGTCGTTATCCTGGCGTTGCCGGCGACGTTGTGCGGGATCCTCACAATGCTGTTCATCACCGGGACCACGCTCAACGTGCCGTCCCTGATGGGTGCGATCATGGCGGTCGGCGTCGCGTCGGCAAATTCCATTCTGCTGGTGACGTTTGCCCGCGAGCAGCAGCTTGCAGGCAAGACGGCGTTCGAGGCGGCCATCGAGGCCGGACATACGCGGATTCGGCCGGTGCTGATGACCGCGGCCGCCATGATCGTCGGCATGATTCCGATGGCGATCGGCGCGCCGGGAGAAGAGCAGAACGCGGCTTTGGCGCGCGCGGTGATCGGCGGGTTGCTGTTCGCAACGCCGACGACGCTGCTGGTCGTGCCGTATCTCTTCGCCATGCTGCGCAAACGCAACGATGGCAAGGTACATCACGGGGTATTTGACGAGGTGCTGGAATGAACTTCAATCGTCCTTTGGATATTGAGCCGCCGGAGACCGGTCGTGAGACCGGACCCGCACGCCTGCGCCCTGGCAAGAGACGACGGGTTGGCTTGCTTTCGGCTGTCGGGCTTGCCCTCGCTCTGACGACGGCGCTGGCTTGCGGGGCGTGGAACCATTACGCGCAGCATCGGCAGGTGGTTACGACGGCGAAGCAAAGCCTGGAATTTGTCCCGCAGGTTCGTGTTGCGGCGGTGCGACCCAGCGCCGGCACGGAAATTGTCAGTCTGCCGGCGACCACATCGGCGTTCTCGGTTGCCAATGTTTTTGCGCGCGCCAGTGGTTATATCGACAAGCGCGAAGTCGATATCGGCGACCGCGTGAAGGCGGGTCAGTTACTGGCCGAAATCGTGGCGCCCGAGCTCGATCACCAGATCGCCCAAGCCGAGGCGACGCTCGGCCAACTCAAGGCAGCCTTGCAGCAGGCGGAGGCAAACCGCGAACTCGCCAAGGTAACCTGGGATCGTGACGGTCCGCTGGTGAAGCAGGGCTGGCTGACCGCGCAGCAGGGCACTACCGACATTCAGACGCTGAAAGCGCAGGAGGCTGGCGTCTCCGTTGCACAGGCCAATGTGGTGGCGGAGGATGCCCAGTTGCAGGTGTTGCACCAGCAGAAGCTCTATCAGCGCGTCGTCGCGCCATTCGATGGGGTGATCACCCAGCGCAATATCGATATCGGCAGCCTGGTGCAGGCCGATGCGACCAGCGGCACCTTCATGTTCACCATCATGCAAGGCAATGTCATCCGGACCCAGGTCTTCGTCCCGCAGGACGAAGCCTTTGGGCTGCGACCGGGAATTGAGGCCGTCGTGCATGTGCCCGAGATCCCGGATCGCACCTTTCCCGGCAAGGTGACGCGGATCGCCGATGCGTTGCAACCTGGCTCTCGGACCCTGCTGACCGAAATTGACATCCCCAACCCCGACGGGGTGCTTGCCCCCGGAATCTACTGCACCATCGAACTGCATATTCCACGCAAAACGCCAAGCTTCACCGTGTCCGCCGACGCCGTCATCTTCAACAAAGGCGGGCTGCAGGTTGCGGTGGTCGAGAATGGCGTTGTGCATCTGCGCAAGGTGACGGTGGTGCGCGACCTCGGGCAGCAGGTCGAGGTCAACAGCGGTGTCAAGCCCGGCGATCAGGTCATCCTCAATCCCGCTGTCGATTTGGCTGAAGGCGGCAAGGTGCGCGCCAAGCTCCAGGTGACACAGGTATCCTGACCTCAGCCAGAATGATGCAAGCAACAGCTGCATCCGACGGGTCGATCATAAAATCCTATTTAATGGTGCGGCCGGTTTTTCGCGGCTATATCCACCTCAGCGGCTACACCTCGCTTGTCCCAGGGGGTGTCTCTCTTGGCCGCAGAGCGGACGGCGCACGCCACGCCTCATTCCCCCGGTGAGGCTGGCGGCGCCGTCCGGCTCCCAGGTCACTCTCGGGCGGGGAACGCAAGTTCGGGCAGGAGCCTTGGTATTCAGGAGCCTTTGTGTTCAAGATCCTTGGCATTGCAGGCGGTTGATCTTATGGCATTGATAGCGGTCCGCGGATGTCAGGCTTCCGGTTTACCGGACGCGTATGGCTTTGCGGCAATCGAGAAGCGGCATATGGCGAAAGTGCTCCTAATCGAAGACGACGCTGAAACGGCTGAGGAAATCAAGGCCGAACTGGCGGATCGTGGTTTTGATGTTGAATGGTCAGGCAACGGCATCGAGGGGCTCGACAAGGCGCGCTCGTCGCAACCCGATGCGATGATCGTCGACCGGCTATTGCCCGGAATGGACGGCCTCACCGTTATCGAGACATTGAGAAAGGAACAGGTGCGCACCCCCGTGCTGGTGTTGAGTGCGCTGGGCGCGGTCGATGATCGCGTGCGGGGACTGCGAATGGGAGGCGACGATTACCTGACGAAGCCGTTCGCGATCGTCGAACTTGTCGCCAGAATGGAAGCGTTGCTGCGCAGGCCGGCAGAGTCGCGCGAGACCACGCTCAAGGTAGCGACGTTGGAGATCGATCTGATCGAACGTACCGCCAAACGCGGCGATCGCCCGATCGAATTGTTGCCGCGCGAATTTCGCCTGCTGGAGTACATGATGCGGCGCGCCGATCAATTGCTCACGCGAGCGATGCTGCTGGAAGAGGTCTGGAATTACAAATTCGTTCCCGCGACCAATCTGGTAGACGTGCATATGGGACGCCTTCGTCACAAGGTAGATGGGCCCGGCGATGCGCCGATGATCCACAACGTCCGTGGCGCGGGCTTCATTCTTAAGGCTGTGTCCTGAGGCGATCGTACCGTTCGCCCCGGGGTGATGCGCTGTCGATAGCCGCCTATACTGGTATCGGCTGAGAACCTCGGGCGACGGAAATCCGATGCTAAACTTGCAGTTCGCGCGCTCGAATACGTTCCGTTGGACGCTGATGGTGGCAGGCGTACTTGCCGCCTTCATCCTGGCTTTGTTTGGATTCATCTACTGGACGATCGATGACTATCTGATCGCGCGGTCCGACCGCGTGATATCGGCGCACATTGACGGGCTATCCGAGCTGACGCCTGAGCGACGGCTCGAAGCGATCGATGAGCGCCTGAGGCAGGATCCGCGCGGCGTGCAGCTCGCAGCGATCTTTGCCGCCGACGGTCGCCGGATCACGGGCAATCTGGAGAACCTGCCCGCCGAACTCAAGATCGATGCGCCGCCGCAAGGCGTTGACATTATCAGGATAGATCGAGGCGGTCGGGAACATCAGGCGGTGCGTGCGATTGCGCGACGGATGCGAAACGGCGACGTGCTGTTCATCGGACGAAATGTCGATGAGGCCAGGGAAATTTCCCGTGTCGTGGGGCAGGCGCTCGCGCTCGGCCTGCTGCCCGGATTCTGCCTCTGCCTGCTGGCCGGCGCATGGCTTAGCGTGCGTGCGCAGAAACGCGTCGAGGAGGTCAATCAACGGGTTCAGCGTATTATCGCCGGAGACCTGCGCGAGCGGCTGCCGCACCGTACAGTCGACGAACCGTTTTCGAAGCTCGCGATTATCGTCAATGGCATGCTCGATGAAATGGAAACGATGATCCATGCGCTGGCCGGCGTCGGCAACGATATTGCCCATGACTTGCGGACGCCGTTGACGCGTGCCCGCCTTGTGCTTGAACGCGGCCGTACCAACGCAACATCGCTGGAGCAGCTTCAGGCGGTGGCTGACAAGGCCATCGCCGGCATCGATCAGTCGCTGACGATCATAACCGCGCTGTTGCGCCTGGCGGAGATCGAGAATAGCCGGCGATCCGCGGGTTTTGGCGACGTCAACCTGCACGACATGCTGCGCGAGGTGCACGACATCTATGAGCCGATCGCCGAAAACAAGGACATCGCGCTGCAGGTCGAGGTGGAGCGGCCTCTCACTGTGCGCGGCGACCGTGACTTGCTGATCGAGGCGGTCGCCAACCTGGTCGATAACGCCATCAAGTTCACGCCGGAAGGCGGCAAGGTGAGCATCAAGCTGCTCCGCGGCGGCAGCGAGCCCGTTATTCGCGTGACCGATACTGGCTGCGGTATCGGCGAACAGGAGCGGGAGGCCGTGTTGAGGCGATTTTACCGTTCCGACAAGATACGAAATACGCCGGGCGTTGGCCTTGGACTTAATCTGGTCGCAGCGATCGTAAAGCTACACGGTTTTCGCCTGACGATCCATTCCGGGCCGGGCTGCCAGGTGGAGATTGCCTGTCCCGATCAACCGGATTGATCCGGGCCGCAGCATCGTCGCAGACTGCGAGACAATGCTGAATCCCCGTGCGTACCTCACTCAATAGCCATGAGGGCCCGCGTGGTGAGCAGCCGGGAAGCCGTCGGCATCGTTGCCGCGAAAAGTCGTGCCGTAGCATTCCGCGTCAATACCCGAAGCGGTTGCGAGGCATTGCGAATAGCTCGTAAAGCTGCAATCCGTCCCGCCCTCATCATATGACAGGCAGTAATGACCTGGGGAAACGATCGGCGCGGCCTCCGCCACCGATGCAGTGATCGAGGCGAGCACCAGTGTAGAAAACGCGATTGTCGAAGCAATCGCAACGTTCCGAATAGTCTTCATGAGTCTTGTCCATTTTGTCTTGCGGCAACCTAGTGTGGAGCGCGGCAACGACGAAATCGATTATAAAAAAATTCATTCTCGTCGTTGCGATCGCTACGCATTTTCCTGGAACGATTTTGCTGTCGTCGTGGTGATCTCACGACGCGTTGAATGATCGTGAGCGAGCAAGCCGTTTAAAGATCGCTCGTACTACCCACATCGCGAGTGTGGAGGCCAAACGTCCTTGGCCTCCTTTCCACGCAATGGAGAAGTTGAATGACCACGATCAAGCTCTTGTCTGCTGGAATGATTGCTGCCGCCATGCTCGCAACGCCTGCCATGGCTCGCGACAACTATTCGGCCAGGCGGCATGTCACTGAGAACGTCAACGCGAACGACCCTTCGACCGCTCGGTATATTGATGGCCAAGTCTGCATTCCAGCGCCGCGCGTCGGCGCATTTGCTACGGCGCCCTGGACCGGTGACAACATCCCCTGCGAACCCGGGCCGTACTGAGTTGAATGCGGCGGGCGCCAGGGCAGATCTTCGGGCCGCCCTGGCGCCCGCATGCGACCTTACGACCCTTGGTGTCGATGATGGAAAACGACGAAGCCAAGAATTCGTATTTAATGGGAATGTGAGATTGTCTGGCCTATCTACTCCCTAGCCAGTTCATGCGCAGCAGAGCCGCTTCTCGATCATTGGCCAAGCGCTCAATTGAGGGAGTGATCAATGTCGTTACGTCTTCCAGCCATGACGGCCGTGGTCTGCACTGTCGTCATCTCCAGCCCAGTTGGATATGCCCGACCGCTGGGAAATGCGGCAGCTCCGATACCCCAAGCGCCGATCGGTCATCTGCAACCGCGCGCGTCAGTTTTCGCCGGATTCTGCTCCTGAGCAACTCGAACAGCAGGAGATGTCGGCATTCGATACCGAGCAACGCAAACTCGACGAGCAGTTCGACAGGAGTCTGATCATCTGTCGATGCCAATAGTTCACGAGTCGAGACGGTCTGTATCTAAGGAGAAAAGTCAATGACAACAATAAAACTCTTGTCGGCGGGCTTGTTCGCCGTCGCCATGTTGGCAACGCCCGCCGTGGCTCATGAGCATTCTGCGGTCCATCGGTATCTCGCAGAGGGAGTCAATACTAGCGCCACGGCTCACCATGTTGGGGGGAGCGTCGGCAATTCCGCGCCGCATGCCGGTACATTCACTGCAATGCCTTTGGAAGGGGAGGACGACACTTGCGACGTGGGCGACACCCCGCACATATGCTGAAGAAAGGAAGTCCCTGCATGTGCGCAATCTTCCAACTGCAAATACCAAAAAGAATTCTTGCGTAGAAAAGTCTGGAAGGAACATCCGAGGCCACCAGCGCGAATTCCCGCGCAGAAGAGAAAAACGGAGAAAACCATGACCAGACTCACAGCGCTCGTCGCGGCAGCTCTGCTATCGACCGTTTCGATAGCCCCGGCGCTTGCACAAGCCGCAATCTCGGAACCCGGAGCGTTTCAGGCGATGTTTCCGAATCGGGATGTGCTGAATGGAGGTGCGTTAACTCCTGCCGGCAGAATGGGACTGGAGCTACCTGACGGTGCCGTCAATGTTTTCGCAGCGAGCAAAGCTTATGCGAGAATGGAGCGCGCCGGCCCAGGCCGTGGCCGGTCCGGAACAGACGCTGCTTCGGATATGGCCCCGCCGGTAAGCTCGGCACGTCGTGGCGCAAGGGCACCGTTCAAGGCGACTGCTTAGGCGGCGCGGCGCTGATGTGGTGGCGACAGGTTCGGCGATGATCTACGGCATGCCGCAGCATCACCCGGATGAGGGCATTGGCATTGCTGTGGATTTCAACGGCGCGACGACCGCCGATCCGCCCTCGATCGGGAATCGTCGAGTGGAGAATATGCGATGCGTTCAGTCTTGGTTCCGGTTCTGCTAATCGCTCTCTGTGCTTCTGCAAACGCCGCCGCACGAGGGCGTCATTCCGAATCGCGACATGTCATCGGTCGTCCCGGTCAGGCTGTGATCCCAAGCTACGGCACTCCGGGTGGTGTGCGGATCTATCGCGACGACTCCGTTCCGGGTGGCCTGCGGACTGACCACGACGATCCGCCACCCTACGATGATCCATCCAAGTTTGGCGGCGGCTGACTGAAAACCAAATAATCGAATTCGGTCAGTGTTGAATGGCCGCTTCTGGCGGATTGTGTGAAGAAGTCGGCGAACTAATCGTTCTGGATAGATCGAAGAGACAACGCACGCGGGCCTCTCTGCGCTCAAGCGGGC
>NZ_JAFCLY010000040.1:0-80257 GCF_018130185.1 Bradyrhizobium sp. AUGA SZCCT0182 | reverse complement strand
TGGCTAGATGCAATAGCCATGAGGTTGGAGCGGCGTCGTCAGCACAAGCAACTTCTCGAACTTGATGACCATTTGCTGGCCGACATCGGCATGTCCAGAACGACCGTTGAAGAATTGCGCAGGTCTCACCTGTACATGATGGCGTGGCGCGACAGCCGGTGATAGCCAATGTCTCAGATGGGTCAAAGGGAGAAGTCCGGATGCTCCACCTGGAGGTCGGCTTTGCCCCGAAATAGCAGACATCCTCAGAGGCCGTCGGCATGTCTCAAAATTGTCAACAAGCGACAAAGAGGCCGCCTACTGAGGCAGCCTTAGTTTTCGTTCTCCTCGTTCCGGGAGTTTCTAAAAACTCGACGTAGCGATCAGTCTGGTTGGCAATGCAGTTCCAGCTAAATGCCAAGTTGATCAGAACGGTTGTTCAATCTTACTTTCGGCCGCAAGGCCGAGTGACGACGCTGCAAAAACGGCATTCTAAGAAAAATGTTCCCGGGCCGCGCACACCGAGATGGGGCCTTAGCACTTCTCTATGACGACTGTTCCTCTCACAACATAAATCGTGCGTTCGCCGTCCGACACCTCCCAGGCAAGGTACGTATTCCTCACACTGCTGACCGATTTCCTGAGAGCCGAAGGCGTGCAGCGAACGGCGCGGGCGCATGCTTCGTTTTTGTTGCGAAGCGCAGTGCCTCGACGGTCCGGCACCGTTTGCCCATTTAAGTGCTTGTGGAAATAGAATCTGGGCATCTGGAACTCTCCCGAGTACGCTCTGCCCTCCTCTGGGGCTCCACGCGGAACGCGAGTTTTCGTTCCAACAAAAAAGCTTACTTAATAATACAGCGGGAACCGCAAGACCGGTCCAATTCGTCTGGCCGATAACCCTTAACCTCTTGCCGAGAATCCAACATTCGCCAGCGGTGATTTGGTCTCTCGATGTCGCCTATGGGTCAATCGCGTCACTTTGACAGCGCTGCGAACTTCTGGTCTTTCCCGGATTAGCGGACATCAGCGACCGAATACGTCAGGTCCCAATACCGAGCCGCCTGTCGTAAGCCCGCCCGGTCATTCCCCAGTCGCGAATTTTAGGTCCGAGGCACTTCCTTGAAAACTCTTTGCACGACACTGGTGCCGATGCCCAGCGTCTTACCGATCTTGAGAATCCCGTCTCCTTTTGCCCTCAATTCAACGATGCGCCGCTCCACCGCCGGCTCAACTCGGCGTCGACCCAGTTTCACCCCTTTCGCCCGCGCGCGAGCCAGACCTGCATTTACCCTTTCCCGAATAATCCCTCGCTCGAACTCAGCAAATACGCCGAGCATCTGAAACATAGCTTTGCCCGCGGTCGTTGACGTATCGAGTCCTTGCTGGTGGAGAAAAAGTCCTACGTCCTTTTCATGTAGAGCTTGCAGGATGCCAAGCAGATCCGTCAGCGATCGACCGAGGCGATCCACAGACCACGACGCGACCATGTCAAACTCTTTCGCGTTCACCGCCTTCATCATCGCGTCCAGTCCAGGCCGCTTATCACGGCCCTTAGCGCCACTGATCCCAGCATCCTCATAGACTTTAACGACCTTCCACCCGGATCGTTCGGCCACCGCCTCGAGCTCGCGCCGCTGGTTGTCTGTCGTCTGCTTATCAGTCGAAACTCGAAGATAGATGGCGACGCGCTTCATGACGATCTCCCTGCCCGCTCAGCAGACCATAACATTATCTATACTGAAATCAAATGTTTTTCGTATAGAAACTCTGCGATAAATGCGGCCCTGCAAACCAGCCAGTTTTCGCCAAGAAATTTCGTGGGTTTTCCGTATGGCAGGATTTGACTGACCTACCAGAGGCGATTCGGGCTGGTACGCGAGTTGCTGCAGCTCTTTGTTTGCGTCGGCTCGATCCTGATACAGCCCCAAGAGCTCTCCAGCATCCTCATCGCGCTTCATTTTAGGCTGGAGCGGTGTGCGTGTGGCCAATAGGAGGCCACACTCATTGTCGCGCCGCCCTCAACGAAAACTTAGCAAGTGGGGACTATTCACTGCGGAGTGGGGAAATTGGAGCCGAGAAAATGAACCTGGCTATAAAACGCCTTGAGCCGGTGAAGCTGAGATCCGTTGGTTTGGACGAGCGCTGGCTCCAGCAACGGATTATCGACGATCCCGAAATTCTTGGCCTCGGACAACTCGAAATCGCTTCGAGAGAACATCGACAGCCGTATGGCGGACGTATCGACTTTCTCATGCGCGATGCCGAAGGGGAAACATACTATGCAGTGGAGGTGATGCTTGGCGCTCTCGATGAAAGCCACATAATTCGCACACTCGAGTATTGGGATCTGGAGCGTCAAAGGCGCCCGCAACTTGAACATCGGGCCGTCATCGTTGCAGAGGAAATCACCGGTCGATTTTTCAACGTCATTAGACTGCTCAACCGTGCAGTCCCGATCATTGCTGTGCAACTCACGGCCGTCAAACTCAACGATAACGACGTGGGTCTTTTGCCCGTCACGGTCCTGGATGTCTTGACGGAATTCGGCGACCCCGCGGCGGTAGCGCCTGAGGAGCGAGTAGATCGACCATATTGGGAGACAAAGGTACCTGCCGCTTCCTTATCGGTAGTAGACAAGATCGTTGCAGGCTTGCGATCGTTTGGCGCCGAAACACGTCTAACCTACAACCGGCATCACATCGCTCTCGGCAGTACCGGAGTCAATTTCGCTTGGTTTCACCCCCGTCAGACATCAGGGAATTGTCAAATTAACTTCAGGGTCTTTGAGGATCGGGACGGCATTTTGCTGGATTTACAGAACGGCGGGATTGACGCATCGCCAAAGCGAACCAATGACGTGGGATTCGGCATCTCCGCGGCCAATCTACCTCCGCATCTTAGTAAGATATGCGAGGTTCTTAAGGTCTCGGAACAACACAGCCGAGAATGACCCCCGCTCACGGGCTACGTTTGCAGCGCAGATGGCCAGCTGCGCTCTCACGAGTGCGATCCAGCCCGGGGAGCCATTTGAGACATTGAAACTCCAAGACAATCCCCCGTCATTGACCCACTCTCTACGACAATGCGAAAAGCGGGTCACATCCGTTCCCGAAATAACCTCTTCGCAATCAATGCACGGACAGGATAACGCCGATTTTCAGGGGCGGCTGATGCCCGTTCTGGGCACCGAGGTAGAACAAATTGGCAAGGTCGAGTTCAATTCCGGTGACTTCGCTCGACCCTGAGAAGGTCGCCTATTGGTATTTCCGCCTGAACGGCTTTCTCCAGATCGAGAACTTCGTCGTGCATCCCGAAAGGCGCGGTGGTCAGCGCACGGACGCGGATCTTCTCGCAGTGCGCTTCCCGCACCGAGCGGAGCGCCTGTTCGATAATCCGAACGACATTATGGCGGACGACGAGCACCGCCTCGCGCTTTCCCGCGACCTAATCGACGTAGTCGTCGCCGAAGTGAAGACGAACCAGCGGTGCACCCTGAACGGCCCCTGGACGCTGCAAGAGCAGCAGAACGTTCACCGAGTCCTCGCAGCAATTGGCTGCTTTCCACCCGGCGGCATCGACGAAGCGGCGGCCGACATCTACCGCGCTGGCATCCATCAAAGCGACTTGGGCCTTCGGGTCCGACTAGTCGCGGTGGGACGTGACCGCAGTGACGACCTCACGGGGCGTTATCCGGGGGTAAGCCAGCTCATTTGGCCGGAGCTCTGCGCATTTATCTGGCATCGCCTGCATACCTACCGCAACCAGAAGACGGACGTGCATCAGTGGGACGCGGAGGGACGCAAGCTCAAGCGCCTTGTCGACGAATCGGGCGATCCCGACGGCTTCACCGCAGTGGCATTGTATCTGATGGGGATACGACACAGGAATTAACGTGCGCGCCGTGGCCTGTGATGTGTGAGAGAGCAGGCATCAAATGGTTCGCAGGATCTCGATGGCTCATCTCGCCTTTAGGACCTCGGGACGTTAGTCCTAGCTCCTTTGAACGCGCGGATTCTGTCAATTAGCTGCTGAACTTCGTCATATGTCATGCTGCCGGTACTCCACGTGTTATTTGGAGCTTTGAAGGTGTCGAAGGCTGCATGATTATCGCCGTGGTATGCCCCGTAGATTTGCTCTTGGCCGTCGCCATCAGCGTAGCCACACGGTAGTAAGGAATCAGTCCTCTCCTGTGGAGACTATCCTGACAGCCGCATTTCCGTGAGCTTTTGATGCAGGCGCCCCAAAACACCCAGAACATAGTCCAAAGGATAAATCTCGTGATCACCGACCTTATTCAGATTCGGACGCATCCCCTCCGAACCTTGATACAGAAGACAGGAAGAGAGCATATTCGATGATCCGGAGCCTGGATAGCGGATCGTGTTCCGGAGCACCCATCTGCATCTTAGCGTAAAGCTCAAGCGGGATGGAATCATCGGTATCAAGCCAACGATGCAGCAACTCAAAATATGAGAGGTAGGCAGGAGCCGTATTATGGGATGCATGCCTAAAACCAAACAGTCTGGCTATTCGCGAATCCCATATCGGGAACAAATTGGGAAGGAGAAAATGCAAAAGCTTGCTGGTGCCAACGACTGATTTGTTCACACTGAAAAGTAGAGAGGCTAGTTCGTGAACAGGAACTCGCGACACAATTACGCGGGCGTCAACGACAGACACGTCTCTCAAGTTTACGACGAACTTTGACAGCGGAAGCAGGTTGTCGGCGTTCTTCAGGATTGTTGGCATCCAGCCGTAGACCGCATATGCCGCCCCTTGTAATTGTTGCTCGTCGCTAGGATCTGTTCGGTCCCGAATTAGGGCGCGTAGCGCAAAATAGCCATTTGAATACGGCCCAATCGGGGTCGCAACATTGCCTCGTTCCGCTTCTTGAAGAAGTATCAAGGCTTCGGAAATCAACGCCATACCGTTTGTGAAGCGGTCGGCTTGTTTCTTGGTGCGCAAGGCTCCCCCCGTTTTAAGTCCCAGTCGCGCTCCCAGACCGAAGCGACTAGCTCAAAGCCTCGATTCGCGTCCGCCGCGCAGAACGTTCTTTCTTAACCTCCCGATTTCAAGGGCGCGAATCCAACGTACACGTCCGGCGCCGATGGATGTGTCATGATCGATTGAAACATAAACGCATCTGGGATTTCAACGAGCGCCACCAATTCCTGAACGTCTTCTTCCGCAATCTCCTCCCGCTCTCGGTCAGTCTTCTTGCTCATTGCCTCCCCGACGGCACGACTAAATCTTCCGCTTCGATATTCGAAGGCGATTCCATCGACCGCTGCAAAGAGGAGATGCTCGCACTTTCCGACGATCCACTCGTTGCCCTCCTCATTGCCTCCCCTGGCGATTTTGACCCCGCAGAGAGGGCAATGGATAGAATTTTCGCCGCCGTCATGAATGTCAACACACTGCATCTTCACGTTTTCATTCCTATGCTAAGACACGATCGCTCCGAGGCAGCTGAATAGACTGTCAGCGCAACAATTGCTTACTAATTCTTCAATCGCGAACAACTTCACCGGTCCACGGCTTGGCCTCTTAGAGCTTCGCAGAGCCGTGGCCCGCACGCCGAATCTCAAACGTCAGTTCATTGAAAATCGAGCTAGCATAACTTGCCTGGTTGGTACAATAATCTGGCTGCAATCTAAGGGCGATGCGGATGCATGTCGGGTGTCGCGATAGCGGTGGAACGATCGTGCCCGCCCGCATAAGGCCGGACTTTTCTATTACCGACGATGCCGTCGACGTGATGCTGTAGGGGCATCTCAGACGGTTGGATCGGGGCGCGTTACCGAGAAGCATAGGCATGAAAGAAGAAATGGTTTCACAGAACGCTTATGCAGAAGGCCGCTGCCTCCTTACGAATAACAAGGAGCGCATTCGCGATATCGGCTCCTCTATAAAAATGGCGAAAGCTATCCAGAAGTCACGTGAGTGAGAGACCCAATGGCAGCACATGGATAACGAACTTCTCAAACAACTTCAGGAACTGCGCGAGCGCGTCCGCTTAGAGCACGATTTCAGTCCAGCCAAGTTTCTGGCCGAGCGGATCAAGGCCGGAGCGCTAAAGATACCCGCCGCCGACAGCGCGAGTTTTGCGTCACAATTCGTCCGCCTTTGGCGCTATGGCGCTTATACGGCGCCAGAAATCGTGCTGGAGACGAGCGCACTGCTGCTCGGAGGGCGCCGTGCCGGCGTGGCGTGTGACCCCTGGGCTGACCTGGGGGTGCTGGCCAAGCGGGTCCGCGATGTCACTGGCGCCAGGACGTATGCGGTCTCGATGAACGTGGAGGATGCTACTGTCGGGAAGGCGCTCGGCCCCGAGCTTGAATGGATCACGGGCGACTTCCTGAACGTACTTGAGACGCTGCCGGCAGTGATCGATGTAATTGCCTCAGTACTGCCCTTCAATGCCAGGGCACAAGGTCCGCGGACCTTCGCCGGAGATTCGGGCACGCCAATCGATGTTGCGGACGACCGCGCTTCGCAAATTCTCGCTGCAGCCTCGCTGCGGCTTTCCGCCGATGGCGTTGCTCTCTATGTCGTAACGCCCACTTTCTTCATCCGTACGGACTCGATCCTCCATAAGCTCGGGAAGCTTGGTCTCGGGCTCGACGCCGCCTTCGCGCTCCCGGCAGGAACTTTCGCGCCATACACGAATGTAGCCGCCTACCTCATCGTGGTCCGTCGCGTGGCTTCCGATACGATGTTCGTTGCACAACTGAGCAAGGACAGCCACACCAACGCACAGATCGTTGAAAACTTTCGGCAATGTCGCGCGGACGGGCCTTTCGAACTTGGGCGCTATGTATCGCCAGGCAGTTTCCGTGGACTTGAGCCACTTCGCCTCGAAGAAAGGCTGCGCGAGGCCGAAATCCGGTTTGGCGCGCGCTCCATATCTCTTGATGAAATCGCCTTGGACATCCGTCTTGGCCGGCCGCAAGCTGATTTCGACTTCCCGGTTCTTACGAACGTTCTTTTCGTGCCGCTGGTCGGCAACAGCGATGTAGTGGACGATCCCGAAGCCCTGACACTCAAGAAGCAAAACTACGCACAAATCGCAATCGATCCTGCCCGATCGGATGCGCGGTTCGTTGCGCGGTTCCTCAACTCCGAACTGGGGCGCTCCATCCGGGAAGCGCACAAGTCCGGCACCACGATAGCGAAGCTCAATTCGACCGGCCTTCGACAGCTGCGGCTGTTTGTTCCGAACCACAAGTCGCAGCGCGAAATACTTGCGATCGACCAGCGCGTAGGAGCAGAGCGTACCACCCTTCTCGGCTTGCAGAACGACCTTGCCTCCCTCGAGCGCGATCTCTGGTCACCCTCATTCGACATGCCGGATGTCGAACGGCGACTCGGCGCACTCTCAAGCCGCATGAGCGGCGTTGCGCCGCACGTGGCTTCAACGCTCGACCAGTGGTTCGAAACCCTGCCGTTTCCGCTCGCCTCAATCCTGCGTACGTGGCAGGCGACGGCAAGCGACGACTACCGCGCCAAGTATCAGCATCTTTTGCAATTCTTCGAGGCTGCGGCCGAGTTTATGAGCGTCATCTATTTCAGCGCTTTTGGCTCTCAATCGGCCTTTTTTGAGCCGCATCGCGCCAAGCTGGTGGTCGCATGGGCAAAGCAACGGGTTAGTCTGGAACGGCCAACGTTCGCGACGTGGAGGATTGCGAATGAGTATCTGTCGAAGCAAACCCGGCAACTGTTGGACGACGACGCGGAGGGACGCCCCCTATGCGCGGAGCTGTTCGCCGATCCAAGCCTTACGCTGCCAAGGATGCTGGCTCATAAGGACATCGCAACTATCTTCGCCGCGGCGAACAAGATGCGCAACGATTGGTCCGGCCATGGGGGCATGGTGAGCCCCGACGATGCCCGTCAGCGCAATCAGCTGCTCCTCGGAGAGTTGCAGAAGCTGCGCGAGGCGATGGCCGACGACTGGAAATCCGTGAAGCTCGCCCGCGCCCTACACTGCAAGCCACGCGGCGGGATCTTCGAGAACGAGATCGCACTCTTGGTGGGAAGCAATACCGAGTTTCTTAAACAGCCGCGCGATATGGCGACCTGGCTCGACATCGAGCGCCTCTACCTTCTTTCCGATGGCGCGGCTCACGGGCTCCAACTCCTGCCGCTAGTATTTATCGGAGCGTCACCTCCATCCGCGAAGAATGCCTGCTATTTCTTCAACCGCGTGGAGAAGGACGGTGTGCGGTTTGTTTCCTACCACTTCACCGATAGGGCTGAACTGACAGAGCTGTTTGCGGAAGCCAGCGCGACGATACGGTCGCTCGCGCAAGCCGGCTCCGCAGGGGGCAGTTGAACCGCAAGGTGAGCGCGTCGAGCTCGATAGCTAGTACCTGATAGCTCTAGTAGTATTCGCGAATGTAGCCGTACGCGCGCTCGAAAAGCTCGACGTCTTGGTGCAGCTTGAACTTGAAAAGTGTCTGCCGGAGCGCCTTCCTAACCTCTCGTTCACCCGCGTGAGTGGCCTGCCAACCATCGAACCTGATGGCCCGAACAATCTCATCGATGTCATCAACGACACGCTTGACCATGACAGGCGTATCGCCATTGCGAGCCTCTTCGAAAAGTTCGGTCAAGGCAGCTTTCCCGCGGTCGATATCTTCCTCTTCAGGCGTTTCGCGCTCGGTCTTCACTACGTCTTTTGCCAACGCAAGAAGTTCCTTGAGGAAATCAATCGATAGGAGAAGTCCCTGCTGATGCCTATTTTTAAGACCTTCCAGACGCTCACTCAACTCTTTGAACTTCGGGTTGCCTGCGTGTTTCCGAAGGTGCCCCGTTAACTTGATCGAGATCTCTTTTGCCTTCTTCTCCGGATCGGGATTACCGAGTACGGCCTCAAGCAGCTCGGCATCCAATACGAGAGTCTCTAGGTCATCGCGAATTGCCTCCACATGAACGTTTTCATGAATGAGCTCGATTGTCTTGGCCCCTAATCGGTGCCAAAGCAGCCTGCCAGTGCCGGTTGAGGGCTTCAGAGATTCGTAGACCTGCGCGAGCCAGCGATAGTCGGTCTGGTACTGCGTCAGCAAGGGATCGGGCGACAGCGCCTCCCAGATTCGCGCTAGCACGCCGAAATCTGCAGCGAAGGTATCCCGCAGATCGTTGTTCGGGATGCATTCCTGCGCGGCGATCAGTCCCTCGTAGCCCGTCAGGCTGCGATCCACCCCGGCAAAGTAGGCGAGGCACTTCTGTAGTGCCGCCGGCAGCGCGTTGATCAGTTCGGCGATGTTCGAGACCGCCTTCTTCACACTCTCTTCATCGAACTTTAGCGCCTGAGCGACGTCGTCGAAGATGCCGAGGTAGTCGACGATGAGGCCGTGGGTCTTCTGCTCGCCATAGGGGCGGTTCGTCCGGCAGATGGCCTGAAGCAGGGTGTGATCCCGCAGGGGCTTGTCCAGATACATCGTCTGCAGGATCGGAGCATCAAATCCCGTCAGCAGCTTCGACGTCACGATGATAATTTTCAGCGGATCTTTCGGATCGCGGAAGCGGTCAAGCAGCTTTTCCTCGGCATCCCGGTCACGCCTGTACGCCGCATACTCAGGCTCGCCACTGTTCACCGAAATCACGATGTCGGACACATCTGGAGGCAAGTGCCGGTCGAGTTCCTGCTTGTATAGCAGGCAGCTTTCGCGGTCGAATGTCACGACCTGAGCGCCAAACCCGTTCGGCGCGACCTTTTCGAGATAATGCTTGGCGATATCACCGCAGATGGCGCGGATGCGCGCAGGAGCCTTCATGAGAATTGCCATCTTGGCAGCGGCCTTGCCCAATCGATCGCGGTCCTCATCAGTCAACCCGGCCGTCAATTCGGCATACGCAGCCTCGATAGCCTTCTGGTCAATGTGCAGATTCACCAGCCGCGGTTCGAAGTGCAGTTGCTTAGTCGCACCGTCGCGGATCGAGTCATTCAGGCCGTAGCGGCTCATGTAGCCACCCTCGTCCTGTTCGGCTCCGAAAGCATAAAACGTGTTTTTGTCGGCGCGGTTAATCGGGGTACCAGTCAGGCCGAATAGGAATGCGTTCGGAAGCGCCTCGCGCATCTTGCGACCCAAACCACCTTCCTGCGTACGGTGCGCCTCGTCTACCAGCACGATGATGTTGTCGCGATCGTTTAGCACGCCGTCGGCCTCAGCGAACTTATGAATCGTCGTGATCACCACTTTCCGCGCGTCTTTGGCTAGAAGATCGGCCAGTTCCTTACGACTTTCGGTGCGCACCATGTTGGGCATGTCGGCCGCATAGAAGGTGCCGGAGATCTGACTGTCGAGATCGATGCGGTCGACGACCACCAGCACTGTCGGATTCTTAAGCGCGGGATGCAGGCGCAGCTTGCGGGCGGCGAACAGCATAAGTAGCGATTTACCCGACCCTTGGAAATGCCAGATCAGACCCTTGCGCGGCTGCCCGGCCACCACGCGCGCAACAATCTTGTTGACGCCGTCTACTTGTTGATACCGCGCGATGATTTTGATCCGCTGCTGGCCCTTCTGCGTCGCAAAAGCCGTGAAGCTGTCGAGCATGTCGAGGACCCTGGCCGGCCGCAGCATTGAGGCGGCGTCCCTTTCGACCCCACTGAGTGACTGTGGCCCCTCGGCCTCGGCCCGCCAGGGGCCCCACAAATCGACTGGCATCCGGACTGACCCGTAGCGGAACTCTTTACCTTCCGTCGCCACGGAAAAGACGTTGGGCACGAACAGCTCGGGCACATTCGGCTCGTAATCGTCATGGATCTGTAAGGCAGCGTCGAGCCAGCTTTGGCTTGACCGTACCGGTGTCTTGGCCTCAATGACAACCAGAGGAATGCCGTTAACCAGCAATACCAGATCGGCGCGCTTTTCGGTCTTTCCAGCGCGAATAGTAAATTGCTGTGTGACGACGAAGCTGTTTTGCTCGATGTCATCGAAGTCGACCAGGCGGATGGTGACATGCGTTCCATTTACGCCGAAGGGTAGAGAGCGTTCGCCGAGAAGCCATGCGGCGAACTCCTCGTTTGCTTTCACCAGCCCGTCAGAGCGCGCACTCATGACGATGGCGCGCAACCGGTATATCAGGTCGTCGACGCGGGAGGGGTTCTCGGCGATTGAAGGGTTGAGACGGATCAGTGCTGCGCGCAGGTAGGATTCAACAAGCACCTCTTGTGGTTGGCGCGGCAAATCAGTGGAAGGAACGAAGTGCCAGCCAAGGCCCGAGATCTTGCGGCCAGTGCGTGCAAGGCCGGGAGATAGCTCGCTTGCGCGCCCTGAAGCGGGACCCACAAGAAGATCGCGCAAATTGGCCTCAACGGTGTTTGCTTCGTTGAAACCCAGGAAGCGCTGTCTTCCTTCTTCTAGAGCTAGGCTTCTGTCGGAGCCCGTCGAAACGCTGAGCAATGTGATGGGCTTCAAAAGACTCCGAAGCTCTTCTTGTGCCCCATGCGAATACAACAGCTTTTCAGCGCCATCCGCGGGAAGGGAGACTGACAGAATTACGCTGCCTTGCCTCACCGACACGATGAATACGTCCTTTGGACAGGCGTCGATGGCTGCGGCAATAGCCACGAGCACACGCTCTCTATCCTTCTCGAAGTCGTCCTTCGTTGTATCCAATTTCAAAGCAATTACTTGCCGCGGGCCCAGGTCGGCAGGAACGCACTTGTAACGCGCTACCCAAGGCTTTTCCTTGTAGGACTTCAGAGTTTTCTGATCCCAGTCTTCATCATGCGATCGTGTGTGACAAATGCTACACAGCACGATCAGGTTGTCGAAGGAATGGTCCTTAGTGGCCGCCCACGGCTCAATGTGTGCCTTCTCCAATGAAACGTGCTCTCCGCAAACGCAGCACCGATGAGCACACTCCACCATCAGCGCGCGCTGAATTTCCATCGGGATGGGCGGGCGCGGCGACATCAGAAAAGGCCCGCGATAAAATCAGTGAAACTGTTCAACTCAGATTGGCGAATACTCCGGTCGAGGCCAGGGAGAATATTGCGCAGATGGACTGCGACAGTGTTGGCTTCGGTGATGGTCACTCTGCATCTCCGGATATCGCCTTAAACAATTGTTTCTGAATTTCACGCAGCTGCGCCAATCTGCTTTCAACCACGCTGTTTTGGGTTCCCAAGGCAGCGAGGAACTGAACAGCCTCTTGCTGTACTTCGATTGGCGGCACGACAAGCTTGTGGGCCCGAATGTCCTGACCATTTACCTTCCAAATTCCGTTGGAAGACTTTGCCCGAGAGATCAGTTTCCCATGGACTGCAGGATGATTCCATTGCGCGACGACGAAATCAGGGAGGATCTGCGTCTGATCGAAGCGCATCCGGATCAACAAATCCGGGTAAACCAAGTCGGCGTAGGTCTCACGGCTGATGCCGACGCGCCCGCAAAGATCACGGTTACCATTCCCTCGAATGGCGAAAATATCGCCAGATCGAACCGTAAATGGGACGGCCTCCTCTGTCGCCATTTCCACAAACTTAATGCAGCCTTCCGGATCAAAAACGCCATATCGGACCGCACTGATGCTGACGGTCTTGAAGCCAGCCTCGCGGTCACTTGGTGCAGGGGATCGGCCATTTGTTGGGCCGTCGATCAGCAAATCCGCGACCTTAATCCCCTGCGCTGCGTCATCTGTTCTGCTGAGAACTTGCGCGATGAACGCAGCCGACAGAATGGAGAATTGTTCGTTTGCAGCTTGCAGTGACTCGATAGAAGCGCGTTGTGCTGATAGCGCCTCCACCAACCGCGCCTGTTCTTGGATCGGCGGAAGCAGAAACTCGAAGCTGGCGAGGCTTGACCAGTTAGTGCGGGGCGACAGCGACCCGGCCGAAGTACCGACGGCATGGTCGAAGAATGCATCCGTCTGGCACAGGAAGGGCAGCAATTCCGGCTTCAGCCGATCATTCGCCGGTTCCAGCACATAGATATCGCCGGAACAGACCCCTTCGAAATCTGCCACGGCTACCTTGCGCTGATAGGCGCGACGCTTGCCGAACAGAACCTGCCCGGGCTTGAACACGCTGGTGAAGGTTGTGCCATTGGCAATGTCGCCCCAACGACGGATGCGCAGGTCACCGGGATCGATATGCTCCAGCCCCACGACGCGTTCGTAGCCAGCCGCCTCGGGGGCTGCCGCACGCGCTTTCGATAGGTGCACCACGTCGCCGAAGGCCACGCGCGTCCATCCCGCCTTGGACATCGGCCGTTCAAGCATCGGCTTCCTCCGCAGGCGTCAGCCCATCAAGCATGTCCACCAGCGCGTCCATGCCCGACCAGAACTCGCGTCCGTCCTCGTCAAAGGCGCCCCAGGTCGCCGCCAGCGTGGCGCCCCCGGCCGCTGTGGCCGCTTTGGGCCGCTTCACATAACGGGCGATCGACAGGTTCCCCTCGGCCGCCAGTACATCCGCTACGCTGGCCACCGCGGTAAAGCCCGGCTCATCGGCAAAGGCGCGATAAGCCGACAGGATACGCGCCTGATGATTGGGGCGCAGGAAGCTCTGCGCCCGTTCGCGCCCGATCTCGGCCACCGCGTCGACGAACAGGATTCGACCCTGGCGTTCGACCGGTATGCGCGACCGGCAGATCACCACACAGGCCTCCATCGGCGAGTTGTAGAACAGCCCCGGCCCCAGCCCCAGCACGCATTCGAGCCGGTCGGATTCGACCAGTTTGCGTCGCATTTCGGCCTCTTCGTTTCGGAAGAGTACGCCATGCGGGAACAGGATAGCGCAGCGCCCGGTCTGTGCGTCCATCGACGACAGGATGTGCTGGAAGAAGGCATAATCCGCACGCCCCTGCGGTGGGGTGCCAAGGAAGTTGCGGCCCCACTGATCCTTCTCCCACGCGCCGCGGTTCCATGTCTTGATGGAATAGGGCGGGTTGGCGAGAACCACGTCGAAGGTGCGGAGCCGATCGCCCTGCACGAAAGCGGGCGCGGCCAGTGTGTTGCCGCTGGCGATGTGGAAATCGTCCACACCATGGATGACCAGATTCATCCGCGCGATGGCCGCGGTAATGGTGATCAGCTCCTGTCCGAACAGGCCCGTACTGCGAATGTCACCGCCGCGCCGCTTCACCTCGGCGAGGCAGGAGATCAACATACCGCCGGTGCCGCAGGTGGGGTCATAGATGCTCTCGCCCGGCTGCGGCTCCAGCATCTGGGCCATCAGGTGCACAAGGGTGCGGTTGGTGTAAAACTCCTGCGCGGTGTGGCCGCTGTCGTCGGCGAATTTCCTTATCAGGTATTCGTAGCCGTTGCCGAGCTCGTCCTCGGGAACAGCTGCAAGGGTTAGATCGTACTTTGAAAAGTGCTCGATCAGATTCTTAAGGGTGCTGTCGGGCATCTGGGCCTTGTCGGTCCAGTTGGCGTTGCCGAAGACGCCCTGCAGGCGTTCGGGATTGGTAGCCTCGATGGCGAGGAAGGCCGACAGCAGCGCACGCCCTACGTCGCGAGGGGCAGCGCGGACATCGTTCCAATGCGCGCCGCCAGGGATCATGAAGCGGTCGTTGGCGGTGGCGTTGGCATAGCCTTCGTCGCCCGTCTCATCGAGCGCCTGCTGGTAATCCTCGTCCCAGACATCGGACAAGCGCTTGAAGAACATTAGCGGGAAGATGTACTGCTTGTAGTCGCTGGCATCGACCAGCCCGCGCAACAGCGTGGCCGCGCCCCAGAGATAGGTTTCAAGTTCGCGTTGGGTCAGTTGGGTCATTGCAGCCAGCCCCCTTCAGCCAGCACCCTGCGAAGATGGTCTTCGGCCGCGCGGGCATCGACCAGCGCGCTCTTGAATGCCTCGACGGCCTCGGGCAGCGGCGGGATGTCCTGGCCGGTTGGCCGCAGCACGTAACGCGAGATGTTCAGCGTCCAGCCTTCTTTCTTGATCTCGTCCACTGTTGCGACCTTGGCGCGATCCTCGACATCCGCGAAGGCGCGATACCAAGCGACGATTTGATCACTATGTTCGAAATCGAGGAAGTTCTGGGCGCGGGCTTTGCGGAACAGGCTGGAGGCGTCGATGATCAGAACCTTGTTTCTCCGTTCGACGGGCTTCTTGCGACGCAAGATCACCACGCAACCGGCAAGCTGAGTGCCATAGAATAGGTTTGGAGCAAGGCCGATGACAGCCTCGACCATGTCATTCTGCAGCAAGGCCTCACGAATGCCGCCTTCTGCGGACTTTCGAAACAGCGCGCCTTGCGGGAGAACGACTGCCATGCGACTGTTCCCGGTTGGCGCCATCGACGCGATCATGTGCTGCACAAACGCATAGTCGCCATAGCTCTCCGGCGGGATGCCATAGCCTGCTCGCGCCCAAGGGTCGGCTTCCCAAATCTCGCGACCCCACTCCTTCAGGGAGAACGGCGGATTAGCGATTACGCAGTCGAAAGTTGCCAACCCGCCCGTGCTGGGGTCCGTGAATGCCGGATTCCTAAGTGTGTCTTCACGGGCAATCTGAAAATCTTCAATGCCGTGAAGCACTAGGTTCATGCGTGCAATGGCGGAGGTGGTCAGATTCTTCTCCTGACCGTAGATTTTCCCATAGAAGGTTCGAGGGTCGCCGCCTTTGCGGACGACGTGTTCGATGGCGCCCAGCAACATGCCGCCCGTACCGCACGCGGGGTCGTAAATGCTCTCCCCTCCTTGGGGATCAAGGATCTCCACCATCATCCTTACCACGCTGCGCGGGGTATAAAATTCGCCGGCCTTGTTGCGGCGCGTGACATCGGCAAATTTGCCAACCAAATATTCGTAGGCGTCACCGAGCACATCCGTGCTGACCGCTTTATTGCCAAGCCGGATTTCAGAGAACCCCTCGATCAAGTCCTTGAGCAGCTCATCGGTGAATTTCTCCTTGTTGCCCCAGTCCGCCGTGCCGAACACGCGATAGAGCGTATCGGGGTTGGCCCGCTCTATCTCCTGCATTGCGCGCACCAACGCTGCCCCAACATTAGCCGGAACCGCGCGAACGTCGTCCCAGTGGCAACCCTCCGGGACAACGAAGCGATGGATTTCGGGAAAAAGCGAGGGATCAACCTCGCCATAAATTTCCTGGGCTTCTTTCATTTCCTCATCCCAAACGTCGGAGATGCGTTTGAAGAAGAGTAACGGCAGGATGTAGCCCTTCCAATCCGTACGATCTACGGCGGAGCCTCGCAACGTATTCGCCGCCTCCCAAAGCGCTGATTTGATCTCCTGATCTTGCTGCTGCATTTGAAGGTTAGCGTCTTTCATTTCGGAGCGAGCGGCCGACTCCTGACCACCACGCTTTTCTCGTAAGGGATCGATTTTGTACGCGCGCGATTGAAGCCGCTGCATGAGCGGAAACGTCCGGCCGTTTAGTCTATGATTGTCACCCAACCCATGAAAGCATAAGCTCGCGGACTCAGCCGAGACGGCTGATCGTACTGTGGCTAACGTTGTACGACCGCGCAATGTCCGTTAGCACCTCTCCAGCCTCCCGGCGAGCTATGGCTTCTCGCCGCTGATGGCCAGTCAGCTTTGGCTTGCGACCTAGGATCACCCCCCTCGCCTTGGCCCGCTCGCGCCCCTCCCCGGTACGTGTCCGAATCAGTTCCCGCTCAAACTCGGCGAGACCACCCAAAACGGTCAGCATCAACCGACCATGCGCCGTCGTGGTGTCAGCCCAGGTGTCTCTGAGCGACTTGAAGCCCGCTCCTTTTTCCCCGATCGTCCCCAGCAGGTTTAGGAGATCGCGGGTGGACCGCGCCAACCGATCGAGCCGGGAAACTACTAGTACGTCGTCCTTCGAGAGTAGGGCCATCAGCTTAGTTAGCTGCTTGCGGTCAGAGCGAGCTCCGCTGATTTTCTCCTGAAAAATCTTCTCGCATGTTGCTGCCTTTAGCTCGGCTATTTGAGCGGCCAAGGACTGACCGTCGGTGCTGACCCGCGCGTATCCGTACACCGCCATATCGCCCTCCATTTCGCACATATAATATGCACAGTATAAAGCCCCATTTTATATGGGTCAATGAAGTTGTGCATAAATCATGATTTTTGCACAGAACTCCTTTATGTCCATATGCGGGGGCAACGACTCTGGGCCAATGCGTCGACACTCTGACCGAAGCGGACATGGCGCTTGCCTCTCCATCTCAGCGACACGCGCCATTTTTGCTATGCTTGATAAGCAACGAGAACGGCACCGCAAGCGATCAATATCACGCCAAGCCAATTTGGCAGCGCTAGCCGTTCGCCCAAGAACAGCACGGCAAAAACCGACACGAAGACGACACTGAGCTTGTCGATGGGAGCAACGCGCGCGGCGTTCCCGAGCTTCAGGGCGCGGAAGTAGCAGATCCAAGAAGCACCCGTCGCGCCACCCGACAGGATGAGGAACAACCAGGTTTTCATGGACACATTGGACGGCTGTTGCCAGTTCCCGGAGGCGTAGACGATCAGTCCGGTAGCCAACAAGATAACCACGGTGCGCACAAACGTAGCAAAATCAGAATTGACATCTTCGATCCCGATCTTTGCGAAGACGGCTGTAAGGGCCGCGAATCCTGCGGAGAGCAGAGCCCAAAACACCCAGGACAGCATCAGATTTTTCATGAGACCATCCGAATAAGGCGTAGCGCCGCGATCAGGGCACCAAGATAAAGCGCTACCGAAGCCATCATATAGGGAATGAAGCCAGTGTCTGTCCTCGTTCAATCGGGTCGTAGCCAGGCAGGGTGATGTTGATGGTGACGCTTGGTGCAAGTGGACCGTTGAGGCATGCGCTGACGGTCTTCGACTCCCCTATTTCCACTGGAGCGAAGGTCTGCCAGCAAAAAGCGGCCATTCTTGCGACGCATGGTATTATTCGGAATGCGGCCGGCACACGGACCCTCTCGTAGGCCTTCTTACATTTCTTTTCTTGGATCTGCGGGCACAGGAATGCAAGCCTACTTCCTCATCCGTCTATAAAAACGTTGTCATCCCGGCCGGCGGCACCGAATAATCTGAAATTTAATTTAATGGTGTCGGCGCATTGCTAACGTACATCAGCAACGCAAAGCCGATGCAAACGTAGCGGCTTCTGCCGTCGGCGAGCAAGATGGCGCTGGTGCTGGTGATGGCGGCTTAAGGCAGAACTTACGACGACCAAGATCAGAGTGCTCGGCGCCTCAGGCGCGCTGGCCGCCGCCGAAAGATCGTTTGATCTGATTGCAACAGAAAGCCTAGATGCCATCGCAAGCAGCAAGGCCGTTCCGTGTCGGGGTTCCATCCTTATCTTTAATCCTCCGGGGGGAGACATCACTATGCCGAAAGCACATCAATCCTTTAAGCCCACCCTTACCGATGACGAACGCGCAGCCGCTCGCGCATTACGTCTGGCCATTGAACCTTTTTATACGATGCGTCCCAACGTGCCCCTGAGCTACCTGCGCACGTTCCTGATGATTGCCGAGGAGGAGGGCCTCGGTGTCAACGATTATGCGCGAACCGGGGACATTGCGCCCAGCGTGATGACCCGAAACATTCTCGATATCGGTTCGCTCAACAGGCACAAAGAAGAAGGCCTTGCGCTGGTCACCAATGACCGTGACCCGTTCGACCTGCGCAAGCACAACGTACGCGTGACGCCTAAGGGCCGCGCGCTGGTTCGCCAGTGGGTCACGGTGCTGCGATCATACTGCAAAGGGTGACCAATGCTCTACCTGACGCCGCTGCTCATACTAGCCATCCGCTTGATCAGGATCCGTCTGCCTCGTAGTGCTACCCGAGCGCAACAAGAGACGGCAGATTAGTGCCTGATTTCAAGGAGTTGATTGGTGCCCCGCCCCTTCCGCTAGGGAGCGCCATTTGTCTTAGAATTGCATAATTAGATCAGTTAGATAGTTGTGATGCATCATTTGCCTTACCCCACCCGCACTCAACAAATGAACTGAGCCCAAAACGGCGTCGATTGCCTTCTTTTCCTCCCCGCACTGGTTACGGATGACTTCAGCAATTGCGGGAGGAAGTGGCGTTTCGCCATTCAACAGCGCCTGCACTCGCGTTTCAGATTGGGAATGCCTGGAGGCCTGCTCGCGAGGTTACCGCTTTGGCCCTCTTTCCATGGTTTTAGGTCCGCGAGTATTCTCTGCTTGCTCTGTGATAAGTCAGTGTTCTTGCCCACGCATTATTATGCGGACGAGCACACGACAACCCATCAAAGTTCGGAACACCTGCAGCACAGATAATTGCGGGAAAATCTTGCAGGACGCCGGCTAGACGCAAAGATTTCCAGAGAAGATAAACGCGCCGTGCTGTGCTGTATCTGGAGCGCGCTACCCCGGCCGAATACAAGGCCGGGCTCGATCTGGCGATATCGCGCGGATGGCTGTTGCTGCACGAGAGCGGCACCTATGTGAGGTTCACCCCTGCCGGCGCCGAGCTATTTGCATAAAGGTCGGCGGGCCAGATGCGAGCGCCCTAAGCATTTACCGCCTTCAGCTAGACTGCTCGATCACCCGTCCGGCTGAAGGCGGGATGTTGCGGCTTTTGAGCCACGACGAGCCTACGCCTTAGATGAGCGAGTCGGCGATCGTCGCCTAATGCCAAGGCGATGCTTTGGCGCCCCATAACAAATGATTGGCGGGCCATAACAAGCGCGTTTCTGGCTGTGTCGCTAGATCCGCTTGCGTTTTGCCTTGGGGATTTTGAACTTTGACGGACTGCAAGTCGTCCGAAAGGACGTTGACCGAATTGAAAATTGCGAGAGCCTACATCAGGCTCTCGTCCATTCCGGGGGACGATCCAAAAGCATCGGTTTTGCTCGCCTCGATCGGCAGCTGCGAAATCCGCATGTTTCGAGGTCCGGCGGTCCATCCTCATGGCGTGCCGCTGTGTTGGCTAGAGTTGCTCGATCACACCAAAATGTCCGTCGACGGCTTCGTTTGCCACAGGATGAAAGACGCTGTTCCTCTATTCGACGATTTGATCTTGCAGGCAGCTGGTCAGAACAAACCCGGTGGGCCGGACGACCGATGAAGCACCTACTTCCTCTTTTCGGAGAGGCCTTGGGTCGCGAAAAGCCGCCCCTTCAGTTATAGCACGCCCACAAAGGCAGAAACGATCAAGATTGCCGCTCCCACCGCAAGGATTATCACATCAACTGTTACGCGTCGCTTGGCAGATTCGGTCATAGCTGAACCCTCCGTCCACGGGAAACCGCGTTGTCTGACCTATCGCGATCAAGCACTGTGAGTCAGCTCACATACATATCGAGAAAGTTCACCCCGGCGGCTGCCGAACTGTTCGCCTGATGGCTCGGTGCAAGGGTACGGGTGGTGTCGGGTCTGGTCCTGTCCTCGCGTTTCGCGAACGCTTGCGCCGGTTCACGGTCGGATGCGGGAAGCAAGGGAACTCAGCGTTCAATTTTTTACACCGGACGGAACGATTGTCCGGTTTCGACGTGATCTGTTCGGGTAGGGCGGCATGAGGACGTGCAATGCCCAGCAGACCGATCAAGCTCCCTTCCAAGGGCATCATGAGCAGTATGCGTCTCGGCATCACAGTGACGGGCTTATACAGCGTGGTCGCAATGGGGCTGATGATTGCCTTCTTGCGCGGACCGCCCTAGGTGTCGGAAATTGGGATGTTGGAATTTTTGCGCAGGTGTGGAGAAAACCGCTATGCAAAATTCCATTGATATTGACTCCCGGCATAGCCGCGAGATCGTTCGAGAAATTGCCGAGAGACTGCGGGCTTCATTCACAGTGGAGCGAGAGTTGCCCGCGCACTTCAAGACGCTAATCGAACGACTCCGCCAATCAGACGACCGCTCGCAAGCCAGAGGTTAAGCCGCGTCGCGTTTCGCGGCAGCACTCTCACGTTTTTAAACTAGGCCAGGGTGTTGAATGCCGCGTTTAGGTTGTGGGCGTCGTATGCGCGGGGGTATCGACGCGGTCGATCCCGGCAATCGCGCTCCCTGCCCCTGTGCCGGGGTCTGAACGTCAGCGCTGATCTCGGACGGGCGGCACCGACACGCAGGCAATCGCGGTCACAGTGCAGAATGCGAATGAGACGCCGACGATCACCTCGAATGGCGGCGGCAACACGGCGGCTGTTTCGATTGCAGAGAACACCACCGCGGCGGCAACTGACCCGGATGCTGGTCAAACACCGAGCTATTCAATCACAGGCGGCACGGACGCCGGCAAGTTCACGATCAACGGAACGACCGGCGCGCTCGCCTCCCCGCGGCGCCAAACTTCGAGGCTCCGAGTGATGTCGGCGGTAACAAGTCTATGACGTAACCGTCCAGGCCACGGACGGCAATGGCGGCACCGACACGCAGGCAATCGCGGTCACAGTGCAGAATGTGGCCGGACACACCATCAACGGTACTGCGGGCAACGACGCAATCGACACGACGCCTACCGTTGCTGGCCAACCGCTTCGGACCCATGAAGAAGATACGATCAACGCTGGTGGTGGAAAGGACACCATCACCGCACTAGGTGGCAACGACTTTATCAACGGCGGTGCCGGCGGCGACACGATGGCCGGCGGTGCAGGTAAGGATACCTACATCGTCGATAGCACCGGTGACGTCGTAAGAAAATTCCGGGAATGACGCTGACACGGTGCTGTCCTTCGTCAGCTTTACTCTGGGTGCGAACTTCGAGTGACTGACGCTCACCCCAAGTTTCACGCATCCATTTTTGCTACAGTGAAACGGCAACAACTCACCCGCAACCCATCTGCAACTTCGGCGAAATTTGGTCTAATGGAGGCGGTATCCCTGCCAATTCGCAAAAGTCCCGCAAAATTACCATAACGCACGGCCGAAAGGGTCACGGGTAGGTCAGTCTTACTTCCGTTATATTGCGCAGGAACGTTGGTTCACAAGTGTCAGTGGTAGGCATGGGCGTCTTGTCGGTGGTGCTGACGGCGGACGTGCTGTTCTGGCGTTGATGGCACTCAACCTCCTAACAGATGCCCAACACTACTTCTGATGTCGAGGTACGGAAGGTCCATGACCGAGCGCAATGCCGATGCGGAGGCTGCTTTGCAGTATTTGGTCTGGGCACTCGAACACATCGAAAAGCTAGGCGACAAGGAAACTGCCCGCCACACTCGCCGCGCATTAGAAGCGCTGCGCGAGAGTATCGTCGGTTCCGTCTGACGAGCGCGCGACGTTCTCAAACTTAGACGACCGCAGGGTGGATGGGGCGAAATGTCGGGCGTCGGCGGGGCGGTAACGCAAGCGGTTGGTCAAGCCCCGGTAGAGATGCCGCGCGCGCCAGGATGCGGGGCAATGGAACGGTCACCGCTCCGGTGGCGTGCGATGGCGGTTGCGTAGCATTTGGCACAATCTGCACATGCCATGGGATGCCCGCGTGTGTATTGTACTCAACTCCCGTCATGAGGGGATGGGCCATGGCAATCGAATTCCTGTGTCGCGCAGCCATCATCGCCCTCGGCATGATGAACATCGGCCTGGTTGCTGTCCTACTGTTCGCGGGGGGCTAAGGCCGCCTCTGGATTTTGGCGTGTAAGAGCCCGCCGATGGATTATCGAGGCGTACAGTACGAGATTACTCAGATTGAACCCGGCCTCTGGAAGTACCAATTTCGTATCGGCGCGGTCATCAGAACCGGCAAGACGAAGTGTAACCTCGAACAACTGGCGGAAAAACGACTTCGAATGAAAATCGACCGGCTCTTGCAGCCGCCGCCACCGGTCAAAACGCGCAGTTCATCGCGACACAATCTAACAGATGCCCAATACCTTGCGCTGCAAGCCACAGCGCGGGGCGAGGTTTATCGGACGCACACAGGCACGCACTTCACGCTTACCGGACCAGCCGGCAGCAAGGCCTTATGGGCATTGGTCCGCTTAAACCTAATTGCCGACCCAGCGAATGCCATAGAGGACCCACGCTACCAGATGGTGGTTACAAAACAGGGCTATGCCGCGCTCGCGGCCCATGACCAGGTTAAAAGAGCGCCGTGCTGACACCAACGTTGGTCTAACATTGGACCGACAGACGAGCGAAGCGCGCCTAACCTGTCGGCCATGGCTGACGAATGGACCGAGCAACTTCGGTGTTCGGCGTGCCGTAAGACCGGCATGGCAAAGCTGTGCCAGGACGAAGAGGCCGAGACGCCAACTGTCCTGTCAGTTTCCAGCGGCTTTAAGGCTGTCCACGATAGATACGGCCCAAACCTCTATTGCGAAACTTGTGATGTGCCGGTCGTACAGTAGTTTACTCGATTGCTCTAATCCGACGCGGGCCGCGGCGCCCAAGATGTTCGCACACACTGTGGAAATTTTTCGGTGCTGATCGCCGGCGACCGCATCCGATCCGGTGCCAACCTTGTGGCCTGATTTGGCTGTGTGACCCGCGTCACTGTGAGCCCCGTCACCGCCCGGCATAGTCCCCTCACACAAACGGCGCACAGCGCTACAGCAAGGGGAACGGGACCATGAACAACCAGAGCAACGATGCTGCTGTTTCGGACACCGACCTCGACAAGATTTCCGGCGGCTTTGGCTTTCTCTTTCTTGCTGTAGCGGCCAACAAGCTTCAGGGCACAAAAGTCGATACCCCGACGGGTGGTCAGAACGACCCGGCCCAAATGTTTCAACAGATTATGCAGCAATTGGCCGGCAAGCAGTAAGCGACGTCGGCCGCGGCAAGCCTACGAAATCCGGTTGCGGGCCTTTCGCGCCACCGAACCGGCGGCAACCGCGCCTGGTTAGGCGGGATAGCGACCGCGTCGAACGGAAGTCACTGGGACGCAGCTGGCGACGCCCCTTTGTTCCGGTAGCAACTCGGTTGCCCCTTAATAGGCGGGATCAGCGTGTCGGCGGACTGGTTTTGATCAGACAACGAAGGCGTGCTCGCGGTTAGAAAGTCGTCAAACGCGGTCTGCGATGACCATTCCGCATAAGCAACAACCGCGAGCGCGAGCGCGACCAATATGAGCGCCAGCGTGGCGCCAATTCCTCGCCAAGTTAACTGGTTGAATAGCGGCATTGCTATCTCTCGAGACCACGGCTTCGTGTAAGTGAACTCGCCGTTCTTGAGTGTGAACCACCTCACACCTCACGCGCCGTTGATGCGGCGTACCCGGATGCGGTGCCACCGCCATTGCAACCCGCACCCAAACCGTCGGCGACCGAACCCGAAACCCGGCTATGTGCCGCCTCGTATTCACGCCTACGTGTTATGCGCTGTCTGGCAGCACCAGGCGTCTGAAGGGCAAATTCCTCGCTCGCACTCGCCGCGACGGCGGCGAGAGAATCGGTTCGCTCGCGATAATGCAGCCGGTCGGCCACCGGCACCGCACCCCGAGCAAGGCATGCCACAACCCCAACAGCGGCGTTTGAGCCGAACAGAGGTGGCGTGCCATGAACGACCTTTCATCCGACATCGGACTATCGCGGCGCGAGGTGCGCGACGTTCGCGCGGTCACGTCGAACATCGACCACCGCACCCGCTGAGCCCGCCGGCATCCGCCGTCCTGGCGGCATCATCGCCAGGCTCGCCGCCGTCCATGCGATCGCGCGAGCAGAACATCGTCGGGTGAGCGACGTCGCGCGCCAGGCGTTCGGCGGTGATCGGCGGCAATCCGGTGCCATGGGTAGAAATCGATGAACACCATTCGTTGATGGTCTTAAGAAGCGATCTCAGCATTTCGATTGCCCTTGGGCTTACTCACCGCGAAGAGTTTTTCGAGGACTGGGCACGGGGATTCCCTGATGCGCGCGCCTCATCAGGTTGGGTTCGTGTCAGTTTTTGCGGTATTCTTCTTGGGCGAACGGCTTGCGCTGCCAAATTGGCTTGGCGTGGTTCTGATCGCTTGCGGTGCCGTTCTGGTTGCCTACCGAGCATAGCTTGGTCAAACGCTTTGCCAGGAGACCCCTTGAACCCGAAGCCCATACCTTTGTATCGGTCCCATACCCCTTTATTTGCCCGACGTTTACCTACGTTCAGTTGAGCTGCTGATCGCTACCGTCTTAGATACGGCCATGCGGTAGCGACCCCTCCTCCCTCAGATGCGCTATCGCTGCCCTTCATCGGGGCATAGGGCCGCCACGTTACGGTTTCTTTTCACGCGCGAGACGCTCTGCCTTCAGTCGCTCGAAGTTCGAGCGGAAGGCGTCACGCCGAAAGCGGACGACTGGTGACTTTTGATGAAATAATAAGGAAACAGCATCGCAGTAGCGGCTCGACATTTGCCGATGCCGCAAGCGCAAAGAAGGCCTACTTCGATAACAACGGATCTTGGGGGAATGGATTCCAGGTTGGCCAGACTTGAGCTTAGCGCGGGGCGTCAGAGTTAATTCCCCGTGACACCTTCTATTCAAATGCCCAGGGAAGTGAGTTCGGTCCCTTAAAATTTGATGATTATTGTCCTCGCAGGAGAGACAGTGCTGCGAGAACGGCCATGAAGGTTTCAAACCAGGTTCAAATCGACAGCGTCCACAGCCGCGCAATCTGCGACGAGATTGGGGAGCGGCTACGCACCATCTTGCGCCCCACGGCAACCGGCTTGCCCGCCCGACTTCAATTTCTCATCGATCGCTTGGCCTATCAGGACCGTCAAAGGGCCGCTTTAACTGTGCCCGAACTTGACAACATCATTTGGGAGCCAGCTCCAACAGTGTCGCGCGCGGCGTAGAGCAAGCGGCGACCTATAGTAAGCTCGCAGCCAAAGTGCGCCAGAAGCGACTTGATGCTCTACGGTCCGCGCTGACGGCGAAGGGGGAATAAATGGACTTGTTGTCGTTGATTGAGTTGCCGCATTGGCTAATGATCGCGGGATCTGTGTTAGTGGCGAGGGGCTGCCTTGGTCTTCTTAGCCGAAACAAGAGGCAAGCCGCTACTAATTCTGATTCAATACCACTTGCTTCCGACCCCAAATGATCGTGCAAGATGTCTGATATACTGACTATGAACTTCCTCTGAGCCCTGCTGAAGCCGCATATGAGCGCGAGATGGGTCGAAAGAGCGAGATTTCAAACTGAGACACTACCGTCGGGGCCTGATCCGATTCTCGAGGGCCTGTGTCGAAGCTCGTAGATCGATCATATCGGCCCGGCCGATCACCCAACTGGGTGAAGACCAGAAAGCCGGCCTCCCCCCGCGATGCTGCGGGCCAAGGATGGCTGTTGGTAAACGGGCGCTCTTGCCCGACTTCACCCCGCCAAGCCGAGGCACGAGACAGCGAATCAGTTATCACTTAACTCATGAGCAAGGGTCTGTCTCCTGCCTTGCCTTACTGGCTTACGAATGAGCGCGGCCTGCTGCCGAACCAGAGGTCGCAAAGATGAAGCAACCCAAACGCAAGGTCAGCCCGGTGCAGCGGCACCAGCTCATCCAAATATTCCTCCACATGGGCGACAAGGATGCGCAGGCCGCATGTGTCGAGGCCGGCGTTAGCAAGAATTACGCCGAACAACAGGCGCGCGAAACATTCGCCTACCAGAAAAAGAGATTTGCGGGCAGCGATCACATAGGGCGCCGCATCCCGCGCTGGAAATGGGCAATTGAACGCGGTCCGGTTTGGGCTGCATGATCCGGCTTGCGATGACAAAACTGAAGATGGAAGTGGGATTTTCACCCGCCTTCGCAAAACTTCCCGTGGTTCTGTAATGCCTTGGTCGTTCAAAGAGCAGCGCCGCTTCATGGAGATCGCCGCATCCGCAAAGTCATTCGATGAGCTGGTGAAGCGCAGCGGTAGACCACCAAATTCCGTTCGCGCGGCCGCTCTTCGACTGGGAGTCAAACTCGCCAGGCAGATTGCCTCTGAGCTGCTTGCTGGGCGGTCGAGGGCGAAAAGGTGAACCGACTTCGAAAATACGTCGAGCGACTGCCAGATGGCCGAGAACTGCGTTTGGCCTACGCCATGTCGGAGACCGCACTTCCTGACGCAAGGCCGCGGTCGCGCTGGCAGGAAATTACACCCTTTAGCGCAGCCAACGAGGTCATGGCGGAGCCTGGGCTCAAGTCAGTGTTTAAAGCCGCCATTGAGAGAGGTTTTGCGATCGTGCCGGAGAGCGGGCTGAAGGCGAAGGGGGAATGACAGATAACGACGCGCGTGAGGCTGAACCTGACTCCCACGTCAATTTCAATGCACCAGCTGTTCTTCGGAAATGGCCTTCGCTTAACAACCAGCGGCGCACCGAGGGCACCGGCCCATATTTGCTGCTCGACGGCACCCTGGACGACTGCATCCGTGAGTTCATGGCCAAGCCTGACTCTACCCGGCATTTGTATGAAATTCAGACAGCGCCGCAGCCTCCCCTGGTCACCGAAATCCTGTTGTCCGAGCATGTCGCTGAACTCGCGCGGCTTCGTGAGTTTCTTTGATGCTCCGAGAAGAAAGACGCCGCCAACTGAGGTGGCCCCTCCAGTGTTTACTTCGGGTAGCCCTTGCCAGGTTCAAAAACGGCCTTGGTCTGGGGGGTGCTGCCCCCGACCATCTCATCCTGAATCTGCCCCAGTCACCCACGATCGTGGTTCGGATTGAAGCTGCGGACCCTCTTCTTCCCGCCGTTGGGTAGTGGGTCAGTTTGATTGTGGCGGGGTTCCGGGCTGGTATGTTGACCGTCTCCGTCACATATTCTGAGCATGACAGAGACATACCCCCAATTTGAACCGGAGATGATAAAAAGCGGCCGTTGGTTTGTTGCGGTTAAGACGGGGAATGGTCCAGACTCCCATATCGGAGACTTCGAGACCGAAGCAGAGGCGCAGCACTGGATTTCAACTAAGTCGATATACTGGCCCGGCAAGGCGGATGTAACCAAGTGACCCCAAAACGCCCTAGACACCCCAACCAGCTCGCCAAGTCGATCATAGACATTGCGACGGGGCAGAAGCCTGACCGCGATCCTACGCCAGAAGAGCAGGGCAAGGACCCGGCTGCGGTAGCGATGGGAAAGAAAGGCGGGAAGGCTAGGGCAGATGCTATGACGCCGGAGCGTCAGGGGGAGATTGCGAAGCGGGCGGCTCAGCAACGGTGGAAGCCGAAGTAGCGTGGTCTGGGTGCATCCGGACCGCTAGACTCCCCAGTCGGTGTAAGATGCCATTTCTCAAAATACGAACTTTGATTTGGCCCTCGAACGCAATCACGAAGGGCGCAAAAGACATTACCGTCCCCAACTTTACCATGGGTTGATGTCCAATATTGGCGGAACTTCGGCTGAGAGTTGCGCCTCAATAGAAGCGCTCTCGTCGGAGTCGCCGGGCAGGAAAACGCGAATAGTCAAATCGGGGATAAATAATTCCGTCTTTTGCGCGAAAGTTATGCCGAGACAAAATTTTGGCAGAATGACGGGGAACGGCGTTCTGACAAGGATCTGGCCGCCGGGATAGTGGCCTAGTTTGAAATTGGCAGTGGCCTAATTTGATATCGTTTAGAAGCAATCCTCAAAACAGGGATAATGTCGCCCAAACAACCACAGGGAGCCCAATCAGTGCGTTCTTATTTGATCTTGTCGGGTTGGTCATTTATGGCAGGCGCGGGCATACCGCTCATCGGTGTATTGAACAGCGGCGTTGCGCGCAGCGTGGGGAATCCGTTCGCGGCAACGGCAATTATGTTCGCTGTTGCGGCCCTCGTTGCGCTGGCATTTACTCTGCCGATTTACGGCTATCCCACCATTGCAGAGTTGGGATCAGCGCCCCTTGTGGGTTATGGAGCGGGCCTACTTATTGGCTTCTATGGATTATCGGCCACTATCATCATTCCACGGCTCGGAGCAGCGAGTTTCATCGCGTTCATCCTGGTTGCCCAACTTCTCACGTCTGCCGTCATTGACCAATTTGGTCTCTTCAGCATGGCGAAAAGGCCAATCGACACGACGAAAGCCATCGGGCTGGTTGTGATCGTGGCCGGAATCGCCATCATAGAAATCGGGAATCTGATTAAAGCTCGCTCCTAAAGGGCATGACCCAGTTAGGCCGCTTCAGTTGGCGGCCTCTTTGTTCTCTAACCACAGTCTTGCGATTTGGTTCTGATCTAGTCGCAGCCTTTGCTATCTCCCGCCTCTCTCGGCAGGCTTGAGCAGGCGCGCGCGGGCCTCTCCGCCCTTGCGAACCACCGCCCCGGCATTCTTACCGGCATCGGGGTCGCGTTCTGTTACCTGCCCCGTCGCAATGTCTATGATGACTTGGCGAGCTAGTTGGAGTCGCGGGGGCGCTTGGGGTGCATAAACATTAGGCTTTCGCTGGGACCGCCACCAAACTAGGCTTTGATGCGCAGCGCCCCTTGCTGCTGGAAGCTCCAAGTGACTCTCCCCGTCCTCGATCAGAGACCCCTGATCCTGGGCGGGGAAATTTAACCCCCAGAATATGCGCCCCGACTCGCTGGTTTGCCAGCCCTCTGGGCCGCCACAATCAAACTGACCCACTACCCGCCGTTGACGTGCACCTGGACGCGGTAGCCGTCGTATTTTTCTTCCCCACGTGCGGTTTTTGCGACTTCGATCTTGCCAGCAACCCTCTTAGCTCCAAACCGGATTCGCCAATGGGGCAAGGTGCGGCGTACCCCACGCCTCCCGGACCACTACGGTACCGGTCCGGGACCGCTCCCCCACCGGTACGGTACCGGTACGATACAGCTCCACACCGCGACGTCGGGCTCGGCGAATCTACACAGAGACACTGTGGCGCCAGCGCCTGCGCGCCAAACCTAGGCTGCCTACGACGCGCTGATGGCGGTCACCAGTCCTGCGCGGTCCTCGCGCCGTGGATCCAGCGAGGTACAGGGCATGTGCGCGCCGTTCGGTGCGTGGTGGGCGCCGTTATCCTGTCTGGATCCGAACACCAGCCACAGCACCATCCGCGGGCTCGCCTGGCACCGAGCTCAGTCCCTCCCGGTCACCAATAAATCAATTACTTACATAGAAACGGCCGGCATCCTTTGGCCGTGGTGGCGCTGGTTGTTGTCACCTTCGCGGCGTTGATCGTCAGCCGTCATGGTGGCGCCGACGCCAATAAAAAAGGAAGGGCGGCCGTTAAAGAACGGCCCCAGCCTTACGCAACGCTGCCAGGGCCGCCCACCGCCAGCGCGACTTGGAGGGGCACGACTGGCGGCACCGAATCGATTCGTGCAGGCTGGGATGGTTCCCACTCCCCCGCCTGCGCACCATCGGCAGCGGAAACATCGGCCCCAGACCAAAACTCCCAATGACAGTGCATTACCTGCGCCGATCATCAGAGACCGATATGCGGTCCTCGCGCTTTGCTGCAGGGCACCTTTTCCAACTTGGATTGAGCGTCGTGCAGATGCGAGTCAGGCAACAATATCGTGGAATAGAATATGAGACACTGAGACACCAGAGCTCCAGCGCAGCAACAACCCATCTTCCGATGTGATTCACGGCGGCTCGTCCGGCCAACCCCGGGCAGGTCAGCCCGGGTTTTAGTCAACAAGTTCCCGAGCCCGTCCTGCTACAAAATCTTTCGTGTTTCGTCGGCAGCCGCATGGAAAGTTTCAATCGATGTCCCATTTATGAAGTTCAGGGCAACGGAGGGCTGCTATGGCTGGAGTGGAACGTACGTCGGCTGGGCTGCAGATGATCATCCCCGGATGCGAACGGCGCACGCTTCCAAAGTCTACAACACGAATAGATGAAGCCGGTCAGGGCTTGCTTGCCTTCTATAGGCAGCCAAGTTTGCGGGAAAAACTCGAGAACCTCACTGACGCACCTCTGCGGCCGAACAAAGGTCAGAAGGCACCCCCGAACAGCGGCTTGTTCGGCTCGTGATTTGCTCCCGGGTAAAGTCCGGCGTACCCCACGCCTTCCCCAGTCCTTACTCAGTGCTGGTGTAGTGCTGGGGAAGCCAAACCACTCAAGTAGGCCGCTTACGACCCACTGTGGTGCACCCTGAGCCAGTTATATGCAATCCGGGCTAGCGACCGGGAGTCGCCCTCACCCAGCTCCGGCCGCTCAATTCGTGATACTACGTCGGCGTTGAGTCGGCCTCGACGCGCCCTGGGGCGAGCTAAATAATACTGCAACCTGGTCGGCTATCCGCTCAGGTTCACTTGGCGCTCTCGTCCAGGAGCGTCCAAGCCTTGACCTTCAGACCACGAGCAATCCGAGCGATATTATCGAGCGAGACATTCCGTTCGGACCGCTCGACGCCGCTGAGATAGGTGCGATTGATTCCGCACTCGTGGGCCAGCGCCTCCTGACTCAGTCCACGCTCCGCCCGAAGGCGACGCATATTCCTCGCCAGAACATCCCGCAGTGGCCCTTTGTGAGTCTTTTTCACAGAGCCAATTTCGGCTCGATAACGCTTTTAAGGCGACCGCTTTTAAGTTACATTCGAGCGCGTTGCCCACAATTCGCGGATGCCCCTCTTTGCTGTTTGGAACGCTGTGAACACTTCGCGATGGGGCGGTACGAAGGTGCAGCATCCGAAAACCCGGAGAATGGAAATGAGAAGACTAGCGATCGTTGTCGCCTTGACTCTGCTCTTTCTCTCGCCTGCAAGGGCGGCCGAGGACCTATCGAGATTTGGCACTCCGGTTGATGAGCCGCGCGTTCAAGCCACGAGCCGCGGCGGCTGGACAGCCGACGTGTGCGAGGAGATTAAGCGGGTAGAGAAACTGGTCAGCGAGGACGCTCGCCCAGTTGATCGGGGTATGCTCCGCTATGGACTCCTTCACCTCGAAATGAAGCACTGCGGCATCGACGTCAGCAAGAAGCTCGCCGCTGATCAGGCCGCCCTAGAGGAGATCCGACGGCAAAGTGGCCGGGAGTTTGAAGAAAATATGGCTGCGGCCCAGCGGCAGGCCACCCGCCCCCAGCGGCCGATCATCGTTCAGGTGCCGCAGGGGTCATCCGGGCAGTCATCTCTGCCTGATCCGTCCCCTCCGGTTAATTGCCTCACCACCCGGCTTGGGGGTGGCATGTCGACCACCAGCTGCCGATGAAGCCGAACGAGCTCAGACCATAGCGATATCGATTTTTATAAAAACAACTCCTTGGACTAAGACCGTGCCATGAACGTTTCACACAGTGTCTCAAACAGCTTGATTCACATGAAACACGACTGTTCTGCCTAGGATTACCTGTTTAGTTTTAGAACGTACAGCGGACTTCGGTCCACGGCTTGAGCAAAGCCGAAGATCATTACTTTGAAACGTCGATATCGATTCCTTAAATCGGTGAGTTATAGATAGGCCTACTCACATGGCCTCGGGATATCGCTTGTCGTGCCCCCCAAGAAATCGAAAACCACCCGGCGACCCTTGTCTGAGCTAGTTCCGCAGGCAGTCTCTCATGCACAGGCACTCAGAATCGTAGACGAAGCAGGCGCGACGCACCTTGATGAGTACGATGTTGCCGACCTTGTCCAGAGCCTAAATCACGTGCTCAATATATATACCTCTGGCCGGAAAATCCGCAGCCAAAAGCAGTCCTCCGAAACTATACACACGTTGCGATTCGCGCTGAGAAAGGTTCTCGTTTCCCTGCCTGAACCGAGTTCGGACGCTTTTTATGCTCTTGTCAGAGCAGGCAATGACTTTGCCAAGCGGCATGGCGGACACGCGGGGCTTCCACCAATTCACCATCCAGCCGGCCCCAAAAGACCACCCTCGACGATTCCTAACCGACGTACGGTGCCTGGCACCCCCGCATGGACGGACTATCGAACGCAGGAAAGGCTCGAGGAGACGTTTGCTTATCTTGAAGCTTTTTCGATGTGGTTGAATAAGCCTCCCGCAATCCCGGAACGTCAGCGACGCCTCTCACCGATTGTTTGGCTTCTCGGATGCGGCTTACCTCACGTTTATGAAGAAGCTTTCGGTCGGAAATTCGGCAATGGTCGCGCCGGACCGGGCGCCCGCTTTATTAAAGCTGTGCTCTCAATCAAAGATGGCAGTTCGCCCATTTCGGCGGAAACGGTAAGGACGTATCGCACTCAATGGCTCAATCGGCACGGATAGGGTGTAAACACAAAAAAAATTGCGTGTACTTAGCCCCTATCCATACTTGTCGATCAAAGCCCAGATTTGATCAGAAGAAAACAGACCTTCTCAGATCATATCTACTGGACAGTTGCTGTGATAGAATGTGGGCCCTCCAAAAACGATGAGCTCGACGAATATCGTCTGATTACACGTAAGGAATTGCAGCGGTTGATGCCGGTCAGCGGTATGACCCTCTGGCGCATGGAGCGGAATGGCATCCTTCCCAAGCACATCCTGATCGGTCGTAAGGCATTCTGGCGACACGCCGATATTCTCGAATTTCTTCACCGCATTGCTAAGGGCGGGTGACGATGACCCGCCCCGCACCTTTCACGCCAGCTGACCTTGACCTGCGCGACTTTTCTTATATGGCATTGGACGTCGTTCGGCTCAGGGACAGTGTTTTTTCCGTCGTTACGACCGGAGACGAGTTCCGAGCAGGAGTGTTGTTATGGGCTGCGGCTTGGCATCAAGTACCAGCTGCCTCACTTCCTAACGACGACCGCCTCCTAGCCAATCTCGCCGGCTTCGGCCGAAATGTCGATGACTGGCTCGTCGTGCGTGATCGCGCTCTTCACGGATTCATTGAGTGCGATGACGGCCGCCTTTACCACCCCGTTGTAGCCGAAAAGGCTCTAGACGCCGAAAGCACTCGCCGCGCCTATCGTGCTCGCACTGCCAAGGCAACGGAAACCCGACGTGCATCGTTACGGAAACGAGACGAACACCGTGACGTTGACCGTGACGATCATCACGACGATCCTCACCTGATGCAACGTGACGTTCACCAAGGGAAGGGAAAGGAAAGGAAGGGAGAGGAAGGGAAATCTTCAAATAAAATTAAGACTGCCGTTGTGGTCAGTACTGTGCCGGTGAAAAAGTCTGAAAGGCCTGAAAGTACGACGAAGACAACGGAAGAACCTGTAAATTCAATTGAAGAAACTAGTTCGGCTAGGGTCACGAATAATCCGTTGGGCACCGCTTTGCCGGAGGACTGGATCCCCGACGAAGCCTGCATCGAGGTCGCGCGCGATCACGGGATGACCGACATCTCCGGCGAGGTGCTGCGCTTCCAGGCGCTCAACGCCCAGCGCGGCACCTTCTCGCAGAACTGGTCCAAGACGTGGACGCTGTGGTGCGCCGAGTTCAAGCGTCGAGCAACCGAGAAAGCCGCCAAGGCGCCGCCGCGCGTCGAGGTTTCCCAATCGCAGGCCGGCGCGTTCATGCCGTCCAACAAGGATTGGGACTTCGCCGCGAAGATGTACGCCGCCACTGGCCGCTGGAATATCCAGCTTGGTCCCGAGCCGACGTCGTCGGCTTGTCGTTGCCCGCCGGACATCCTGACCAAGCACGGCATCGATCTGGCCACCGACCAGCCCCGTGGGGCGCCGTCGATGGCAGCTGATCCCAAATGAGCCGGACCCGCGCTCACATCACCCAAGCTGACGTTGCGCGAACGATCCGCGCCGCCAAGCAAGCTGGAGCAGCCGGGGTTGAAGTTCGTCCGGACGGCACGATCTATGTGCATCTCTGCACCTCACGCGGCGGGGGAAAACTCCCGAATGTCGTTGAAAAAGACCTTGAGGTCGACGGCGGGGCAGTCCTGTGATGGAGATCATGCCCCGCCCCCGCCCGCCACACCTTCACCGCGAGACCACCCGTCACGGTAAGACCGTCTGGTACGTCCGCGCCGACAAAGGTCGCCGAATACGCATAAACGCGGACTTCGGATCGCCGGAGTTTCAGCAGGCGTATCATGCCGCGGTCTCCGACCAGCAACCGCACCCAACGGAAAAGGCCCCCAGAGGCACGCTGGAATGGCTGTGGCTGCTCTATCGGCAATCGATCGCCTGGCGGGACTTGTCGATGGCGACGCGCAAGCAGCGCGAAAATATCATGCTTCACGTCCTCAAATCTGCCGGCCGCGAACCGCTGTCGCGAATTGACCGGAAAGCGATTTTGAAAGGCCGCGAGCGTCGTGCAGATACCCCGTCCCAGGCCAAGAACTTCCTGAGCACCATGCGCGGTCTATTCACCTGGGCAGTGGATGCCGATCTCGTCAGAACCGATCCGACGCAGGGTATCGCTGCCAAAAAGTCAAAAGGCGCGAAGGCAGCGGGATTCCCGGTTTGGACCGACCAAGAAATCGCAACCTTCGAGCGGCGCTGGCCCCGTGGGACGCGCGAGCGGGTCATGTTCGACATGTTCCTGTATACCGGGCTGCGCCGCGGCGATGCCGCGGTGGTCGGCAAGCAGCATGTCCGCCACGGTGTGATTTCGATCCAGACTGAGAAAACGGGCATGTGGGTGACGATCCCGATCCTACCCGAGCTTCAGACAACGCTCGACGCCGGCCCGACCGGGGACTTGGCCTTTATCGCTACTGCGAATGGCAACCCCCTCACCAAGGAGAGCTTGGGCAACCTGTTCCGGGACGCTTGCCGAGCCGCTGGGATCCAGAAGTCAGCGCATGGCCTGCGCAAGGCTGCCGCGACCAACGCAGCCAACCACGGAGCAACTGTGGCTGAACTGGAAGCCATCTTCGGCTGGGCGGGCGGCCAGATGGCGTCGCTCTATACGCGCTCAGCAAACCGTCGCGCGCTGTCGGCTGGCGCCATGAACAAGCTGTCGAGGACCGAAACGGAAACATCTATTCCCGCACCTAGTGACAAGGTGCGGGCCGCAGCGCCGAAAACCCAACAATAACAAAGCTATTTTTTTGAGGTGGTGCGCTCGGAGGGACTCGAACCCCCACGATTTTACTCACTGCCACCTCAAGGCAGCGCGTCTACCAATTCCGCCACGAGCGCTTGGGATACCGGCTGGAAGGATTTAAGGCCTGCCGGATCAACGGCGCCGATGTAACAAATCAGAGATGGAGGGACAAGGCGGTTTTGCGACCGAATAACTACCTAACACCCGGTAATTTCGGCAGCATTTGCTTGACTTCGACCGCGATCCGGTTGCGATCGACCAGGACCACGCCGGAAGCCACCGGAAGGTTGTTGGCGAGGATCTTGACCTCGTCCGCCTCGGTGGCGTCCAGTTCGATGATGGCGCCGCGGGAAAGCCGCATCACCTGGTGGATGGGCATCGTGGTGGTGCCGAGCACCACCATGAGATCGACGCTGACTTTATCGAGGGTGGCCACTACGAAACCGCCAAACTTGGACTAGATCTTGGACTAAATTGGGTGGTTTCACCTGACCACGTTATGGTTAGCCAATGGTTAATGACCGCCAAAGCCTTGATTTGACGACCTTCGCGCAAGCCCCTGATGGCAGCGATGTCGAATGGCGGATTGCGGCCAAAGCGGTCCCCTACCCCGACGCCGTGGCCGAGATGGAAGCCCGGGCGGCCGCGATCGCGGCCGGGCAAGCGCCCGAGCTGGTGTGGCTGTTGGAACATCCGCCGCTCTACACGTCCGGAACCAGCGGCAAGGCCGGCGATCTCCTGGACCCGCGCTTTCCAATGTATGAGACCGGGCGCGGCGGCCAGCTCACCTATCACGGCCCCGGCCAGCGGGTGGCCTATGTGATGCTCGATTTGAAGCGGCGGCGGCCGGACGTGCGGGCCTATGTCGCCGGCCTGGAGGAATGGATCATCCGCACGCTGGCCGCCTTCAACGTGCGCGGCGAACGCCGAGAGGACCGCGTCGGGGTCTGGGTCAACAGGCCGGACAAGGGACCCGGCCATGAGGACAAGATCGCGGCGATCGGCGTGCGGCTGCGGCGCTGGGTCTCGTTCCATGGCATCGCCATCAATGTCGAGCCGGAGCTGTCGCATTTTTCCGCGATCATCCCCTGCGGCGTCGCCGATGCCAGATACGGCGTCACCTCGCTGGTCGATCTCGGACTGCCCGTGACCATGGAAGACGTCGATGTCGCGCTCCGGCAGGCCTTTGAGGACGTGTTCGGCGCGACCAAGGCCCGCCTGCCGGAAACGACTGTCTAAGACGGTTTTATTTTTGACGCGTTTTCTACCGCAGATAAGTCTACGCAATCTGCGTAAACTTGATTGCTATGCGAACCGGTACCCACTTCGCTCGAAAACGCTATGGGTTCACGCCGCCTCCTGCTGTGGCGGCACCTCGAGCTTGCCGGCGATGTAGCGCCGCTCCTGCGTCAACCCGCCAAAGCCGTAAGCATCGCCCTTGACCTCGTCGACATGCGTGTAGCTCTCGTGGTGCAGCGGCCCGAGCAGTTCGCCCATGCGCTGGAACACCGCGGCGAGATAGGCGGCCTTCTCGTCCTTGGTGTTGGTGCCCTCGCTGACATGGACGTCGAGCCAGAAGCTGGCGAGGCTCTGTTCGGCCAGCGACTTTCCGCCGGCGAACCAGTCCGCGGCGTCGACCGCGCGGACGATCACCGCTGTGACCCTGGGATCCTTGCGCAGGATTCGCGCAGTGAGATCACTGACGGCGGTGGCGATTTCGGCCTTCAATGAAGGCGCCTTGCGGAAGCTCGAATAGGTGACAGTGATGAGCGGCATGATGGTTCTCCCTGGTGTGCGTTTGCGTCCCCATACCTAGACTTATCAGCATCATTTTGGTATCTTATCTCTGTTCATAACAATGATAACGATTAGTGATGATGCCATGGGCACGCTGGATATCGACACCGTTCAGGCCTTCCTGCTGGTCGCCGAGCTGCAGAGTTTTACCCGCGCCGCCGAGGCGCTCGGTACCACGCAGGCCGCCGTCAGCCTGAAGCTGCAGCGGCTGGAAAGCGTGCTCGGCAAGCGGCTGGTCGAGCGATCGCCGCGCGCGGTGACGCTCACCGCCGATGGCACGGCGTTCCTGCACCATGCCCGCGTGCTGATGGAGGCGCATGACCGCGCGCTGTCGGGCGAAAAGCCGGCGCGGCAGCAATTGTCGCTCGGGATCAGCGATCACGCCGCGGGTGCGGAACTGGTGCCGCTGCTGGAGCGGCTGCATGCGATGTCCTCGCAGATGTCGCTCGCGGTGACGATCGGCTTTTCGCGGGCGATGCTCGATGCCTACGATTCCGGCGAACTCGACGCCGTGGTGGTGCGGCAGGAAGGCAGCCGCCGCGGCGGCGAGCAACTGACCGAGGACGAGTTCGGCTGGTTCGCGACGCCCCGCTTCGTCTGGCCGCGCGGTGACGCCCTGCAACTGGCGACGCTGGCACCACCCTGTGGCGTCCGCGCGATCGCCGTCCGCGCGCTCGACAAGGCCGGCATCCCCTGGATCGAGGCGTTTGTCGGAGGCGGCGTCACGGCGGTGGTCGCAGCTGCCCAGGCTGGGCTTGCGGTCGCGCCGCTGGCCCGGAGGATCGCGCCGGCGGGGCTGGTCGATATCGGTTTGGTGCAGAAGCTGCCAAGGCTTGGAACGTCAAAGGTAATGTTACACTCGAAGGTCAGTGATCCCGTCAAACTCACCGCGCTGCGGACGCTGGCGGCGACGTTTCGCAGTGTGGTTACGGTTTCCCGCGCAAGCACCTGAGTATCCCCGCATTTACAAGATCGCCTCGAACGCGCTGCGCAGCGTTTCGTGGCGGAACTTGAAGCCATTCATCAGCGCCTTGTTCGGCAGCACCCTCTGCCCTCCGAGCAGAAGCTCATTGGCAAAATCGCCGCCGACCCAGCGCAGCAATGCATCCGGAATCCGGAACACCGCCGGCCGATGCAGCCGCCGGCTGAGTTCTTCGGTGAACTTCAGATTGGTGACCGGGATCGGCGCCGTCGCGTTGATCGGCCCTGAGATGCCGGGGCTGGCGATCACATGGGCGATCAGGCGCACGAGATCGTCGCGCTCGATCCAGGACATCCACTGCTTGCCTGACCCGAGCGGCCCGCCGAGGCCGAACTCGAACGGCGTCAGCATCCGCGTGATGAAGCCGCCATCGGTTCCAATGACGAGGCCAATCCGCAGATGGGCGACTCGCACGCCATGTTCGGCCGCCGGGCTCGCCGCACGCTCCCAGGCGTCGCACAATTCATGGCTGAAGCAGGCGTGGGATTTGGCGGACTCGGTCAGCACCTGATCCTGCCACAGCCCGTACCAGCCGATCGCTGAGCCGGACACCAACACCTTTGGCTTGCGTTCGAGACGGCCAATCAAATCAACGACATCGCTGGTCATCTGAATCCGGGATTCGAGGATCTTGCGGCGCTTTGCCTCCGTCCACAGCCCGTTGCCGATCGGCTCTCCGGCGAGATTCACGATGGTGTCGATTCTGGCATCCGCTGGAATCTGGTCGAGGCTGGTGATCAGGGTGATCGGCGGCGACAGTTCCGCTTTCGCCGGGTTGCGGACCAGCGCAATCACTTGATGGCCCGACGCGGTCAGGCTCGCGACCAGCCGGCTGCCGATGAAACCAGTGGCGCCGGTGACGAGCACGGTCTGGCTATCGGGCAGTTTCTCCACGAGGCCAGCCGCAGGCGCGCTGTGCATCCGGCCGAGACGCTGGGCCGCGGTAAAATCCCTCAATCCGCACAGCGCCGCGCCGACGGCAGCCGCCGCCGCTGTCATGCTGAGCCATCCCGTATAGGCCGATTTGATCCCGGTCGGCTGCATTGCCCAGTCGATCAGGACCGGCAGCAGCAACACCAGGATGGCGCCGTAATTGATCGCCAGCAGCGTGTGATTGATGCGCTCGCTCGCCGGCAGTTTCCGGCTCATGTCCTCCTCGACGAAATCCATCAGCGTGATGATGACTTCCGCCACCAGCACCGCGATGATGGCCATCGCGAAAATGCCGTACACTTCCAGCCAGCCGAGTACCAGGAACAGGAACGCGTACATCATGTTGCGCACGCCGTGGAGCTGCAGCTCGTAGCGCTGCGACGGGCGCCAGGCCAGCCGCTCGGTCAGCTCATGGTGATAGAACGTGTCGAACACGCCCATCACGATCTGAATGGCGATCAGGGTCCATAGCAACGATGTCATGACGCGGCCTCCCGGAACACGGCGGACTGACGAATGAGCCTGCCAAAGCGCGGATGAACGATATCGAGCGTGAAGCGGAACGTGCCGCCGCCGAGATCGGAATGGGTTACGGTGAGATCGCCCGGCGTCAGCCAATCCGGCAACGCCAGCCGCAGCGGCCCGACCTGGAACGAGTAACCGACACTGCGAAACACCAGCGCTTCGTGCTCGACGAAGATCCGCAGCGCCATGCTGATGCCGTGGCCGACATATTCCTCGAGCCCGGTCGGCCCGGCGAAGCGTTTGGAGGAGTGAATGACTTGCGGAAATCCGTGTGAGCGGGCGCAGATGCGGGTCCAGATCTGGCCGCCGCTCGCTGCGTCCTCCGTCACCGTCACCACCATCGGGACGCCGGTCTCGGCCCCGGTCGGCAGCGGCCCGCCGACCAGCCGCGCCAACTGCGCGAGCCACCAGCCAATCCTGTTGAAATAGGCCTCCTCGACCTCGCCGACATAGACGACGGTTGCACCATCAACGTGGCGCTTGGAGAAGCGCCGCCAGATCGCCAGCGGCAATCGCCCCCAATCGGCATCGGACAGCAGCGAATGGAACCTGTTATCGTCGAGCAGAATGTCGCTGGAAGGCTTGTGATGCGGATGGGACGCTGGAAGTCTTGAGATCCTGATTGCTGACGCCATCGAACGCTCCTGCTACTCTCCCGCCACTCGCTGCCTATTTGGTTTTTCCCATCGGCAGGAAGCTGACGATCTTCTCGCCAAGCTTGATCAGGGCGACCAATCTCGGCCGCGGCACTTTCAGCATCTGCATGTACCAACGGTCGACCAGCTCGGTGAATTCCAGCATCTCCCTCAGCCGCTTGCTCGCGACCGCGCTGATGGTCGGATCATCGGCGGCATCGGAAACGCAGGCGCGCAGCGCATCGACCGCAGGGTCGATCTCGCGCTCCTTGCGGCGAGACGCGATCCGCGCCGCCACTTCCCAGATATCGGTCTCCGCCTCGTAATGATCGCGGCGGTCGCCCATGATCGGCACCCGGCGGATCAGGTTCCAGGACAGCAGCTCCTTGATGGAGTTGGAGACGTTGGACCTGGCCATGCCGAGCGTCTCGGCGATATCCTCGGCCGTCATCGGCGCCTCGGCGAGGTACAGCAGGCCGTGGATCTGGCTGACCGAGCGGTTGACGCCCCACTCGTCCCCCATGTCACCCCAGTGCAGGATGAACCGCTCGACGGCGGCCGGGAGTTTCTTCTTTTCGGTTATTTCTGTCATGACAGAAATATCTGACATTTCTGGATCGACGTCAAGCCCCTTCATCGGACCGAGCCTTCGCCAAAGCGAGCCGCGCCCTGCCCGATCGCGCCCCGGCTAAAATGTGCCTAAAACTTGTCCATTGCCGGAACCATCCGGCATCCCGCGCGTTTCGGCCCACTAGGTTAGGGATTCAAATGCCTGAAAAAAACCAACGACAGCAGCGGGATCTGTTCGAAAGCGAACGCAGTTTCCGGCTTCTGGTCGAGGGGGTCGCCGACTACGCGCTGTATATGCTCGACCCTACCGGCATCGTCACCAGCTGGAACATTGGCGCTCAACGCATCAAGGGTTATGCACCCGAGGAAATCCTGGGCCGGCACTTCTCCGCTTTTTACACCGATACCGATCGCGCCAATGGCAAGCCGACGCGCGCGTTGCGCATCGCGCGCGAAACCGGCCGCTATGAGGAGGACGGCTGGCGCGTCCGCAAGGACGGCACCTTCTTTTGGGCCAGCGTTGTCATCGACCCGATCTACGAGGACGGCAGGCTGGTCGGCTTTGCCAAGATTACCCGCGACATCTCCGAACGCCGTGAGGCCCAGCTCAAGCTCGATCAGATGCAAGCGCAGTTGGCGGAATCCCAGAAGCTGGACGCGCTCGGCCAACTGACCGGCGGCGTGGCGCACGATTTCAACAATCTCCTGATGATCGTCAGCGGCAGCCTGCATACGCTCAGGAAGGGAGTCTCCGACGATCCCAAGATGCAGCGCGCGCTAGCCGCTATCGACGGGGCGACAAAGCGCGGCGCCGCACTGACGAGCCAGCTGCTGACATTCGCCAGGCGACAAAGCGTCAATCCGCAAACGGTCGATGTCACCGAAAGAATCAAGGCGGTGCGCGATGTTCTCCACACCGGCGTCGGCGGCACGGTGACACTGCAATTCGACCTCGACCGCAGCGTCTGGCCGGTCATGGTCGATATCGCCGAACTCGAGACCGCGCTGGTCAATCTTGTGATCAACGCGCGCGACGCCATGTCCGACGGAGGCATCATCAAGGTTGCTGCCGATAACACCAGGCTGAGCGAGGAAGCCCATAGCGGCGACTATGTCGCCATCTCCGTGACGGATACCGGCACCGGCATCGCGCCTGACGTGCTGAGCAAGATATTCGATCCCTTTTTTACGACCAAACCGATCGGCAAGGGCACCGGATTGGGTCTCTCGCAGGTGCACGGTTTCGTCCATCAGGCCGGCGGAACGGTCAGGGTTGCCAGCGAACTCGGCAAGGGTACCAAGATCACGATCCTGCTGCCGCGACAGCATGGCGGCCTGGCGGTTGACGATGTCAGCGTTGCCGAATCCAGTGGAAGCGGCACCGTGCTGCTGGTCGACGACAATCCGGAAGTCGCCGCTGTCAGCACCAGCCTGCTCGAACAACTCGGCTACACCGTCCGCAGGGTAGAGAATGCCGAGGCCGCCCTGCGCGAGATCGAGCGCGACGGGATCGACCTCGTATTCACCGACATCGTGATGCCGGGCAAAATGGACGGCCTCGGCCTGGCGCGCCGCCTCAAGGCGATGCGGCCCCAGCTGCCCATTCTGCTGGCGACCGGCTATAGCGATGCCGCCTTGAACGTGCGCGGCGATTTTCCCATTCTCCGCAAGCCCTACGAGATCCATCAGTTGAGCCAGGCGATCGCAAAATTGCCGCGGTGACTGGCGGGACGCGCCGTCCGGGTTCCACCGGGATCCCGGCCGAAATGCCGGCTTCTCCGTTGTTCTCCTGACCTATTCATTAACCGCATCGCCACCTATTGGCCGATAGATTCCGGCCACGCATTCAGCTTGCCGATCAGAATGATTTGGCGCTCCCCCATCAAGGCGGAAGATGCCCGATCGACACCTCGCAAACCAAAGCGGCCTCCTGCGGCGGATCACCCCGGGGATGGTCGTGGTCTTCTTTGCGCTGGTCATGACGGCCTGCATTCTGGGCGTCGTGGTCTGGAAGGCGCTCGAGGCCAAGTCGGCCGCGCTGTCGCGCGGCTCCACCGACATCAAGAACCTCGCCCATTCCCTCGCCGAACACGCCGCACACACCATTCAGGCGGCCGACATCGCGATGGGTGGCATGGTCGACCTGCTCATGTATCAAAGCCCCCTGCCGGAGCGGTTCAACAAATACATGGCCGACACCGTGGCCGCGCTGCCGCAAATACGCGAAATCGGCGTCCTCGATACCAACGGCAATTGGCGCTACTCATCCCTGCCAGAGACTCCGCGCTACAACAATGGCGACCGGCCGTACTTCGCCTACCATCGCGACACCGCCGGCAAGGCGCTTCGTATCAGCGAAATGTTTCAATCCCGCCTTACCGGGCGACCGACCATCCTGCTCTCAAAGCGTGTCACCAAGCAGGACGGCAGCTTTGGCGGCGTGCTGACAGCCGCGATCGATAGCGATTACTTCAGCGGCTTCTACAGCGCATTCCAGCTCGGCCCCGACGGCGGAATCAGCCTGCTGCGCAATGACGGCGCCGTCCTGTCCCGCTGGCCGCTTTCGAACAGGAGTGCCGACCTTTCCAAAACGGACTTGTTTACGAAACACCTCAAGCTGAGCTCGGTCGGGTATTACAAGATCACCTCGCCGTTCGATGGCGTCGTCAAATATTTCGGATACGAGGGAACGCCGCAATATCCGCTGATCATCACGGTGGCGATGTCCGAGGACTGGCTGCTCTCAGCCTGGTCGACGGCATTGCGCACCGACGCGCTGGTGGCAACGGTCCTCCTCTGCATGATCGTCCTGCTCGCGGCATTGCTTTCGGCGCAGTTCAATTTTCGGATCAAAACCGAACGCGCGCTGCGGCAGAGCGAGTCGCATTATCGCCTGCTCGCGGACAATATCGCCGACGTCGTTATCCTGCTCAATGGCCGCGGCACGCTTCGTTATGTGTCCCACTCTGTCGAACAGATGCTGGGCGTTCGCCCGCAGGACCTCGTCGGCAAATCCTGCTTCGACATGGTTCACCCCGAGGATAAGCAAGGCCTGATGGCCGCGAGCGCGCGGCTGAACGGGTCGGGCGCCATCAGCACAGCCGAGTTCCGGACCTACCGTGCCGACGGATCGATCGTGTGGGTCGAAAGCAACTTCAAGCAGGCATCGGAACGCGACAATCCCGCCGAGGCCGAGTTTGTCGGCGTGCTGCGCGATATCACGGAACGCAAGCGGATGGAGGATGAGCTGAACCTGCTCAACCGCCGCCTGACCCAGCTCGCGGCCACCGACGGTCTGACCGGATTGACCAACCGCCGCACCTTCGATGGTTTTCTGGCGCGTCAGTACGAAGCCTGCGAAGAGATCTCGGTGCTGCTGTTCGATATCGACAACTTCAAGGGTTACAACGACACCTACGGACACCAGGCCGGCGATCGCTGCCTGCAGGCCGTCGCCCGGGCCATCGGCGATGCGACCTCGAATACATCGGGCCTCTCCGCGCGCTATGGCGGCGAGGAATTCGCCGTCGTGCTGCCGAACATTTCCGAAGACGATGCATTGAAGGTCGCCGAATCGATCCGGCTGACCGTGCGCGCCCTCGGCCTTCCCAACACCGCCGCCAACCGTGGCTTCGTCACCATCAGCGCCGGCATTGCCACCAGGACACGCGCGACGCCTGGTGAAGCAGCGTTGGTCGGAGAAGCCGACGCCGCGCTTTATGAAGCCAAGCGGCTCGGCCGCAATCGCAGCTTCGTCTATTCATCGCCGGTCCTGCGCTATGTCGAGGCCGGGTCGATCCAGCACGATCCGGAACTGGCGCCCGTCGAACGGAAGCTGGCGCATTAACGCGCGTGATTGCGGATCAAGGTCTTCGACGAGACCGTCCACATATTAGTTCTGCATATCAGCCCCGCTGCCATAGCGACCGGATTTAGCGCGTGCGCACAAATTATATGCGGCGCGCGTCAGCCTGGACCCTTCTGGTGCCACATTGATCCAGAACAATCGTTCTGCTGAAACACCACAGGTTCCGCCAATGAAAATATCAGATTTCACCTGCCCATCCTGCACATCGGCTTACGAGGTCGCTGAATCAAGTTTACCGATTGGACGGCCGGGTCGGGTTGAATGCGCGACCTGCGGCCAGCTTCTCGATATGTGGCAGGATCCCAAGCTGAGAGCCTATCGGCTGGTGATGTCGTCGGAACACAAGTACCGGCACATCGATGTGCCGCCCTCTCCGATTCGCGCGACCGCATAGACTGACACCGCATCGCGCCTGTCATCGAACGCGCGTAATCTCCGCCGGCCAGCATCGGCCATGAGGAGACGGCGAGATGACCAAACCCGAATTCATTTCCGCTGAAATCGGGACGCGGGTCACGGCACACGCGCTGCATGTTGGCGACCGCATCAATACGATCGGCTTCGAAACGGAAGCGCTCTCGGCGATCCCGCTTGCGATCAGGGTTGACACGAGCGGCGTCGCAGTTCTGTTCCGCTACGGTGTGGCGGTGCTGATCGGCCTTGCGTCGGAAGAACAAAGCCGCTTCCTGGAAACACTGAAACCCCGAATCGACGGCAAACTGGCGCGCCGTGAAGAGGAAGCCGCCATTCTCGCCTTCGCCGGTGAGGGTGAGACCGAGGATCAGGTCCTGTCCGGCGGCCCTATACAGTTGCGAGACATGTCGCCGGCAAGGCTTCTTGTCGTGGCCGACGTGCTGGCCAAGAGCGTCGTGCTGGCGCACGACGAACGCGAAGTGGCGAAGGTATTCGAGATCATCGAACCGTTTGCCAAGGAGCTGGCAGATCACGGACGAACTAGGCGTGATCGAAAAGGCGTCATGCAATTGATCGGAAGCGCCCTTCTGGTCCAGCACAGGGTATCCGGCCGCGTTGCGATCGGAGAAAAGCCTGACGCTCTGTGGGATCGTCCCGACCTCGAGCGGCTTTACGCCCGGCTTGAAGACGAATACGAGCTCAAGGAGCGCCTCGATGCCCTCAACCGGAAGCTTGCTGTGGTCGCGGAGACGGCCAACACCCTTGCCGATATCATCGACACGCGCCGAACCCTGCGCCTCGAACTCATCATCGTCGGGCTGATTGCGTTCGAAGTCATCATCACGCTGTATCAACTTTACACGGGCAAGGGTCACTGACGCCGGGCTTGGCCGGACTCCCTATCGCGGGCCCGGCCGCCACGACAGATCATCCGACCACAGATAGATCGCGATCGCGGCAAGGCACAACACGAGGCCGACCCAGAACATCGGCGAATGATGGATACACCTCCAATCGCGTTCAGTTGTTGGCGGCTTCATGGATCACCTCGTTGGCGGGTTTCGGCCAGTGGCAACTATGGCAATGAACTTGATCCGCGCCAATGTCAGATCGTCGGCAACAGCGAGAAACGCTCCCCCGGCCGCAGCAGTTTCAGCGCGTCGGGATGAGCGTCCTCTTCCCTTACCGCGTCGACCCGCGCCATCGACGGCCCGCGCCGGCACGCTGCGATCATGTCGGCAACGACGTCCGCAGGCCCTGCGAACAGCGCCTCGACGCTGCCGTCCCTGCGATTGCGTACCCAGCCCTCGACATCACGTGTCATCGCCTCGTCCGCGACCCAGGCACGGTAGCCGACGCCCTGTACCCGGCCCCGAACGGTGACGTGGCGGATCGCGCCGCTCATCTATTTCTTCAGCCCGAGAAATTCGGCGCTGCGCGCCTTCACATCGGCTTCGCGCATGGCCCGGCCGGTCAACTCAGTTGATGCGAGGCCTTTGAGGTTCTTCGGCGAGGTGCCCTCGCGCAGTGCTTTCAACGTTTCGTACACGGCCTGCGTGGCGGCGGCGAAAGGCGTGTGTCCCTGCAGCGCAATCTTCACCCGCTGACCGCTGAGAAAGGCCGCATCATCGAGTTCGCCCTGGGTATTGCCGAGCACGATCGGCAGCGTCGTCACCGCCGCAACCGCCTCGACTTCCCGGCGCGTCGTCAGCCCGGTGAAGAACAGCGCATCGACGCCGGTGGCGTTGTAGGCCTTGGCGCGCACCAGGCATTCCTCGAAGCTCGCCGCCGACGGGCCACCGCCGCGCGTTCCGGTGCGGCCCATGATGACCAGCGCGGGATCGCTGCGCCCGTCCAGCGCCGCCTTCATCTTGCCGACGCCCTCTTCGAGCGGAATCAATTGCGGCTCTGCGACGCCGAAGGCCTGCGGCAGCAGCGTGTCCTCGATGGTGAGGCCCGCAGCACCCGCGGTCTCCAGTTCCTGCACGGTCCGCCGGACATTGAGCGCATTGCCGTAACCATGGTCGGCGTCGACCAGCACCGGCAACGCCGCGGCGCGCGACATCCGGCGCATCTGTTCGGCGAGTTCGGTGAGCGTGATCAGCGTGATGTCGGGATCGCCGAGCACCGCCAGCGAGGCGACCGAGCCGCCGAACATGCCAAGTTCGAAGCCCAGGTCTTCGGCGATGCGGACGGAAACCGGATCGTAAACCGAACCCGGGCGGATGCAGGTCGATCCGTTGAGGATGGAACGCAATTTTTCACGGCGTTGGCGGAAGGCCATTGGGCTACCTCAGTTCTATCCGCCGTCATTGCGAGCGCAGCGAAGCAATCCATTCTTTCTTTATGCCGCGCTATGGATTGCTTCGCTGCGCTCGCAATGACGGTGGTTGTGTTGCCTAAGCAAACTCCAAAATCAGCGCGTCGACCGCGAGCGTGGCGCCGGCGGCGGCGTGAATCTTCTTCACGGTGCCGTCGCGCTCGGCGCGCAGCACGTTCTGCATCTTCATCGCCTCGACCACGGCCAGCGTTTCGCCGGCCTTGACCTCCTGCCCTTCGGCAACCGCGATCGACACCACGAGACCGGGCATCGGGCACAGCAGCTTCTTGCCGGTATCGGCCGCCGACGTCACCGGCATCAGCCGGGCGGCCGCCGCCTCGCTCTCGGTGAAGACGTTGACCGGAACTTCAAAGCCCTGATGCGCCAGGCGGATGCCGTTCGGGATCGCGCGCACCTGCATTGCCACATAATGGCCGTCGATGGTGCCCTGCCAGACCGGCACGCCCGGCGTCCAGTTCGAGACCAGTTGATGCGGATTGCCCGGCAGATCGTCGGCGCCGATGAAGCGCACCGTGATGCCGTCAGCCTCGCGCGCGACGTCGAGCGCGATTTCCGCGCGGTCGAGCCACACCGCACGCCGGCGCTCGCGCTGTACCGGCCGGCCGTTCAGCTGGCCGGAAATCTGCCGCTTGCGTTCGCCGATCACGTGATCGATCGCAGCCCCGACCGCCGCCAGCCGCCGCGCGATCTCGCCCTCGGGCGGCCGCGCCGCAAATCCCTTCGGGAACTCCTCGGCAATGAAGCCGGTGGACAAATTACCCTCGCGCCAGCGCGGATGGCTCATCAGCGCCGACAGGAACGGAATGTTGTGACGGATGCCGTCGATATAAAACGAATCCAGCGCCGCCGACTGCGCCTCGATCGCGGCCGCCCGCGACGGCGCATGCGTCACCAGCTTGGCGATCATCGGATCGTAATGGATCGAGATCTCGCCGCCCTCCTGCACGCCGGTGTCGTTGCGGACCGTGATGCCGTCATGGCTCGCTTCCGCGGGCGGGCGGTATTTCACCAGCCGGCCGATCGAGGGCAGGAAATTGCGGAACGGATCTTCGGCATAGACGCGCGATTCCACCGCCCAGCCGGTCAGCGTGACGTCCTTCTGCGCGATGACAAGCTTTTCGCCGGCGGCGGAGCGGATCATCTGCTCGACCAGATCGATGCCGGTGATCAGTTCGGTGACGGGGTGCTCGACCTGCAGGCGGGTATTCATTTCCAGGAAGTAGAAGCTCTTGTCCTGGCCGGCGACGAACTCCACCGTGCCGGCGGAATCATAATTCACGGCCTTGGCCAATGAGACCGCCTGCTCGCCCATCTTGCGGCGGGTGGTCTCGTCGAGCAGCGGCGACGGCGCCTCCTCGATGACCTTCTGGTTGCGGCGCTGGATCGAACATTCGCGCTCGCCGAGATAGATCACGTTGCCATGCTTGTCGCCCAGCACCTGGATCTCGATGTGGCGGGGATCGACGATGAATTTCTCGATGAAGACGCGGTCGTCGCCGAACGAGGATTTGGCCTCGGCCTTGGCCAGATTGAAGCCTTCGGCAACTTCGGATTTCGAATGCGCGATGCGCATGCCCTTGCCGCCACCGCCGGCGGACGCCTTGATCATCACGGGATAGCCGATCTCGTCGGCGATCTTCACCGCATGCTTTTCGTCCTCGATGACGCCGAGATGTCCCGGCACCGTCGAGACCTTGGCCTTGGCGGCGGCCTTCTTGGATTCGATCTTGTCGCCCATCGCGGCGATGGCGCCGGGGTTCGGACCGATGAAGACGACGCCCGCCTCGGCCAGCGCGCGCGGAAAGGATTCGCGCTCGGACAGGAAGCCGTAGCCCGGATGCACGGCCTGCGCCCCGGTCTTGCGGCAGGCCTCGACGATCTTCTCGATCACAAGGTAACTCTCGGACGCGGCCGGCGGGCCGATCAGCACCGCGTCATCGGCCATTTCGACATGGACCGCATCACGGTCGGCCTCGGAATACACGGCTACCGTTTCGATCCCCATGCGCCGCGCAGTCTTGATGACCCGGCAGGCGATCTCGCCGCGATTTGCGATCAGAATTCGTTTGAACATGTGCTTCTTGCTTGAGCTTTATTTTAAGGCTGGGGGCAGGATCCTCACCCGCAATGTGACATGCGGGGACGCGGCTAACAAACCCGTCGTACAGCAAAAATCGACCGAGGCAACGGTCCAGTTTCAAGCCGGCTTCGCAAGGCTGCCGCCGCCGGCGCCAGTCAGCCCGAATAGCTGTGAAACCGGCCGCGCGTATAGGCGTGGGACACCGCTTTCATCAGTTCGCCGACCTCGGTTTCCAGATATTCGTTGGCCACGATCAGTGCGCGGATGGTCGCGCGCATATCCCCGCCGCAGGCCGAAATGGCCTGATCCACCGCCATTTCCAGTTCGTCATTCGGCTCGGTGGCTGGCTGGGAGGAAGGGGGCATGGAGTTGATCTCGCGACGGAGCGCTATGTTCCTATTTTGTTCTCATGAAGTCAATGAATATGCGCGGCGCATGACGCGATGTCACTCGCTTGTGGATGGAGCAGCACGGCCTCGGCCATTTCCGCCGCGTCCCCGTTGCATTACATCTTGTGGATGTCCAACGACGCATTGATCGCCGCCTATTCGGCTCCGGGTCGGCACTATCACAATTTGGCGCATATCGAGGATTGCCTCGACCTATTGACGTCCGTCGATAACCTTTCCGCGGCCGAGCGTGATCTGCTCGTTCAGGTCATCTGGTGGCACGACGCGGTTTACGACCCTAAGAAATCGGACAATGAAGAACAGAGCGCCCTGCTTGCCGAGCAAGCCGTGTCATCGGATATCCGAGAGCAAGTCGGCCGGCTGATCCACCTCACAAAGTCCCACCAGGTCGCGCCCGGCGACCGCCTCGGCGCGATCCTGATTTCGATCGACCTCAGCATATTGGGGGCTGAACCAGACCGGTACGACGCCTATGCCGCGTCGATCCGGAAGGAATTTTCCCATGTTCCGGATGCCGCCTACCGGTCCGGGCGTTCCGACGTCCTCCGGCGCTTCATGGCGAGGCCCATCATCTTCCCCCACCCCGATTTTGCAACGCGATACGACCAGCGCGCCCGCGCAAATATGGCGAGAGAAATTGAGTTGCTGAAGGATGGTGACGCCTCGTAACGCTGACAGCCCTTGGTTTCCGGATGCCGGCATGTGCTAGAAGGTTCGCGCGGATACGAAAGAGATTTGAAGTGAGACACATGCGGTCACGGGTTGTTCTGATTGTTGCGCTGTTATTGGTCTCACTTTCCTCGTCCCGGACCTGGGCCGCCACGGCGACCGTCAGAGATGGCGGCACGCTTCAACTGGGCAACGTGACCTACCGGCTCGACGGGATCGACGCCCCGGCGTTCGATCAGCTCTGCATCGACGAACACGCCGACAGCTGGGCCTGCGGCATCGAGGCGCGCGATCAACTGGTCAAGCTGATCGGCGGCCGCCAGATCCGCTGCGACGATCTCGGCGTCGATCCCACCTTCAAAAAGCGACGCCTCGGCGTGTGCAAGATCGAGGGCGGCGACCCCACCAGCCTCAGCCAGTTGCTGGTCCGCCAGGGCTTCGCCCTGAATATCGACGCCTCTGCAACCGGGCGTTTCAAGACCGACGAGGCCCGCGCCAAAGACGACCGTCAGGGACTTTGGAAAGGCTGTTTCGCAGCGCCGCAAGATTTCCGCCGCGGCCAGAAGGACGGCACGCTGCTCGGCGCCGCATGCCGCGCCGACCGCGACCGCCAGATTCGCGAGGCGCTATTCCCCGAGGATTTCGTGATGCCGTCCGGCTGCAACATCAAGGGCAAGTTCGCGGTCCGCGCCCGCGTCACCGGCAATCTCGGCATCTATCATCTGCAGGCCTGCCGCAGCTATCCGGGACTGACCAATCCGGACCGGTGGTTCTGTTCCGAAGAGGACGCCCAGGCCAGCGGGTTCCGCAGAGCCTATAATTGCCGGCCCCCCGCCAAGAGCAAATGAAAGCAAATGATGCTGGCAAACCTTGCGCCTCTTGTGTGAGAGTGCCGCAAGAGGCTTGCGGGCGCGTATGACTCCTCCTGATCATTCCAACCCACTTCCTGAAGCAGCCGCTGCGGAAAGGCTGCGTCAACATCTCGAAGAAATCGCGCGCGAGCGCGACCGGGCTCATCGCGCGCTGCAGGAACGCGAGGCGGAGCTGGCGCGGATCCAGCGAATAGCCGGTGTCGGCGGCCTCGAAATCGATTTTCGCGACGGCGTCAAGAACCACCGCTCTCCGGAATACCTCCTCGTTCACGGGCTGCCGCCTGAGGCGGCCAACGAGACCTATGGGGACTGGGTCAGCCGAATCCACCCCGAAGATCGCGAGCGGACGATCAAACATCTGTTCGGCGTGCTGCGGAGCGAGAGCCAGGACTATTCGGCCGAATACCGCATCATCCGGCCGAATGACGGCGACATCAGATGGATCCGTGTCGTTGCCAAGATCGAGCGCGGCCGCGACGGTCGCGCGCTGCGCCTGGTCGGCGCCGATCTCGACGTGTCAGGTCAAATGCTGGCCCAGGAAACGCTGCGCGAAAGCGAGGAGCGCTTCCGCCTGATCGCCGACAGCGCCCCCGTCCCGATCTGGGTCACCAAGCTCGACCGCACGCGCTCTTTCGCCAACCAGGCCTATGTCGATTTCCTAGGATTGCCGTTCGAGCAGGCGATCGGGTTCGACTGGCGCAAGGTGCTGCATCCGGACGATCTGCCGCGCATCCTGCAGGAATCGGTCGCCGGCGAGGCCTCACTGAAGCCGTTCGTGCTGGAGGCCCGCTACAAGCGCGCCGACGGCGAATGGCGCTGGCTGAGGTCGGAATCCCAGCCGCGTTGGGACCCGACCGGAAACCACATCGGCTTCATCGGCGTCGCCCACGACATCACCGCCGCCAAGCAGGCCGAAAGCGATCTGCGGAGGCTGAACGAAACCCTGGAACTGCGGATCACCGAGCGGACGGCGCAACTGGAATCCAACGAAGCCCAGATGCGCGCGATTTTCGAGACCAGCCATCAGTACCAGGCGCTGCTCAATCCACATGGCGATGTGCTCTACGCCAACAAGACGGCGCTGGACGGCATTCGCGCCGACGCCGCCGACGTCATTGGCAAGCCGTTCTGGGAAACGCCGTGGTTTGGCGCCACCGAGGGTATGCCTGACGCCGTCCGCAATGCCTTCGTCGCGGTCATGGGAGGCGACGAGGTGAAGACCGAGATGCGGCTGCATCTGCCGGTCGGCGAGCGCTATTTCGACTTCGCGATGCGCCCCTTGCGCGACCAGCACGGCGCGGTCATCGGTGCGGTTCCGGAAGCCATCGATATCACCGAGCGCCGCAAGGGCGAGGAAGCGCTGCGGCAGTCGCAGAAGATGGAAGCGGTCGGCCAATTGACCGGCGGCGTCGCGCACGATTTCAACAATCTCCTGACCATCATCCGCTCGGCCACCGATTTTCTGCGCCGCCGCGACCTGCCGGATGAGCGGCGCCGGCGTTACATCGATGCGATTTCCGATACCGTGGAACGCGCCTCGAAACTGACCGCGCAATTGCTGGCGTTTGCCCGCCGGCAGCCGCTCAAGCCCCAGGTGTTCGATGTCGGCGCCCAGGTCGAAGCCGTCGCCCAGCTGGTTCGTCCGCTTGTCGGCCCCCGGATCAGGATCGAGGTCGATATTTCCGCGCCCGACTGCTTCGCGATTGCCGATATCGCGCAGTTCGAGACCGCGCTGATCAATCTCGCGGTCAACGCTCGCGACGCCATGGAGGGCGAAGGCCGGCTCGCGATCAGCGTCAGGAAGGCTCACTCCATCCCTGCCCTGCGTGCCCAGAGCGCGCGCAGCGGCGACTTCGTCGCCATCGCCATGACCGACACCGGCCTCGGTATCACCCCCGAGCACATCGAGGCGATCTTCGAACCGTTCTTCACCACCAAGGAAGTCGGCAAGGGAACCGGGCTCGGCCTCAGCCAGGCCTTCGGCTTTGCCAAGCAATCCGGCGGCGATATCGCTGTTATCAGCGAGCCCGGACAGGGCGCCACCTTCACCATCTACCTGCCGCAAGCCGCGGTGCCGACGCAGGCGGCGGAAGCCGCGGCCGCAGGCCAGGAGCCCGGCCCGCGCGGACGCGGCTACCGCGTTCTCGTGGTCGAGGACAATGACGATGTCGGACAGTTCTCCACCGAGCTGTTGGAGGACCTCGGCTACATGGTGCGCCGCGCCGACAATGCCGACACCGCGCTGGCGATCCTGGCCGAGGACGAGTTTGCCGCCGATCTGGTATTCTCCGACGTCATCATGCCCGGCATGAACGGGGTCGAGCTCGCCGGCGTCATTCGCGAACGTTATCCGGGCCTGCCTGTGGTGCTGACCAGCGGTTACAGCAACGTGCTGGCGGAAAACGCCCATCGCGGCTTCGAGCTGATCCAGAAACCCTATTCGGTCGAGTCGCTATCGCGCATCCTGCGGAAGGCGATTTCAGACGCGCGGCTGTAGCGGCAGTCGGCGGCCGTTACGCCGCATCCGCGGCCGGGCACGCGGCCAGCAGCGCGCGGATTTCCTGCGCCGGGCGCGCCGCGCTGAACAGGTATCCCTGCATCTGGGTGCAGCCCAGATTCTGCACGGTTTCGCGCTGCTGCAAGGTCTCGACGCCTTCGGCCGTCGTGATCATGTTGCGGTCGGCCGCGATGCTCACCACCGCCTTGATGATGGAGGCCGAACTCGAATTGCAGGTGACTTCCTTGACGAAGCTGCGGTCGATCTTGATCTTGTCGAACGGGAAGCGTTGCAGATATTGCAGCGAGGAATAGCCGGTTCCGAAATCGTCGAGCGCGATGTGAACCCCGAGCGCGCGCAATTGATTTAGCGCCACAAGCGCGGCGTCATCGTCCGCGATCAAGACCGCCTCGGTGATCTCAAGCTCCAGCCGGCGCGGATCGAGCCCGGTGTCGGCGAGTACGGCGGCGACCTTCAGTGACAGCGACTGCGAGCGGAACTGGACCGGCGAGACGTTGACGGCGACGCGCACATGCGCGGGCCAGGTGGTCGCTTCGGCGCAGGCGGTCCGCAGCACCCACTGTCCGATCTCCTCGATCAGGCCGGTCTCCTCGGCCACGGGAATGAAATCGGCGGGCGAAACCATGCCGCGCAGCGGATGCCGCCAGCGCAGCAGCGCTTCGCAGCCCCTGACCTCGTCGTTGCGCAAATCGACCAGCGGCTGGTAGTGCAGTTCGAACCCGCCATCGACCAGCGCCGCGCGCATATCGCTCTCGAGCTCGCGGCGATGGTTGGCCTGCTTTTCCATGGTCGGTTCGAAGAAGCGATAGGTCCGGCGGCCCGCCGCCTTCGCCGCATACATCGCCAGATCAGCGCTCTTCAGCAGCGCAAACAGATCGGAGCCGTGACGCGGCGCGACTGCGACGCCGATGCTGGCGTCGCTGGAGAGGCGATGGCCGTTGCAATCGAACGGCGTGCGCAGCCGATCGTAAATCCGCGCGACCAGAATGCTGACGTCATTATCACACGTGACGTTACGCTGAACGACGGCGAACTCATCGCCACCGAGACGGGCGATGAAGTCTTCGGGCCCGACCGACTGGCGCAGGCGATCCGCGACGCCCTTGAGGAATTCGTCGCCGATCAGATGCCCGAGCGAATCGTTGATGCGCTTGAACTCGTCGATATCGATGTAGTGGATTGCGAATTGCGCGGCTTCGGATCCTCCGAGCAGCGCCTCGGCATGGCGCTGGAACAGCGTTCGGTTCGGCAGATTGGTCAGCGCGTCGTAATGGGCGAGATGCTGGATCTTCGCCTGGACGCGCCGCCTCTCCGTCACATCTTCCAGCGTGGTCGCCCAGCCGCCATCGGGCGAGCGCTGGTAGATCAGCTGGATCGTGCGTCCGTCAGGCGTCGTCGTCTCGGTGATCCGAGCGCCGTCGTCCGTGGGGTTGAGAAATCTTGCGCAATAGGCGTCGACGTCGCCGACAAAGCTTCCCTGCTCCTGGCGATGCAGCACCAGATCGCGAAGATGGCAACCGGGCCTGGCGACATCCGGCGACATGCCGAACATGTCGATATATTGCTGGTTGCAGACGACGAGGCGGGCCGAAGCGTCGAACAACAGCAGACCCTGGGTCATGTTGTTGATGGCGGTGTCCAGATGCTGGGTCTTTTCCGACAGCTTGTACTGGGCTGCCGCATGCTGGCTGCGCAACTGGCGCACGATCAGGAAGATCATGACGACAACGACGATGATCGCGAGCGCCGCCGCGCACAGCTGCAGCTTGGTCTGCGCCCGCCAGTCGGCCAGCGCGGTCTCGGTCTTGGTGGTCGCAACGATCAGGATCGGAAAATGCATCAGCGAGCGGACCGCACCGACCTTGTCCTCATTCTGCGACGAGCTGGTGAAGCGTCCCGAGATGTTGCCGTTCAGCGCGAGCGCCCGCTGAAACGACGGCGACTTGGCGACGTTCACGCCGAGCACCTTTGGGTCTTTCGGATAGCGGGCGATGATGGTGCCGTCACGGTGAATCATCGAAATCGCGGTATCGCTGTCCAGCGCCAGCGACGCGACAAAATCCTCGAAATGCGACGGCTCGACGCCGCGGCTGGCAAAGCCGATGATCTCGCCATCGCGGCCGACGATCTTGCGCGCGAACACCGTGGTCCAGACTTTGGTGACCTTGCTGACGACCGGTTCGACGATCACGTCGGGCGTCGGCTTTCCCGACGTGAATTCCTGGAAATAGCGCCGGTCGGAAATGTTCACGTCCCCCACCGGCCACATATGGGAAGTGTTGATCAGCCAGCCCTTGGCGTTGAACAGGTTCAGCGCGCCGACATGCGGTAACGCCGCAAGCCTTGCGCGCACCATCTCATGCGCGCTCAAGGTCGACATTTTCCTTTCGAATTCGTCTGGTGTGTTGACCCCATCTGCCCGGATATAGTTGAGGACGTCGTCGTGCACATGCTGGAGATCGCTGAGCTGCTGGTCGAAATGACGCGACAGCAGCAGCGCGGTGTTGTTGAGTTCGCGCTCGGCGACTTCCAGCGCCCGCTCGCGGAATTGCAGCGCGAAATATCCGGTGCCGAGCATGATCGCGATCACCATCGCCGCGGCGCACAGAATGAGCCATTGCACCACGCCCAGGCGCATCGGGGACAGCACGCCGGCGATCGACCGCCGCAGGCTCCCCGCGATGACGCTATCCGATGCACTACCCGGCATTTTGCCTGCCCCCACGGTCGCTTTTGTACGGGAAGACAACCCAAGAGGGCGTTAGCAAAATCAGTTATTGCGGGGTTAAAGCGTGCGCCCGGATCAGGCCATTTCCGGAACTTCCAACTCTTTCAAACTGCACTCGATCAAGGCCCCGTCGATCGCGAATGCCGAGAATGGCGAAAGCTCTGTCACGACCTGCAGCGCCGCGAAGAACTGCGCATCGCCGGGGCTCTTGAGGAAGAACCGGACATGACCCGCCGACAGCGTGTCGCGCGACAACCAAACGATCCCGGAGAACAGGGCGACCATGGTCTGCGCGTATTGGCCTGCGGTAGCGACTCCGAGTTCATAGAGCGGCGAGACCACGACAAAGCGCGCGCGCAGGATCGGGGTCGGGAATTTGCTCATCATCAGGCGGCTGACCTGACAGGCCGCGTGAATCTTCTCGCCGTCCGAAAGGCAATACAGCGTCGGGTTGTCGCCATCCTTGGTCAGGGCGTCGAACGCCGCGTAGCTTCCGTTCGAAAACGTGGAAAAGTCTTCGCCGACGCTTTCAGCGTCCTTCTTCCATTGCGCCTTGATCGAACGCCAAGACTTGTCGGAGCTCATCGGCTGGAGGCGCATGATTAACCGGTGGTTAACATAGGACGTGATCACCGGTATTTTATAGGCCTCGGCTAAACGTTTGCTTACGGCCTGGGTCCGGCGGCAAATATTTGTGACGATTCGCATTTCTGCTACCTGAGAATGCACCCTACCCGCAGCGCCCCTGCCGACGTGTTCCGCGCGTCAAGCTAGCCGACGGCCCACGCCGGAAATGAGAAAGGCCGGAACGACGACAGCCGTGTCCGGCTGTCGTCGCATCTATCCTTCAGATCACCTGCGTGGGGACACAACAACCACCAGCGCCACGATCCGCCGCACCAGCGGCAATACCGCTAGCAGGGTCGGAAACGCGACCAGCCAGGATATCGCCCACGCACCCGGCCAGGTCGCGAGGAAGGCCGGCGTCGGACCCAGGCTCCTCAGTGTCGAAATCATCGACACGACAAACGTCATCAGGACGGACAACACCAAGGGCAGCACGACCGGCGCAAAGCGCGCCGGCAACTTTCGAATGGCAAACATGCTCTTCTCTTTGGAAAATCTGGTCAGTCGATCACGAGATAAAGGGCACTGCGCATCTATCCCGACCATGACGGGTGATGCGTTGCCTCACGTGAGACGCTTACGGCGCTTGATAGCGGCGCTGGACAGGTAGTTCAGGCCGCGCCATCACGACAAGAAGAATCGGGGAACTAGAGCTTACAATTATTCCAAAAGGCAACGTCAGCCGGCATCGATCAGCGCGATCCCCAGATCCGTCCTCTTCTTCCGCCGCAACCTGGCGGGGACTTCGGTCAGGACCACCTCGAGTGTCGGCCGCACCGTGCCGGCAAGCAAATGGCCGCCCCGCGTCGATCCGTCGGACAGTCCGAGCACGATGTGGACGTGAAGGCTGGCTTTGCCGTCATCGCCAACGGCGACGTCGCCGAGCGCGCTCAGGACTTCGCATTGTTCATTGACCTCGATCTTCTTGTAGGTCTTCGTTGCAAAATCGAACCAGCCGACGACGGCCTTTTCGAAGGCGCCGATCGCCGTGACGGACGCCGCCGTCATCTTTGCTTCGTTCGCAAACCGCGTCAGCGCCGCAAACGCTTCTTCGCCGGAATCCAGAATGACGACGTGGATCCGCCCACCGGGATTGTCGGAAACAAGCTGGTTTTTCATATCGATATCCTGCGTTTCGGGGCGCGGTGCATGGCCTCTCATCGGCGAGCGAGCGCCTAGGCCTTCTTGCCAGGCGGATCGCCGCCGTTATCCACGCGGCTCACCTGCTGGGCACGCGCCTTGTCCTTTGGCTGCTCCTGTCCGCGCTCGTCACGGATGATGCCCTGATCCGCACCCTCGTCTCGATCTTTGGCCCGATCCTCGGAGGGTTCAGCCTCACTCTCCGCTTCCCGCAACCGCGACTGGCCTTCTCTCACCAGCAACTCATCGCCGAGCATCTGTCCAATCACCTGCTCGGTTTGCGCCTCTGCTTTCTCTCTGAAGGTGCTCATGGCAATCTCCTTCCATGGAGAACGGCTGAAAGCAGTAATGTTTCCGGCCGAGCCAATCAAAGATCGGCATTCTGAATCGGGTTCCATCGCCACCTGAGTCGGTTCCGCCCCGGTGTAACAATGCTGTCGCAGACCAAAACTAAACGGAGGCGACCGCTATCGCCGGAATGCTTCTGATGGGGAGAGACTGATGCGCCGTACATTCGTATTGCTGTCCGCAAGTCTGATCACGCTGACCGCAAGTGCCGCGTCGGCGCAAAACGCCACGCCGCGCAATTTGATCCTGTTCGTGCCGGACGGCCTGCGCGGGCGCATCGTGACGCCGCAGACCGCGCCCGCGATGGCCGAAATCCGCGACAAGGGCGTCAATTTCAGGAATTCGCACTCGCTGTTTCCGACCTTCACGATGGCGAACAGCTCCGCCATGGCGAGCGGCCATTATCTCGGCGACACCGGCACCTTCAGCAACACGATCTATACCGGCTATTCCTCGGTGCCGGCCGGCGACACCGTCGTCCCCTTCATCGAAAACGACGCCGTGCTCGCCGACATCGACGATCATTTCCACGGCGACTACCTCAACGAGGAAACCATCCTGAAGCTGGCGCGCGCGAAAGGTTTCTCGACCGCCGCGATCGGCAAGCTCGGCCCGACCTTGCTGTTCGACCACACCGACCGCGGCAAGAACACGATCGTGATCGACGATTCCACCGGCGGCAAGAACGGCGTTTCCCTTGTCCGACGAGATGAAGGAAGCCTTGACCAAGGCCAACCTTCCGCTTGTGACGACGCCGCGCGGCGACAACAGCAAGGCCGGCGACGCCAGGACGCCGGGCACCACATCAGCCAACGTCGCGCAGCAGGCCTACATGGCCGACGTCGCCGCCAAGGTCGTGCTGCCGATGTTCAAGGCGCGCAACAAACCGTTCGTGCTGGTGTTCTGGTCGCGCGACCCCGATGGCAGCCAGCACAATACCGGCGACAGCCTCAACACCATCACGCCCGGGATCAACGGCCCGACCTCGATGGCCGGCATCAGGAATGCCGACAACAATCTGGCGCAGTTGCGCAAGGCGCTGGATGAACTCGGCCTCACCGCCTCGACCAACATCATCGTCTCCTCCGACCACGGTTTCTCGACGATCTCCAAGGAGAGCAAGACCAGCCCGTCGGCGAAGATCTCCTATGACGACACGCCCAAGGACTTCCTCCCCATGGGCTTCCTTGCGATCGACCTTGCGAAAGCGCTGAACCTGCCGCTGTTCGACCCCAACGACAAGAATGCACCGGTGGCCGGTAACGCCCACCCCAGGGCCGGCAACGGCGTGCTCGGCAAGGACCCCACCAAGCCCGATCTGGTGATCGCCACCAACGGTGGATCGGACCTGATCTATATTCCCAGCAAGGAACGCAAGCTCGCCGACCGCACCATCAAGGCGCTGCTGGAGCAAGACTATGTCAGCGGTCTCTTCGTCGATGACGAACTCGGGAACTTCCCGGGCACGTTGCCGATGTCGCAGCTCGGCCTCAAGGGCAAGGCCGTCACGCCGCATCCCCAAATCGTGGTCAATTTCCGCTCCTGGTCGTCGGGCTGCGACGAGCCGACCAATTGCTCGGTCCAGATTGCCGACACGATCCTGCGCCAGGGCCAGGGCATGCATGGCAGCTTTTCCCGCGGCGATACCCTGAACTTCACAGCGGCGATCGGGCCGGACTTCAAGTCGGGCTATGTCGACGCTCTGCCCGTCAGCAACGCCGATGTCGGTGCCACGGCGGCGAAGATCATGGGGCTAACGCAAAAGCCCAAGGGCACTCTGATCGGCCGCGTCATGACCGAAGCGATGCCCAACGGCGCGACGCCGCAGGCCTATACCGGCACCGTGACGTCGAGGCCGTCAGCGAATGGCTTGCGCACCGTGCTGAACTTCCAGCGCGTCGGCACCCAGCGCTATTTTGACGCCGCAGGCTTCCCCGGCCGCACACTGGGACTGGAAGTGGACGGCGGCAAACAGAAGACGGCGGCGAGATAGTCCGCCCTCCCAAGCCGCGCAGCGCCTCACGCGAATTGCGCGAGCCCGTGGCCGACGGACCAATTCTCCTTCGCGGCGTCGAGCACGTTCACGAACACGTCCTCCGGCCGTATGCCGGGGCGCTCGCCAAGCAAATCCGCGATCCGCCGGAACAGCGCCTTCTTCTGTTCCGCGGTGCGGGTGTCGAACACGGTGATCTGGATAAACACGAGATCGTCACTCCGGACGATGCCAAAGGCGGTGCCGTAGCGGAAGTTCGCTGCGTCATGCTCCGTGATGGTCATGAACTGGTCGTCTTCGGGCACGTTCAACGCTTCGCGCATCGCGCGATAAAGGCTGTCGAGAATCGCCTGGCGGTAGGCTGCCGGCTTTCCGGCGCGCAGTGAGATGTGAAGCAGCGGCACAGCTGATCCTTTCCATTTTGTCCTGACCTAGCTAAACGCCATCCGACTATTTTGATATGCTATGGATACTGATATCAGCTATAATCGTTGGAAATGACCGAACGCCCCCTCGACCTGGATGCCGTCCAGGCTTTCGTCCGCATCGCCGAACTTGGCAGCTTCACGCGCGCGGCTGAGGCCATGCGGACGACGCAGGCTGCGGTCAGCCTGAAGCTGAAGCGGCTCGAAGAGAGGTTCGGCTGCCGGCTCATCGAGCGGACGCCCCGCTACGTGCAGCTTTCGGCGCAGGGCGCAGCCTTTCTCGAACACGCCCGCGAACTGCTGGCGGTGCACGATCGCGCGCTCGCCGTATTTGCCGGTGCCCGGCAGCGCCTCACCATCGGCATCAGCGACCATGTTGCGGGGCCGGAGCTCCCGGCGCTGATCGCACGCATGAACGCGCAAGACCCGCAGCTGTTGATCGAAATCCGGATCGGGTCGTCGGGCGACCTGCTGCAAAGCTTCGACCGGCGCGAACTCGATACGGTGATCGTCCGCCTCGAGGCCGGGCGGGACGACGGGGAAGTGATAACCGAAGAGAAATTCGGCTGGTTCGCAGCACCTGGCTGGCAGTATCGCGCGGGCGAGCCCTTGCCGCTTGCCACGATGGCCGAGCCCTGCGGGGTGCGTGCGATGGCCGGGCGGCTGCTCGATGCGGCGAACGTGCCCTGGACGGAAATCTTCGTCGGCGGCGGCGTTGCGGCGGTCGCAGCCGCCGTCATGGCCGGGCTCGGCGTTGCTGCATTGGCGCCGCGCATGCTGCCATTCGGCGCCGTTGAGGTCGGGCCCAAGCTCGGGCTTCCCGATCTGCCGCGCTTGCCGGTCCTGCTGCACTCCAGGGTCAAGGACGGCCGGCCGCGCGATGCGCTTGCCGCGCTTTCGGCTGCCTTCAGGAGCGTGGTCCGAGGTTAGCCAACGCCTCTGGTTCATGGGGCAAGACGCTGGCTCGCGAACTCGCGTCCGGCTCAAGCCGCTTCGCCGACGGCTGGCGCAGCCACTTCAGCAGCTCGCGGGCGCTGAAGGCGATCACCACCTCATGGTGCCGCATGCCCTTGCCGCCCTTGACGAGGCCGAGATCCCGCACCAGGCAAAAGCGCCCGCTGCTCATGCGGGCTAGGCGGCAACCTTTGAAGAAACCGAACATCGCACAATGATGCATCGGGACGCGATCGCGTCAATTCTTGACGGTACGCGAATCCCTTTTGCGCGCGGGGATTCGTCGTTGGAACAAACACAGCACGGATGAGCGGGACGACATCCCGAAGGCATCATGACCTGAGGTCATTTCCATTGATCGTCGCGTGCGACGGGAATTGCGACGATTGCTGGCGTATCTCACGTGCCACCGGCCGCTCCGACGGATCACGCCCGAGCACTGGCTTCAATTCGGCAAGATCGATGAAGGCGTCCGCCTGACGCCGCAGGTCGTCCGCCACCATCGGCGGCTGGCTGACAATGGTAGAGATGACGGTCACGTGGACACCGCGGCGCTGCACCGCTTCCAGCAGCGAGCGGAAGTCGCCGTCGCCCGAGAACAGAAACATCCGGTCGACATGATCGGCAAGCTCCATCGCATGGACGGCGAGCTCGATATTCATGCTGCCCTTCACCTTGCGACGGCCGCTGGGGTCGATGAACTCCTTGGTGAGCTTGGTGACGACGGTGTAGCCGTTATAGTCGAGCCAATCGATCAGGGGGCGGACCGATGTGTATTCCTGATCCTCGATAATGGTCGTGAAATAGAACGCCCGCAGCAGCGTACCGCGGCTCTGGAATTCCTTGAGCAGACGCTTGTAATCGACGTCGAAACCAAGCGCTCTGCAGGTCGAGTAGAGATTGGCGCCATCGATAAACAGCGCGATCCTGTCGGACGATAACATCAGGCACCAGCCCCCCAATTTGAGATGCGCAGCTCAGCAGAGTGACCAGCTTCGGCTCTGCGGACAAGTTGAAGGACACCGTAGCTGGCCGACGCGGGTGGCGTTGACGCCCCGGAGCAAGGGATCGTCGATGCACCACGCGTGGTTCGGGCGTGCCTTGTCAATCTAGCGGGTCTTTTCATGATTAGTCCACTTCGAGCCGCCGAGAATGGTCGCACTCGCCTCAAGGAAGGCAAGATAGTTTTCATAGCAAACCAAAACGCCAAAATCGACCAGATCAAGCGCGGCCTCCCATGAACGCTCGCCCGGCACGGATCGCGCGCCTCCAGGAATAACGTATGGTTGGAAGCTGGTGCTGTCCTGCCGGCGTTTTGCACCCGGTCGAATATCGTTCGAGCAGTGGATCAATTGCAGGCTTGGCTTTGGCATCTCAATCCCCGAATTTGTGGCGGCACGAGACGGCGGTCGTTACGCAAGCGATGTTTACAATGCGGCTATCCCGGACAGCGGCGCCGAGGTTCAACGTTCAATCAGCAAGAGCGATGGCGCGAGATTCCTGCTGCCGCTCGGCTATCGCGCCAGCCTAGTCACCGAGACTCGCCGAACCATTGAACGGAGGTTGATATGCACGTTACATTTGGGTGAGAGGAGCATACTTAAGTTTAGGATCAGCCGCCCGAGCCTTGCGAGGGACCAGGAGTGCCACCTCCTCCCGCAGCGATATCCAGTTGTCGACATTGCGCGTTCCGCGATCGTCAACCGGCGCTTGCAGGCGCGACGAACGGCCGCGACCGTCAAGCGCTCTGAGCCACCTGCGTATCGCGATGCACCATACCTCCGGGCCTGGAAAAGCTGCTAGGATGCGGCTCATTCGTGGGGTCACGTGTTGCCGTCGATGGTGATGATCACCTGACGACGCGGCGCGGGGCCGGACGGCCCAATGCCATGCGTAACCAGATACTAAAATCCCGGCGCTCGGCCGAGCAATCGCTGCTCGGCGGCATGGCTTTGGCATCGTTGACGGCGGCTTGCATCTGGCTCGTGCTCGGTCCCGCCCCGGAGGTTGCCGACTATCTGATTGCCGTCGTGCTGCTTTTCGCCCTGTTTCTCGCCTCATTGATCGTGATGCACCTGGTAGGCAGCACCCGCAGGCAAATGGAAGCCGCGCTTGAGAGCCGGGCAAGCGCCGAACAACGCGCAATAGAAGCCCTGCGCGAGAGCGAGGCGCAGTGGAAGGAGGTCTTCGAGCACAACCCCGTCATGTACTTCATGGTCGATGCGGAAGGCATCGTCCTGTCGGTGAACACTTTTGGCGCCGCCCAGCTCGGCTATCTCGTCAGCGAATTGCGGGGACAACCGGTGCTCGGCGTCTTCTTTGAAGCAGACCGGGACGCGGTGCGAAAAAGCGTTGAAATCTGTCTGGCGCATATCGGGCAAACGCACAGTTGGGAGATCCGAAAGGTCCGCAAGGACGGTTCGGCGCTGTGGGTTCGTGAAAACGCGAAAGCCGTGCGACGGCAGGATGACCGGCTGATCGTCCTGATCGCATGCGAGGACATCACCGAGCGCAAGGAGGCTGAAAACGCCTTGCGGCAGAGTGGGAACTATTTGGCCGAAGCACAGCGATTGAGCCACACCGGCAGCTTCGGCTGGCGCGTCGCCACCGGCGAAATTATCTGGTCGGACGAAACCTTCAGGATATTCGGCTTTGAAAAGGCACCTTCAGTCGCACTCGACATGGTCATTCAACGCATTCATCCCGACGATCGAGCGGGCGCGCAACAGACCATCGACCGGGCGTCCCGCGACGGCAGGGATTTCGATCACGAATATCGATTGCTGATGCCCGGCGGCTCGGTCAAATATGTCCATGCAGCCGCGCATGCCGTAACCGATGCATCTGGTGGCATCGAATTTGTCGGCGCGGCGACAGACGTCACGGCACGAAGGCGAGCCGAGGAGAAACTGCACGAGGCACAGGCTGAACTGGCGCATGTCACGCGCGTGACGGCGCTCGGGGAGCTGGCCGCGTCGATTGCCCATGAAGTGAACCAGCCGCTTGCCGCCGTCGTCGCCAACGCCTCGGCCGCGCTGCGTTGGCTCGACCGCGATACTCCCGAACTGCAGGAAGCGCGCAGCGCTCTGGGCTCGATTGTCGATGACGGCAACCGGGCGGGCGAAGTGATCCAGCGCGTCCGCGGGCTGGTAAGCAAGACCGCCGATCAGAAAGCACCTCTCGACATCAATGCGGTCGTCAATGAGGTGGTCACCTTGCTGCATCGTGAACTGTTCAGCCACCGGATCGTGCTGCGGAAGGAACTCGCTCCCGCTCTCGGCCAGGTCCTCGGCGATCGGATTCAGCTGCAGCAGGTCATCCTCAACCTCGTCATCAACGCCATTGAAGCGATGCAACCGGTCACCGACCGACCACGCAAGCTGGCGATCCGGACGCACCAGGAGGACGCCGACCAGATTCTGGTCACGGTGACAGACTCCGGTGTCGGATTAGCCGTTCAAAATGCTGACCGGCTGTTCGCTCCCTTCTTCACCACCAAATCCGACGGCATGGGCATGGGCCTGTCGATCTGCCGATCAATCGTCGAGTCCCATGGCGGGCGACTGTCGGCCTCCATCAATGTCGGGCCCGGCGCGACGTTTCAGTTCAGCCTGCCGATGCATCAAGAGGACCATACGCCGTGACCGGCCGCTCAAACTCGCCTCGCAACGTTGGCGGCCCGGACGAGCCGATCGTCTATGTTGTCGACGATGACGTGTCGGTGCGTGAAGCGCTCCGGAATCTTTTCCGCTCGGTGGGCTTGCGGGTCGAAGTGTTCGGTTCGGGCGCTGAATTTCTGCAGAGCAAGCTTCCGGACGTTGCGAGCTGCCTGATCCTTGACATCAGACTGCCTCGACTGAGCGGTCTCGACTTTCAGGCCGACCTTGCCAAGGCAGGCATTCACATTCCCATCGTCTTCATGACGGGCCACGGCGACATCCCCATGACGGTCAGGGCCATGAAGGCCGGGGCTGTCGACTTTTTGACCAAGCCGTTCCGCGATCAGGACATGCTGGATGCCGTGACGGCGGCCATCGAACGCGATCGAAATAGCCGGAATGAAGCAAAGATCCGCTCCGACCTGCACGCGCTGTTTGCGACCTTGACTGCCCGGGAGCGCGAGGTGATGGCGCTGGTCACGACCGGGCTCATGAACAAGCAGATCGCGGCCGAAATCGGCATTGCCGAGATCACCGTGAAGATACACCGCGGAAACATCATGAGAAAAATGGCCGCGAAATCGCTGGCCGAGCTGGTGAAGATGGCCCAGGCGCTCGAAATACAGCGCCCGGCACCGCCGCAATAGCGGCGGGTCGTTGAGCGATCCCCCCGTCCTGCAAACCTAAGTATGATTTTCCGCCCCCGATTTGCGACGCACTCTGCCCTCAAGCGGCTTGCAGCAAGAGGCATTCTGCCAGCACGTCAGGAAGCACCGCTTTGGCCCACCCACCCGTAATTTCAATCATTGACGATGACGGCTCCGTTCGCACCGCGACCTACAATCTCGTGAGAACGCTTGGATACGTCGTTCACACCTTTGAATCGGCCGGGGCGTTCCTGCGGTCGCCTCATCTGCATGACACCTCGTGCGTGATAGCAGATATTCAAATGCCGGTCATGAGCGGTCTCGAGCTGCAAGCTCACTTGGTTGCCGACGGATACCGTCTGCCATTCATTTTCATCACGGCTTTCGCGACTGAGAACGCGCGCATGCAAGCACTGAAGGCCGGCGCGAGCTGCTTTCTCACCAAACCCTTCACGGGCGAGGCGTTGATCAACTGCCTCGACGCCGCACTGCGCGGGCACGGCGCGTAAAAACAGCCGATGACCCGATCCGATCGGGTTAGCACGGCATCTGGCGCCGCTATTCCGATCGGTCCGGCGACAGGGCCAAAACAACAATTCCATCCCACCGAAATGACGGTTTCGAGCCGGTCATACCTAGGGATAAGCCGATCAACCATCTAGACAAGTTGTATATGGGGCGGGACGGAACGAGAGTGAGGCATCGTCGCCCTCCGGTAAATCCGACGGCACGACAACCAGTACACCACGATCAGTGAATGGCAATTCCTCAGGAGGAGGTCGCCATGCGTACAGGCCCACGCTGTTCCGAATGCGACAGTGAAGAACCCAAGATAGTATGTCTGCGAAATCCGGCGCGTGAACGTTACTGCGGACGTTCTTGCCTCGGCCAAGGCCAGGAAAAATTCATTCGCTTGATCCTGCGAACGAACGCGGAGGCCGCATCATGACAAATCGTTGCGACAATCCGAACTGCGACCGCCCCTTCGGGCTGGTCCGTTTCAGCTGGCGCTTCGGGCAGTTCTGCTCGTCCAGGTGCCGCGAGCACTGCAAGCGTCAGCGGGATCGTAACAAGGCCTACTGGAGATGGCTCTACAAATGCCCCGAGCCGTCTGTCGCAAACCAAAAATAATCCAGCGATGCGGCAGGTCCGGACTGCAGACCGCCTCTCGGACGTAGATGAGCCGAAACCGTTGAGGTGAAAGTTGTCGATAGAGTAAGCGGAGGAGCCATCATGACAAGCGCGCAAGCGATGTTGATCGGAGCACTACTCGCCTGGACGCCTTCGGTTCTTGTGCTCGCCTGGCTCTTGCGGGACATTCGAGACACACGCGGCCAGGATTAGCCGCGATCCAGATTCGAGCCGACATCGATTTTCGGCGCGGCGACTTGTCGTCCGCGCCGCGCCATCATCCGGCGAGCCGCCATCATCCGGCAAGCCAACGTCCCTTGTGAATGTCGAATTTCACCAGACCTTCGTCGCGCATTTTCAGAAGCAGCGACTGGCAGGCTTCCTCATTCGGAAGATTGGCGCGTTTCATGATCTCGTAGACCTTGAGCGGCTTCTCGCGAAGCGCATTCAGGATATTCTCGCGATCCTTGAGCATGACTATTTCCTGTTGACCAAAATCGACATTGATTGTTGAACGAACCATAGCGTTTTCGAGCGAAGTGGACACCGGTTCGCATAGCAATCAAGCTTACGCAGATTGCGTAGACTTATCTGCGTAGAAAACGCGTCAAAACAAGAATCTAGACCATGGCCAGTTTGATTTGACCATCGTCAAGGACTCCGGTCGCGAGAGCCTCGCGCGCCCTGCGTTCGATAACGGGCCAATTGGTGAGCAGATATTTGTGGGCCAGCGCCTGCGTCGGAAGATCGGTTTGCAGAAGGCAGCGCTGCCGCGAGTTCCCGTTCGCGATCTGAAAGGATACCGCTTGCGGCCCCTCGATGATCTCTTGTTCGGTGGGTTTGGCAACCAGCCGCATACGCTATTCCCTGTGAAACTTGTCAGGCCAAGCTGTTCGGATCGTTCTCGACCTTCGGGGAGCGTTTCGGCTTTTTGTCAGCACCGGGCTGCGTGTTGCGGACCGCGTCGGTCAGCATCTCCCGCAGTTCCGCCTTGGTCTTCGGTGGTTGCCGCGCGACAGATGCTTTCCATTGTGCCATGGGACTCTATATGGGGTGCCGGATCGGGAATTAAAGGCCTCTGGCCCGCGATGTGGTGCAATGCCCGTTCGAGGTCGGACTGGAAAGCGGCGGCTCGGGCAACGGCTTGGGCACAACGTCCCGCGAGAATGTCGAGCTGTGTTTGCCGTGCCGTCATTGCCTGCGACAAACGCAAAGCGTTTGCGCAAGGGAGCACTTGCGACGAAGCAATCCATTCTTTGCGTGGTGCGATGGATTGCTTCGCGGAGCCTGTCATCGGGCGCGCATTCGCGCGACCCGTTGGCTCGCAATGACGATTTAGTAGCCGCCGTGCTCCGTCAAACAAAAACGGAGCCGCCCTGCTCCGTCAAACAAAAACGGCGGGGAAAATCCCCGCCGTTTTGAATTCAACGATGCAAGAATGACGTTACATCATCCCCATGTCCAGCATGCCCGGCAGCTGCGCGAGCGGCAGTGCGGCGGCGCCGACCAGGGTCGCGACCATCGCCGCCAGCGCGTGGTTGGAGCGGCGCTTGCCGCGCATCTGGGCGGCAATCCACTCCAGCACCTTGGTGTCGATGTTGACGGCCTTGGCCGGGGCCCAGCTTTCGATGTCGGTGTCCGGCGACAGGGCAATCGTGCGCGGCGGCACGGGCAGGCCAGACTCGGACGCCGCATGATGAGCGACCGCCTTGGCGAGCAGATCGTCGAAACGGCCGCCGTCGCTGCGCTCGGCGGCGGCGTCGCTGATTTCGAACAGCGCCTCGGCTTCGGCGCGGCTGACCGGCTGATGCTCGACGGCGGTCGCGGTCAGGATGCGGGCGCACCAGGCGGCATCATCGGCATCGAGCGCGCGGGAAAAATGGATACGGCCCTTGGTGGTCGGGCCCTCGCCGGTGATGACGCCGTCGCGCACGATGGTCAGCGCATGGGCGGCGGTCTTGCGGCAGGAAGGCTGGAGAACGGCGAACGCTTCAATAGATTTGGTAGTACTAGGGGCAGACATAGCTTGCACTTCTCAATTTCTTTTTCTGGTCCAGCATTGCGATGCCGGCGTAAACGAGTGGTTAACGATTCGGAACTTGCATTCCGAGATTTTTAGATGGTTGCCAATTAGTCGCTGTGACTGATGTCACGGTTCGGTTGAACGACCGATGAACGTCCCCGGCAACCGGGACCGGGGTCTTGCGGACCATAAAAGGCGATATCGGGGCGATCCGGGCGATTACCGCCGCTGTGGATTTTTCGTCGCAGGGGCGCAGATCGAAAGAAGGTGCTAGGAGTTCCCTATTCGCGGAGAAGGATCTCTCCTTTTTTGGCCGGAGGTTCACTTCCACCCTGCTAGGGCTTATACAGATCAACAGAAATTCTCCTGCAACTTTAATGAGATGAGGTGTACCATGGCACTCCAGATTGGCGCAGTCGCCCCGGACTTCGAAGCCCAGACCACCGAGGGCAAACTCAAATTCCACGACTGGATCGGCTCAAATTGGGCGCTGTTGTTCTCGCATCCGAAGGATTTCACCCCGGTTTGCACCACCGAACTCGGCGCTCTCGCAAAGTTGAAGCCTGAATTCGACAAGCGCGGCGTCAAGCTGATGGGGCTCAGCGTCGATCCCGTCGACAAGCATTCGAAATGGTCCGAGGACATCAAGGAGACGCAAGGCGCGGCGCCGAACTATCCGATGATCGGCGACACCGATTTCAACGTCTCAAAACTCTACGACATGCTCCCCGCCTCCACCTCGGGGGATGCCGCAACGCGGACCGCTGCCGATAACCAGACCGTGCGCAACGTCTTCATCATCGGACCGGACAAGAAGATCAAGCTGGTGCTGGTTTATCCGATGACCACGGGCCGCAATTTCCAGGAAATTTTGCGCGTGATCGATTCCCTGCAGATGACGGCCAAGCATCGGGTCGCGACCCCGGCCGACTGGAAACAGGGCGAAGACGTCATCATCGCAGGCTCAGTCACCGACGACGAGGCCAAGACGATCTATCCGCAGGGCTGGAAGTCGCCGAAGCCCTACATCCGGATCGTGCCGCAGCCGAAACAGTAACGGTTCATCGCGCTTTCAAGGCGTCAGAAAAAATATGACGCCGGTTTTGATGTCATCAGAACCGGCGTCAAGGAAAAGATTGGTAGCAGCCAGATTGCGATCAGGCCGCGCGAACGCGGTCCAGGAACTTCTCGACCTCGGCCTTCAGATGCAGGCTCTCGCCCGACAGCGCCTGCGCCGAGGCAAACATGCGGTTGGAAGTCTCGCCGGTCTCGCCCGCGCCCTGCGCAGCGTTGCGGATGTTGACGGCGACGTCGGCGGTCCCGCTCGCGGCGGCCCGGACGCTCTGGGCGATGTTCGCCGTCGCACCGCGCTGTTGTTCGACCGCGGCCGAAATCGAGGTCGCGATATCGCTGATGCGCTCGATGGTCTGGCCAATCGCCTTGATCGCGCTGACCGACTCTTCGGTCGCAAGCTGCATGCTGCCGATCTGACTCGAGATCTCCTCAGTGGCCTTGGCGGTCTGGCCGGCGAGGCTCTTGACCTCCTGGGCCACCACGGCAAACCCGCGGCCGGCATCGCCGGCGCGGGCGGCCTCGATGGTCGCGTTGAGTGCCAGAAGATTGGTCTGCTCGGCGATCGAGGTGATCAGCTTCACCACGTCGCCGATCCGCGCGCCCGCCTCCGACAGCTCGTTGATGCGCTGGTCGGTGGCCGCGGCCTGCTTGACGGCGTCGGCCGCGATCCCGTTCGATTCCTGGACGCGGCGGGTGATCTCGGCAATCGAGTTGGAGAGTTCATCGGAAGCAACGGCTGCGGTGCGGACATGCTCGGAGGCGGTCTCCGACGCGCCCGCCGACTGGCCCGACAGCCCGGCGGTGGTCCGCGCGGTCTCGGTGAGTTGCTTGGCCACGCGCTCGAATTCACCCGAGGAATTCAGCACCTTGTCGAGGATACCGCCGACGCTGGTCTGGAACTCGTCGACGAACCCGCGCAATTCGGCCTTGCGCTGTTCGACGGCGGCAGCCGCGGCCGCGGTCTGTTCGTCGCGAAGCCGGCGGCGCTCGAGCGAGTTGTTCTTGAACACCGCTACCGTGCGCGCGATCTCGCCGATCTCGTCCATGCGCTCGTGGCAATCGATCTCGACGTCACTGTTGCCGTTGGCGATGGCGGTGAGCGAGGCCGTGACCGAGATCAGCGGCTTGGTCACGCGGCGCACGATCAGCATCGTCAGCAACATCACCAGAAGCGCTGCAATGGCCGCTGCGATCGCCATGTTCTGAATGGCACGCGACAGCATGGTCTCGAACTGCGCCATCGGAATTCCGACATAGAGAACGCCGATGACCTTTCCGGTCGAATTCGCGATCGGGTAATAGGCCGTCATGAACGTCTTGCCGAACAGCGTGGCCGGCCCCTTATAGGCCTCGCCGCGACGCAGGATCGGTTGTCCGGGATGGTCAGGTGCAAGCTGGGTGCCGACGGCGCGGTCGCCATTTTCCTTCTTCACGTTGGTGGAGCGGCGGACGAACTGGTTGCTGGCCTCGTCGTAGACGAACAGCGTCGCGTTGCCACCGACATAGCCAACCGAGCGATCGACGATCGCGTGGTCCTTGAATTCTGGCATCTTTGCCGCTTCGGCCTTGGCGACCATGCCGTCTTTCAGCGTGATCTTGGCGTCGGGGTAGGTCTCGGCAAAGGACAGCGCCAGCGTTCGCAGATTGACCTCGATGTCGCGAAGCGCCCGGTCGCCGAACTCAGAGTTGAGCGACCAATAGGCCGCGCCCACCACCAGCGCGGTATTCACCGCGATCAGGAGGACGGCCGAGATGACCGCTTTGGTGCCGAGACGAAGCTTCAGCGACGGCAGGAGTTTTCCAAACGACGGCAAGGACATGTGCAATTTTCCCCAAAATCGGGCTCAATTTGACGGTTCTTGCTTACGATCGGATTAATGGATGCAACCCTAGGCAAAGGCTTGGGAATTTGATGAAATCTATACGCGCATGACGAGTCCTCGCCCTGCCATCGTCTGGTACCGCGACGACCTGCGCCTTTCGGACCATCCCGCCCTGCATGCGGCCGCCAACACACAAGCGCCGGTTGTATGCATTTTCGTGCTCGACGAGAGGACGCCGGGCGTTCGTCCGCTCGGAGGTGCTGCCCGCTGGTGGCTGGCGCGGTCGCTGCGCGCCTTGCAGGAGAGCCTCCGGGATCGGGGCGCGTCCCTGGTATTGCGCCGAGGGTCGGCCTCAACGGTCATTGCCAGCCTTGCGCGCGAGGTCGATGCCGGCGCCGTCTATTGGAACGAGATTGCGCAGGCACCCCACCAGCGGGTGGCGGATCAGGTCGCGGCGGCGCTCGGTGGTGTTGCCACTCACAGATTTCCCGGCGACCTGCTGGTGGCGCCGAGCCAGATCCGCAACAAGGAGAACCGCGGCCTGCGGGTGTTCACGCCGTTCTGGCGGCGGGTGCAATCCCTCGGCGATCCGCCAAAGCCGCTGCCGGCGCCGAAGAAGCTGAACGGCAAATCCGATATTGCCAGCGATGCGCTGGAAGACTGGCATCTCGAACCAACCCGCCCCGATTGGGCTTGCGGCTTGCGCGAAAACTGGCGGCCTGGCGAAGCCACGGCGCAGGCGCGGCTCAAGGCATTCCTCGCCGGCGGTATCGCCGGCTATTCCGGTGATCGCGACCGCCCCGACCGCGAGGGCACCTCGCTTCTGTCGCCGCATCTTCGCTTCGGCGAGATCAGCCCGCGTCAGGCCTGGCACGCCGCAAAATTCGCCGCCGCCGAGCACCCTCGCCTGTCATCCGATATCGATAAGTTCCTCAGCGAACTCGGCTGGCGCGAATTCTGCCGTCATCTGCTCTATGACGTGCCGGATCTCGCAACGCGCAATCTGCAGCCATCGTTCGACGCGTTTCCCTGGAAGCACGACACCAAGGCATTGCGCGCGTGGCAGCGCGGGCAGACCGGATACCCCATTGTCGACGCCGGCATGCGCGAACTCTGGCACACCGGCGTGATGCACAACCGTGTGCGGATGGTGGTGGCCTCGTTCCTCGTCAAGCATCTCTTGATCGACTGGCGCGAGGGCGAGCAATGGTTCTGGGACACGCTTGTCGATGCCGATGCCGGCAGCAATCCGGCCAACTGGCAGTGGGTCGCCGGCTGCGGCGCCGATGCCGCCCCCTACTTCCGCGTGTTCAATCCAATCCTGCAGGGCGAGAAGTTCGATCCCGATGGCGTCTACGTCAGGCGCTGGGTGCCGGAGCTGAAGCAACTGCCTGACAATTTGATCCATCAACCCTGGACCGCGACACCGCTTGAACTGGCAAGCGCCGGCATCGAACTCGGCAAAACCTATCCGCGGCCGATCATCGAGCACAAGGTTGGTCGTGAACGCGCGCTCGCGGCCTATGCGAGCATTCGCAATCGCTGAACTAGAGCGTTTTCCAGCGAAGTGGACACCGGTTCGCGTCAAGAAAACGCGTCAAATCAAAAATCTAGAGCCCCGTTCCGATTCCATCGGAACGGAAAAGGCTCTAGGCAGTGCGCCGGTTGACCAGAAACACCGCGGCCGCGCACGCGGTCATGCCGACAAGCGCGATTCCATCGAGCTGCTCGCCAAACAGCACATAGGCCATCAGCGCCGTCACCGCCGGCACCAGATAGAACAGGCTCGCCACCGACGTCGCGGCCGAGCGGCGGATCAGCCAGTACAACAAACCGATCGATCCGATCGACAGCACCACGACCAGCCAACTCAGCGCGAGCACGAACTCCGTGGTCCAATGCACCACATTGTTCTCGAACAGCCATGCCCCGAGCCCGAAGAAGATCGTAACCGCGATGTATTGCACGAGATTGCCCGCGCGCCAGTCGATCGCGTTGCAGTACCGCCGCTGGTAGAGCGTGCCCAGCGTGATGCTGACCAGCGACACGCCGGAGGCAAGCCAACCCCAGCCCGCGTCGCCGCTCATCGGCCGATTGTGCAGGATCAGCACCACGCCCGCGAGCCCGAGCAAAAGTCCGGCCCATTGAATGGCCGTGACGCGCTCGCCGAGCCAGCGGTTGGCGATGGTCGAGGTCAGGATCGGCTGCAGGCCGGGGATCAGCGCGGACAGCCCCGCGGGAATCGAATGCGCAATCGCAATCGCGGTGCCGCCGAGATAGAACCCGTGCACCAGAATGCCGGCGACGGCGCTGTGGAAGATGCCGATCCGATCCGGCCAGCGGGGCCGCACGATCGCGACAATCACCGCCATCAAGACGACCACCAGCGCCATCCGGATCGCGAGATAGGTCAACGGATCGGCGTTGTTGACGACGTATTTGGTGGCGATGAAGCCGGTGCTCCACAGCACGACGAAAATCGCCGGCGCCGCCCGCGCGGCAAGATCTTCAAGGTCACGGTTCATTTGCGAAAGCGTAGTGCCCGATCATATGCCATGCGGCAAGGACTGATCGCGCGGATCCGTCGCACCGCGTTCGGCGGCGCGCGCGGCCGCACCGACGTGCCGAAGATCGTCGACTGGTACATGCAGGGCAAGATCCAGATCGGCCCGATGATCACGCATGTGATGCCGCTGAGCGAAATCAACAACGCGTTCGAACTGATGAAGCGCGGGGAATCGATCCGTGGCGTGGTGACGTTTTAGGGAGTGGTGATGACACACAGCCAGCGCGATTGCGCTCGGTTCAAAACGCTTCCGGACAGGGATCGACGATCTTCCAGAGCTCGCCACCGTTCTTGATCTTCTTCATTTCGGTGGTGAGCCCGCCATTGCGGCGGATCCAGTCCTTCACGGTGTCCGGATAATAGGACATCAGGTCCGACGTTCCGTCGGAGCTCGTAACCTTGATGCCGAAGGTGAAGGCCTTGTCGTAATAGGCCTGGTGGAAGCCGAGGCTTGCCTTGGGCGTCACGCAGATCTTGTTCATCGGCACGATGCCGAACACCAGTGTGCAGGCCGAGTTGCAGATGCCGTCGATGATGACGCGTTCCTTGCGCTCGCGGATCCGCTTGTACTTCGTCTTGTATTCCTCGACGTAGCCGCCATGGTCGCGCGTGATGTGCAGATCGGCCCGCGCCGGGGTCGCGACCAGAACCGAGAGGGACAGCAGGGCAAGGGACGTGATGCGCATGGGTCGATTGGGAACCAGATAGCCTTGTCAAAGCGGAAGGTGGTCCTTGAGGTCCAGACCACACCGCAGAACCTTGGCCGGACTGTGTTGGGATTTCGTTAAGCATCCTTTAGGGGCCAAAAATAGGCAAGCTTCCGCCAGTTTTCCGGAGCTTTTCCTGTCGTTTTGCGTAAAATTCCCCCCGAACCGGCCAAAACTGTCTAGTTTCCAGTGGGATTTTCCGGAGAATCAAAATGCCCAAAGCCAAGTCTTTAATCGCCGCCGCCCTCTTTGCTGCCGCGGCCCTGGCGCCGAGCCTGGCGGACGCCCGCCATAACCGGCACCACCGCCAGCACTGGCCGTTGCCCTACCCGATCAGCTACCTGCACAATTACGGGCCCGGCCCCCAGCCCGGCACTTTTGCCTATTATGACGGCCCCTCAACAAACCACTGCCGCCAGGGCGCGGCCGCCTACATCGGCCAGGGCGGCCGGCACCCCTGTTACTAAACGTTCCGCTGCTGGCCCTGCCCGGACAAGTCTGATAATCGGGCGGGCTACAGGCACTCGTAGCTCAGCTGGATAGAGCATCGGATTTCGATTCCGAGGGTCGGGAGTTCGAATCTCTCCGAGTGCGCCATCATAAGTGATTGGGGAATAATCACTTTTGCCCGTTATGGCTTCGTTCTATTGCCTGTTTTGGTGTTGCAAGACGTCGCAACGGCATACTAACGTAATCAACGGCTTACCAACCTTTCCCAATCACTCCACGCAACACGGTCGCAACATGACGTTTCATACTTTGTTCTAGCCTTAGAGTGACGGATGTCCTCCTTTTGACTTGGCGAATGGGTCACTTGATTTGAGTGTCGTGAGGCGGTGATCGCCCCTAGCCGTCTTGATGGACGGTGCGCCCCGCTCGCCACGCTCCCAGCGCGTATTTCTCGGCCGTCCGGTAAACTGCACGCGTTGCGATAGGTCTCGGATGGCAAAGAAAATTAAGAAGGCTCCAGGCTGGTTGGGCTTGTCTGAAGACCGAACTTCGTTTGTCTACATCCCCGAACGGGCCGAAATAGTCAGACAGATCTTCGAGCTGAGCATTGCAGGCTTAGGCGGCTACACGATCGCAAAATTGCTGAATTCAAAGAAGGTTCCTGCATTTGGGACTTCGAAGCGTTGGGATCAATCGACGATCCACAACATGCTGAGCAGCAGGGCAACGATCGGTGAATATCAAAGGAAGCAAACTATAGAGGGCAAAGAGCATCCGGTTGGATATCCGGAGCCTGGCTATTACCCACCCGTCATCCAGGAAAGTCTATTCCAAGCCGCGCAGGAGGCCCGCCAGCGAAATTTGGCAATCGGTCGAGGGCGCAAGGGTCGACTTATCACGAACCTCTTTGCCGGGCTTACTACGTGCGCCTATTGCAACAGCCCGGTGAAATTTCACAGCAACGGGAATTCGAAAAGCCTCATCTGCGAAGCCGTCCTGGAGCGGGACGAATGTTTTAAATTCGGGTGGTCTTATGGAGATTTCGAGCGTTCGTTTTTCGAATTCTTAGACGAGAATAGGGCTCTCCCGGACTTCTCCGAGCAGTTGGTCAATCTGCGGATTGGCATAGAAGAACGAGCCCATGGTGACATCTACAACGCTCGCGCAGAAATTATGCGAATCGTAAAAGCCAGCGTCTTGAGGCTGACAATTGCATCGGCAGGGATGCCCCCACCAAGTAGCCGACTCGGTGGGCCGATACGGCGCAACCATCCGAAACGGAGTTTTACGGCGACTTTCAATGATGATTCGTCGCGAACTGGATACCTGGCGCTCCCGCAAAAGAGGTCAAATCAAAAATTCGATTCGGTTGAACTTTCAAAATCTCTTCGTCTCAGCCCGCGTCAAGGCACGCTGACGGCGCTTCTTGCGGAAGGCGAGACTCTGTCTTTTGCCGCTGAGAAGTTGGGCCTTACTTTGGCTACCGCTCGTTGGCATTTGCGCGAGATATTTAAGAAAACAGACACGCATTCCCAAGTCGAGCTCATACGGCTTGCCGAAGCGACATGCTCCCCGAAGTGACTGAAGGCGAATGAAATAGCCTTTGGCCTCACGCGACTGCTGTTGGACGCTCGGCAGAAGTGGTTTAGAGTCGACGTCGTGAACAGCAGGCAGAACAATTCCCGTGACCAGGCACTGCAACAAGCCTCGCTCGCACTGCAAATGCAGCAATTCGATCGGGCCAAGCTGCTTGCAACCGACATCCTGAAATCGAACCGCACCGACAGGAGCGCGGTGCTCGTTTTGGCGCATGCCTTGATGGCTCAAGATCGTCACGTTGAGGCGATCGGGCCACTCGAAAGGGTGATGCGCCGTAACAGCGACGCGGAAATCGAAACCTTGCTTGGTGCCGTATTGTGCGGTTCACGGCGCTCGGCGGATGGGATCGAACAATTACAGCGCACCGCTGCGCGGCGCCCGCCGTATTTGCCTGCATTTCAGGAACTCGCAGGCCAGCTTTCCAAAGCCGGACAACTCAACGAGGCGATCAGGACCATCGAGGATGCCCTTGCGTTGGCTCCTGAAAGCATCGACTTGAAAGTCGATCTGGGGCGCCTGCTACTTGAGAACAATGACCGCGCAAAGGCTCGCGACATCCTGATTGTCGCTCGCGATGCAGCGCCGGGACGCCCGGACATCTTGACAGAACTCGGACGGGCACTGCTCCTTGACGGCGACTACGCGGCAGCTGCCGATGCCTTCCGCCACGCGCTCGGCCTGCGTCCGCAAGATCCGTTGGCGCGCGCCAACCTTGCCGCGTGCCTGCTGGAGATGGGGGAGCGCAATGGTGGCGAGACCGCCCTGCGTTCCGTAATACGCGGACGGCCTCAGATGCTCGGCCGTGCTGCCTACGCGCTTTCCGCTTCCTCGCATGGCCGCTTCTTTTTCCGGCCGAGTGCGGTGGCGAAATTCCTGGGCAAGAACCGCCCTGAGTAGCTACGTTCTGAAATTCCGCCTGTACAATCCGGGCTCTCGTCCTATCTTTTTTTGCAATGCGCTAACCCGCTGCGTCTCTTCTTCCGTGAAGGAAGAAATTTGCGCGATCCAGTTTTCTCGTTTGACAGGGATGCACTGCGCGATCGGCGTGCCTTTTGGGATGACACCCTCAAATCCTCGGTTATGCCAATGCGCCGGAAAGTGCACCCAGGTATCGTGATAGCGGTCGCAATCGACCAGTCCGCTTAGCGTGGTGAAGGGCAGATCAAAGCGATTGACGGGATGGGTGAAGAACACGCCGTACCCTTCCGGGGCTTCGATGGTCCACAGATTGTGGAATTTGATAACGAAGCGGTCGGCTTCAAACAGTGGCGTACCGGTGACCTGACCCTCATCGTGAAATCCGATGGGCGAACGGGGAAAATCGAGTGCTCCGCCTGGTGGAATTTCGTTGTCCCAAGTGATTTCGCCGCTTGCGACCCTTAAATCGCAGACCAGCGGTATCAAGAAACCATGGGTCATCGCATCGATGAACGGTGGGCACCGCTTTACCGTCTCCTCCTCGCGAATGTTGATTGAACTGAAGGCTGTGGCCGGCATCGTTTTGAGCCAGTCGGGAACGCCTTGGGTCGCCGGCACTGGCAAGGGCAAATGGCCCTCGAGCTCTCGAGGACAGCGAAATTTGAGATGGAGTTCGTTTTTCATTTCAATATCGATGTCGCCGGCTTCGTCGCGCCAAATCACTATGCGCCGGAAATGGAGTCAAGCAAGGGCCCAGAAAAACGCTGTCTGTCAAGAGCATCGGTGGAACTCACGAACTGGCGAGGAGGAAAACGCTCTCACCATAAGCCAACATGGTCGAGCACAGCCGGGTGAAACCGGGCGACCAAGGGAATGACAACAAAGGCCGCACACAAGGCTTCCCTCGGGAGCCCGCGTGCGGCCTTTCGCTAACGATCCTCGTTCCTGCGACTGAAGAAGCGCGGGTGACCCGCATGCAACGAACGAGGTCAGTGAACTCGGCCCAAAGCAAAACCCCCGGCAGTTTCCCGCCGGGGGCTCTGTTAGTACTTGATCAAACGACTGGATTACCAGTTGCGCTGAGCGCGGATCAGCAAGCTGAGGGTGTCCTGGTCCTTCAGCTCGTACACAGCTGCCGGCTTCGCGATACCAGCCTGGGCTGCGGGAGCAATCAAGCCAACAAACT